>CAJWHS010000004.1 GCA_913041415.1 uncultured Acidimicrobiaceae bacterium | reverse complement strand
GTCTTCTTGGCCGGGGCCTTGGATGGTGGTGCGTCAGCCTCGTCGGCCTGGGCCTGTGCCCGCCGACTCACGGGCCCGCGCACCGGCGCACGCGGCACATACACCCAGCCGACGTCGGGGATCGGCTTACCGCCGATCAGGCGTCCCTCGTCGAAGAGCCACTCGTGGGTGCCGTGGAATTCCTGGAACGAGTCGTTGCTCAGCACGACAGCGTTCGCCCGGTTGGCAACCTGCAGGATGAAGGTGTCGCCGCGGCCGATGACGCCAGCCGGAGGTGTGATGATCTCGTTGTCGTCGATCGCCTGGCGAGCAGCCTGACGTTCGCCCTTCGCGACTCGATGCTCGAACGAGGCGTCGACGATGACAGTGACCCGCTCGAAGTCGTACTCAGCGATGAACTGTGTGACCGCTTCGTCGAGTTGCTGCAGCGATGGCTCGCTTCGTCCCTCGGTGGCGATGTTGGATCCGTCGACGACGGCGTGTCCACTCGGCATGGAGGCCAGTCAACCATGTCGTTACGCTGACCCGGTGATTCAGGCTGTGCTCTTCGATTTTGGTGGCGTGATCTTGTCGAGCCCGTTCGAAGCGTTCAACCGCTACGAGGCGGAAGCGGGTCTGCCCCTCGACACCATTCGCGGTATCAACGCCACCAACCCCGACGACAACGCATGGGCGCACTTCGAACGAGGTGAGTATTCTGCTCGAGCATTCGTCGAAGCGTTCGAAGCAGAGGCGCTCGAGCTTGGATTCGTGATTGATGGCACCCGGGTCATTGCATCACTCCGCGGTGTGCTTCGTCCGGCGATGGTCGAGGCGCTGCGCCGATGTTCAGTGAACTTCAAGACTGCGATGCTCACCAACAACTTCACGCCACCGACCAGCGAATCCGGCACCGAAGCGATGGTGTCCGATGTCGGGGTCGATGGCGATGGTGCGTCGCTCGCCGAGATCCATGACCTGTTCGACGAGATCGTCGAGTCGAGTGCGGTGGGCGTTCGGAAGCCGGAGCCGCGCTTCTACGAGATCGCGTGTGAGCGCCTCGATGTGGAGCCGAGCGTGTGTGTCTTCCTCGACGACCTCGGTATCAATCTCAAGCCCGCCAAGGCGATGGGGATGCAGACGATCAAGGTCGTCGACCCCGACATCGCTCTCGAGGAACTCGAGGCAATCATCGAGATCCCTCTGCGCTGAACCCACGGAAGCGGATCAGGCGCCGTAGTCCCAGGAGATTCGGCGCTCGATCGCAACATCGATGTAGGCCGATCCAGGCCTCGGTTCGGTTGGGAGGTCGGCTTCTGCGATCCCGCGCGCTGTTGCAGCCTTCCGCATGACCTCGAGGACCGACGCAGGATCGCGTCGAACAATTGCCCTTCCCTGGATCATCGCTCCCTTGATGTCGCTCATCGTCGACCCGGACTCGATCATGAGCGAGACCTTTGGGTTCTGCTCGATGTTGCGAATCTTGGTCGTGTGATCGACACAACCGCAGTAGATGTGGTCGCCGTCGCGGAAGTAGCCGAGGGGGACGCTGTGCGGGTAGCCGTCGGGAGTGATCGTCGTCAGGACGATCCAGCCTGGCTTACTGTCGAGGAAGTCGTTGAAGGCCTCGGGGTTAAGCGATTCGGCCATTAGCTCAGCCGAGGGCTTCGTCGAGCAGGAGCTGGAGTTCCTGGGCATGCACGGCGGCCGAACCGGTGGCCGGCGAACCCGACTCGTGACGACTCACCCGGCGGATGTCGTGGGTCTCGCCGTGAGCCTCGTACAGGCGACCCTTGATCGAGTTCCACGGACCCATGTTCTCCGGCTCTTCCTGGACCCAGAAAATTTCTTTGGCGTTCTGGAAGGTCTCGAGTTGGCTTGCGACGGCGGCGAAGGGCCACGGGTAGAGCTGCTCGACCCGGGCTATTGCGACCTTGGTGCCCCGCTTGTCGCGTTCCGCCATGAGGTCGAAGGCGACCTTTCCGGAGCAGAACACGACCCGCTGAACCTCAGGGGCGGGGGGCGGGTTCACGTCGCGGAGGAGTTCCTCGAACGTGCCGGACATCAGATCGTTGACCGACGAGCGCGAGTGTTTCGAACGCAGCAGCGACTTCGGGGTGAAAACGACGAGCGGGGTCGGCACCGACTGCATCGACTGGCGTCGCATCAGATGGAAGAACTGGGCGGCTGTAGTGGCGTTGCAGACGTGCATGTTGTCTTCGGCAGCGAGGACCATGAACCGTTCGATGCGGGCGGACGAGTGCTCAGGGCCCTGTCCCTCGAAGCCGTGGGGGAGCAGCATGACCAGGCCGCAGTCCTGGTTCCACTTGTCCTTCGCAGCGACGATGAACTGGTCGATGATGATCTGCGCCCCGTTGGCGAAGTCGCCGAACTGGGCTTCCCAGAGCACAAGTGCCTTCGGGTTGGCGATCGAATAGCCGTACTCGAAGCCGAGGACGGCGTATTCGCTCAACAATGAGTCGTACACCCAGAAGTTCGAGTCGTGGCCCTCGCCCAGTTCCTTGAGCGGGGTGTGTTCGGCACTGGTCTCGAAATCGACGAGGGTTGCGTGTCGATGGCTGAACGTGCCGCGACGCGAGTCCTGGCCCGAGAGGCGCACCGAGGTGCCCTCGACGAGAAGACTGCCGTAGGCCATCGCCTCGCCGAGCGCCCAGTCGATCTCACCACCCTCAAACATCTTGTGGCGGGTCGCGAATTGTTGGGCGAGCTTTGGATGCATTGTGAAGCCCTCGGGGGTGGTGGTGAGGATTTCGTAGACCTCGTCGACCGTCGCCTGGTTGATCGACGTGCGCAGATGCGGCCGCACCCCGCTGCTCTTGATCGGCCGCTGAGCGACACCTCCCTCGTTTCGGACTTCCCGGGTCTCGTCGAGTGCCGACTGCAGTCGGGTGCGGAAGTCGTCGAGCGCCGCCTCTTCATCATCGGGGGTGAAGGCCCCACGCTTCACGAGCGACGTGGTGTACAACTCCCGGACCGAGGGTCGTTCGTCGATCCGGCGATACATCTCGGGGAGCGTGTAGCTGGGGTCGTCGCCTTCGTTGTGGCCTTGACGTCGGTAGCAGATCATGTCGATCACGACGTCCTTGTTGAACCTCTGGCGGTACTCGAACGCCAGTCGGGCGACTCGAACACACGCTTCTGGGTCGTCGCCGTTCACATGGAAGATCGGGGCCTGGATCATCTTGGCCACGTCAGTGGAGTACTCCGACGAACGGGCCGCAGCTGGCGACGTGGTGAAGCCGACCTGGTTGTTGATCACGACGTGTACGCAGCCGCCGACTCGATACCCGCGGATCTGCGACAGGTTGAGGGTCTCGGCGACGACACCTTGACCGGCGAACGCTGCGTCGCCGTGCAGCAGCAGCGGCAGGACCGGATAGGCCTCGAACTCGGTGCTGTCCCGACGGATCTCGTCCATCCGGGCCCGGACCATGCCGAGCACCACCGGGTTGACCGCCTCGAGATGCGACGGGTTCGCGGCCAGTTCGAGCGAAAGCTCGTTGCCATTTCGCGAGACGAACGTTCCGGTCTGGCCGAGGTGGTACTTCACGTCGCCCGAACCCATGGTCATGGAGCCGACGTCGCCACCCTCAAACTCGTTGAACAACGAGCCGTAGTCCTTGCCGACGATGTTGACGAGCACGTTGAGGCGGCCGCGGTGGGCCATGCCGATCACGGCCTCGGCCATGCCAGCGTCGGCTGCCGCGCCGAGCAGGGCGTCGACCAAAGGGATCGTGGATTCGGCGCCTTCGATACCGAAGCGCTTCTGGCCGACGTACTTCGTTCCGAGAAAGGTCTCCAGCGCCTCAGCTGCGTTGAGCCGTCCGAGGATGTGGCGTTGTTCGTCTGGTTCGATGGAGCGGTCGGCCCCCTCGAGTTGCTCCTGCACCCAGCGCTTCTCGACCGGATCCTGGATGTGCATGTACTCCACACCGACGGTGCGGCAGTACGCGTCGCGAAGCACACCGAGCAAATCGCCGAGTGGCATGCGGCTCTGGCCGCCGACCTGGGCATAGATGCCGGAGTCGGAGCCGGTGAGGAACTCGCGATCGAGATCCCAGATGGTGAGCCCGTAGGTCGCAGGGTCGAGCTCAGGGTGCATCTTGGGCTCTTTCACCTGCAACGGATCGAGATCCGCGATGAGGTGGCCGCGCACGCGGTGCATGTTGATCAACTGGTTGACCTTGGCCTGCTTCTCGAGCAGGCCGGTCTCGCGGTCGAGCGGGTTGACATCGCGACGCCACTTGACTGCTTCGTACGGCACGTCAAGCGAACGGAAGACGTCGACGTAGAAGTCATCTTCGCCGAGGAGGAGTTCGTGGACCTTCTTCAAGAACATGCCGGACTCGGCACCCTGAATGACCCGGTGGTCATAGGTCGAGCTAACGGTGATGACCTTCGACACGCCAAGCTCGGCGAGCTTCGACGGGTCGGCGGCCTGGAACTCGGTGGGGAACGCGATCGAGCCCACACCGACGATCAGGCCTTGGCCCGGCATCAGGCGCGGCACCGACTGCAGGGTGCCGATCGTGCCGGGGTTGGTGAGACTGACGGTCGTGCCGGCGAAGTCGTCAACGCCGAGTTTGCCGTCACGGGCCTTCACGATCAGGTCCTGGTAGGCGTCAACGAACTGCTGGAAGTCGAGCGTGTCGGCCGCCTTGATACTCGGGACCATGAGGGTGCGGCTGCCATCGGCCTTCTCGAGGTCGATGGCGATGCCGAGCCCCACGTTGGAGTTCTTCACGAGGACCGGCTTGCCATTGTCATCGGTGGTGTAAACGTTGTTCATCGCCGGCATTGAGTCGGCGATCGCGCGCACGACGGCGTAGCCGATCAGATGGGTGAAGCTGACCTTGCCGCTGAGTTTGCGGCCGAGATGACCATTGATGATCTTGCGGTTGACCTCGAGCAGCTTCGCCGGCACCTGACGAAAGCTCGTCGCCGTGGGTACCTCAAGCGACGCTTCCATGTTGGTGACGATGCGGGCCGATGCGCCTCGCAGCGGTTGCTGGACTGGGGCGTCGGGGTCGGCCTCGCGCTCCCCGGCATTCGCGGAGGCCGGCGCCGGCTGGCTCGCCGGCGCGGGGGCTCCGTTGTCGTCATGTTGCATCGGGGTCGGGAGCTTCACCTCGGGCTTAACAGGCGCAGACGGCTGGGCAGAGGGAGCCGGCGAAGCGGTGGTCGGTGTGACGTCGACGGAGGGCACTTCGATCGGTGTCGTGGCTGCAGTAGCTCCGTTGGTCTTGCTGGCACCGGCGGCGGGTTCGGCCTCGAAGATCACCCGCCATGCCGGGTCGACCGATGCCGGGTCTGCCTTCCATCGGGATCGCATTTCGTCGGCCATCCAGGCATTCGGGCCGAGATCGAGGGGGTCCGTGGTGCTCACGAGAACCAGCATACGGCGGCGTGCTGTATGGTCCCGCTCGTGCGGATCGCGACCTGGAATGTCAACTCGCTCAACGCCCGCCTCTCCCGCGTCGAACGTTGGCTCGAGACCTTCGAACCCGACGTTTTGTGCCTGCAGGAGACCAAGCTCGCTGACGATGCCTTCCCTGCGATGGCCTTCCAGTCATTGGGGTACGAAACCCTCCATCACGGTGAGGGCCGGTGGAATGGGGTGGCGATCCTGTCGAAGGTCGGACTCGAGAATCCGGTCGCCGGTTTCGGCGACGGCGGCGAGCTCGACCAGGACGCTCGCATCGCGTGGGCGACCTGCGACGGTGTGCGGATCGCGTCCTGCTACGTGCCCAACGGCCGGTCGCTCGACCATGAGCATTACCAGTACAAGCTGCGCTGGCTCGATCGTCTCGTCGGCGATCTCGACGGGCAGTGCGATCCGGGTGACGACGTCGTCGTCGTGGGTGATTACAACATCTGCCCGGCCGACATCGACTGCTGGGACCCGAAGAAGTTCGAGACGGCGACTCATACCAGCCAGGCCGAACGAGATCGTCTCGCCGCCCTCGAGCAGTGGGGGCTCGTCGACGTCTTCCGTGAACACCACCCCGAGGAACGTCTGTATTCCTGGTGGGACTATCGGGGCGGCAGCTTCTACAAGAAGATGGGGCTGCGCATCGATCTGCTGATGACCTCCCGCTCGGTCACCGATGCGACGAAGCTCGCGCTGATCGACCGCAACGAACGCAAGGGCCCCAAGGACGATCCGCCCTCGGACCACGCGCCGGTCTTCATCGACGTGGAACGCTGACGCTTGCAGTTCGCCCTGACGCCGCTCGACGAACACGAGTTGCTGGTCTTCTGGACCCAACTCCTCGTCTTGGTTGCAGCCGCCCGTTTCTGCGGGGCGTTGATGCGGCGTCTCAATCTGCCCTCCGTGATCGGCCAGCTTGGCGCGGGCGTGATCTTGGGGCCGTCGATCTTTGGTCGGCTTTGGCCTGATGGCTTCGAATGGTTCCTGCCCGAGCACGAGATCAGCTCTGGGGCACTCTTCGCCGTGAGCTGGCTTGGGGTTGCGTTCCTGCTCGTCACGGCGGGCTTCGAAACCGATCTCGGTCTGATCCGGCGCCTCGGGGGGGCCGCAGCACTCGTGACCGGCTTCAGCTTGGTCGTGCCGTTGATCGGAGGCCTCGTCGTTGGTGGCGTTCTTCCCGAATCGTTCATCGGTGCCGAGAGCGATCGCACCGTCTTCGCCCTGTTCGTCGCCGCTTCCCTAGCCGTCTCTGCGCTTGCGGTGATCGCCAAAATCCTCAGCGAGCTTGGTTTGATGCGTCGCGACTTCGGCCAGATCACGGTTGCCGCCGGCATGGCCAACGATGTCGTCGGGTGGATCATGCTCGCGGTCTTCACCGGCTTTGCGACGTCCGGGGAGGTCTCAGCCTCTGGCATCGTCCGCACCGTTGGTGGCCTGGCAATCTTTCTTGCGCTCGCCATGACCGTTGGTCAGCGCGTGGTCGACCGGTCGTTGCGGTGGGTGCGTCGCGACGGTCCCGACGTCGCCGGCGCCATGACGGTCGTTGTCATGACCATGCTGATCTACGGCGTCGCCACGCAGGCCCTCGGGATCGAAGCGGTACTCGGTGCCTTTGTCGCCGGTGTCGTGTTGCACCGGTCGCGGTTCCAGCAGCGAGAGGTGCTCGACCATCTCGAATCGGTCACCAATACATTCCTCGCCCCGGTGTTCTTCGCCACCGCTGGTTTGCGGGTCGACCTCGGTCTGCTCGGCCAGGACGATGCGATCGCCTGGGCCGGAGTCGTGGTGGCCGTGGCGATCGTCGCCAAGTTCGTCGGCGCGTTCGTTGGCGCCAAGCTCGCCGGCCAGTCGAACCGTGCGGCCACCGCCCTGGGTGCTGGGCTCAATGCCCGAGGCGCTCTCGAGATCGTGATCGCCTCGGTCGGACTCTCGCTTGGTGTGTTCACCGAGACCGCCTACACGGTGATCGTGATCGTTCCCCTGATCACCTCGATTTTTGCCGCCGTCAGCCTGCGTATCGTCGTGCGCGATTGGCGCGGCACCGACAAGGAACAGGAGCGACTCGACCGCGAGGAGGCCTTGGCCAAGAACCTGGTCGTCACCTCGCAGCGGATCTTGCTGCCGTCGAAGGGGCAGCCCGCCTCGATCGCCGCCGCCCAGCTCGCTCAGTTCGCGTGGCCAAAGGAGGCACCCTCAACGATTCTCACCGTCGGTGATGTGGATGCTGACATCAGCGTCCTTGAGGCCGTGCTCGACGAGCGCGAGGTCGATCACAACCGCGCAAACGGTGTGTCGATCGGCAGCGGGCGCGATGTCGCCGCATCGATCGTGTCCGAGTCCAACCTCGGCTATGGCGTGGTGGTCGTGGGCGTGGCCGAGCGGCATGAGGGCGTCCTCTACTCGCCGATGGTCGACGAACTGCTGCTCAACGCCGTGACTCCGGTCGTGATTGTGCGTCGGGCCCGGGGGCTTGATCGGCCACTCCCACCGGCGTTCTCCCGCGCCATCGTTCCCGTCACGGGTACACCTTCGTCACGCTCCGCACAGGAGGTCGCGTTCGCGATTTCGGCCCAGCTCGGCACGGAAGTCCTGCTCACGCACGTTGTCAACCGGGTCAATCAGCTGCCGCGGATCTTTGCCCGGCGTGGCACCGCTGTCGACGATCCGGCGATCGCCGCAGCGGAGTCGATGATGGCTCGGGCCGTCGAGCAGGCCCACGAAGCGGGGATCAGCCCGCGAGAGATCCTTCGCGAAGGCACGTCGGCGGGAGAGGCACTTGTCGATGCGGCCCGCACCGAGCAGGCCGATCTTGTGGTGCTTGGCGCCCAGCTCCGTAACGTCGACGGCCGACCCTTCATCGGGCACACGGTCGAGGCGGTACTCGAACGTTCCGACGCCACGGTCGTTGTGGTCGCCCAGCCACGGCCGAAGGATCCGTCGACGGGCGAGTGACCCTCGCCCGGGTGGTTACTCGTCGAGGCAGGTGAGCTCGAGCAGCTTGAGGCCGAAGCGGCGGGCTTTGCTTTGGCCGATGCCCTCGATGTCGGCGAGTTCGTCCATCCGACATGGTCGCTCGATCGAGAGGGCCTCGACGGCGCGATCCGAGAGCACGGCAGTGGGGGAGACGTGTGCCTTCTCGGCCCAGTCTTCGCGCCAGATGAGCAGCTGATCACGCACGATCTCGCGTTCGTGCTGATCGGTGACCGTGAGATCGACCTCGGGGACGGCAGCGATCTTCGCCCGCAGGTTCGCGATCGATGGGCGCTCGTCGGGGAGAGGATCGGGCTCGCCGTGGAACGCCTCGATCCACGGCGACGGTTCGCGTTCGACGAGTTGGTCACCGATCACGCGTGCGTCACTCCAGGAGATATGGAGCTCGCGCTCGGCGCGAGTGGCGGCGACGTAGAGGAGGCGCCGCTCTTCAGCGCGGGCGTCGGCGCTCTGGGCGAATCCGATCGGGACGTAACCGTCCTCAATGCCGATGAGGTGCACGATTGGCCATTCGAGGCCTTTGGCCGAATGGAAGGTGCCGAGCTCGACACCATCGGTGACGGCGGAGACACGATCGTCGGTGCGAAGCGAAGAAAGGAAGTCGTCGACGGTGGCGCGGCGTTCGAGTTCGAGGTGCCCGCGGGCAACGTCAAGGAATGCCTGGAGCATCGCCCGCCGTTCTTCACTCAGGTGGGCATCGTCGAGCGAGTCAGGGAGCTCGGCGGTGGCGTCGGCCAAGACATCGGACAACGGCTGATAGCCCTGCCAGGTGTCGATGAGTTCCATCACTTCAGGTCGCCGCAGCAGCGCTCCGTCGCCACGGGAACGAACGGGGATGCCTGCACGCTCAAGGGCATTGCGGACCGCTGGGAGCTGCGCGTTGGTACGAGCGAGTACGGCCTGGTGCCGCCACGGCGCGCCAGGCTTGTGACGACCCCGCACCGAGCGGGCGATGGCGACCGCTTCGCCGTCGGCATTGAGGCGACGGACGCTGGGTTCGTCGCCTGAGGGACGGGCGGCCGGCTGGGGCTCAATGTCGAGCACTCGAGCGGCGGCGGTGAGGATCTCGGGGGTCGAGCGGAAGTTGGTGCGGAGGTGGATCACGGCACAGTTGGGGAGATGGTCGCCGATCTCGTCGAGGAGCTCGGGTTCGGCTCCGTTCCAGCCGTAGATCGCCTGGTTCGGGTCGCCGACGACCACGAGCGACGATTCGGGTCCGAGCCAGCTCTGCAGGAGCGCGAATTGGAGTGGGTTGACGTCCTGGAACTCGTCGACGAGGACGTGGCGATGACGCCACCGTTGGGCCTCGGCGAAGCGGGTGTCCTGGGTCATGGTGGCGTGGCAGAGCGCAAGGAGGTCGTCGAAGTCGACGAGCTTCCGCTTGCGCTTGGCCTCTTCGTACTGCTCGTAGATGTCGGCCACGAAGGGCAGGCTTCGCCCGGGCCGCCGTCGTGCAGCCTTGGCCTCGTCGGCGTACTGATCGGGCGTGACGAGCCGGGCACGGGCCCACCCGATCTCACCGTCGATGTCGGCAATCGAGGCGCGGTCGAGGTTGCGGTGTTGCCGGGCGAGGAACGACATTCGTCGCTCGAGCAACTCGGGAGCCCGTCGGCCGGAGTCCCTCCAGTGGTTTCGCAGGATTGCCAGGGCGATCGAGTGGAACGTGCCGGCCGCGACATCGTCGCGGAGGCCGAGGGCACGGGTGCGGCGTCGGAGTTCGCCGGCGGCGCGCCGAGTGAAGGTGACGGCGAGAACCCGACGGGGATCGATGGTGCCGGTGGCCGCCTGCCACGCGATCCGGCGAGTGAGGACGCGGGTCTTGCCGGACCCGGCGCCGGCCACGATGCACAGCGGTGTCGCCGAGGTTATGACCGCGTCGCGCTGCTCGGGGGTGAGGTCCTCGAGCAAGACGTCGGCGTAGGAGAGGCGTTCAGCCACAATGTGACCCTACCGACTCGAGCCGACACGCTCTCCGGGAACCCGGGGACGCCGGTAGGTTTCGCCCATGGAGGCGATCCCGCGTCATCAGTTCGAACGACTGGTCGCCGCCGCGCTCGACGAGATGCCACCTCAACTCATGCGTCTGATGGACAATGTCGCCGTGGTTGTCGCGGACCGGCACCCGACCGAGGATCTGCTGGGACTGTACGAAGGGGTACCGCTCACCGAACGCGGCGACTACGGCGGCATGGCCATGCCCGACGTCATCACGCTCTACCGGCTTCCCCTCTGCGAGTTCGCTCGCGACGAGGACGAACTCGTCGAGGAGGTGATGGTCACCGTCGTGCACGAGATCGCCCATCACTTTGGTATCGATGACGACAAGCTCCACGAATGGGGCTGGGGATGATCGACGTCCCCGCCGCCACCGACCGGGACGGTGACCGATACCGACGCCTGGGGTTCACCAGGATTTCGGGTGATCGCTACCGAGTCCGGTGAGGCGGATTCGCTAGCGTCATCCTTGACACGTCCTCTGGGAGTTCGACCATGACCACTCGCATCGGTATCAACGGCTTCGGGCGCATCGGGCGACTCGCTGTCCGGGGCATCGCCGGTCATGACGGCATCGAACTCGCCCACGTCAACGACCTGAAGGCCGACGCCGCCACCGCAGCGCACCTCCTCGAGTTCGACACGGTCCACGGCCGCTATGCCGGCGAGGTCAGGGTCGACGGCGACACGATCCTCGTAGATGGTCAACGGGTCACGACCAGCACCCACGACGAACCCGGGAACATCCCGTGGGCTGATCTGGGTGTCGACCTCGTGATGGAGGCCAGCGGCGCGTTCACGACCACCGAGACCCTCACGCCCCATCTCGACAACGGCGCCCGCAAGGTCCTGGTCGCTGCGCCCGTCAAGAGCCCGGGCGTGCCCAACATCGTCGTCGGCTGCAACGACGCCGACTATGAGCCCGCTGAGCACGACATCCTCACGGCGGCGTCGTGCACGACGAACTCGCTCGCTCCGGTGGTGAAGGTGGTACACGAGACGTTCGGTATCGAACGGGGTGTCATCACCACGATTCACGACGTCACCAACACGCAGGTGATAGTCGACGCCCCGCACAAGGACCTTCGACGGGCCCGGTCGGCGCTCAACTCACTGATCCCAACCACCACGGGCTCGGCCACGGCGATCACGATGATCTACCCCGAGCTGCAGGGAAAGCTCAACGGTCTGGCCGTCCGGTTGCCGTTGCTCAACGCATCGCTCACCGACGCAGTGTTCACCCTCGAGCGCGATGTCACCGTCGACGAGGTGAACGACGCGCTCCGGACCTCAGCCAACGGTGAGCTCGCCGGGATCCTCGGGTTCGAGGAGCGTCCCCTTGTGTCAGCCGACTTCGTGAACGACACCCGGTCGGGCGTTGTCGACGGGCCCTCGACGATGGTGATCGACAACCGGATGGTGAAAATCCTCACCTGGTACGACAACGAGTACGGCTATGCGTTCCGGA
The DNA here is from genome assembly GCA_913041415.1 of uncultured Acidimicrobiaceae bacterium. Taxonomy (GTDB): domain Bacteria; phylum Actinomycetota; class Acidimicrobiia; order Acidimicrobiales; family Aldehydirespiratoraceae; genus UBA11606. The sequence goes on along the minus strand of CAJWHS010000004.1, from coordinate 58,924 downwards.
TGGCCGACCTGGCCGCAAGGGTCGCTGCGGAGCTCTAGGAACCCGTCGTGCAGTTGCGCAACTACGCCCTTGTCACCGCGGGCTACTGGGCGTTCACGATCACCGACGGAGCCCTGCGCCTGCTGGTGCTGCTCCACTTCCACGACCTCGGGTATTCGCCGGTGTCGCTCGCCTTCCTCTTCCTGCTCTACGAATTCATGGGAATCATCACCAACCTGCTCGGCGGGTGGGTTGGTGCCCGGCGAGGACTCAACCAAACCCTGCTCGCCGGGCTCTTGCTTCAGATCGTCGCTCTGGTGATTCTCGCCCTGCACTCACCCGACTGGGTCGAATGGGTGTCGGTGGCGTACGTCATGGGTGCCCAGGCGCTGTCGGGTGTCGCCAAAGACCTCACCAAGATGAGCTCGAAGAGTGCGGTGAAGTATGTCGCCGGTGATGGTGACAACGCTCTGTTCCGACTCGTCGCCGTGCTGACCGGATCCAAAAATGCGCTGAAGGGGGTCGGCTTCTTTCTCGGTGCGGCGCTCCTCGCCTGGCTGGGCTACGACACGACGCTCTTCGCCATGGCGGGTGGCATCGCCGTTGCGCTCGTTGCCGTGACGGTCCTGCTGAACGAGGACATCGGCAGATCCACGAAGAAGCCGCCGCTGCGATCGATCTTGTCGAAATCCGAGGCCGTCAACCGACTCTCGGCTGCTCGCTTCTTCCTCTTCTCCTCCCGAGACATCTGGTTCGTCGTTGCGCTTCCCGTCTTCCTCGACGAGATACTCGGCTGGTCGTTCACGGCCACGGGCGCCTTCCTCGCGGCGTGGGTGATCGGCTACGGCGTCGTCCAATCGGTCGCTCCGCAGGTTCTGCGTGTTCGGGGCGAGATCGACGAGATTGCGGCGGCTCGTGCATGGGCCTTCGTCCTCGGGGTGGTGTCGGCCCTCATCGCGATCGGCGTGACGATCGGTGACCTGCGCGAGGTCGCAGTACTGGGCGGGCTGATCGTCTTCGGGATCGTGTTCGCGCTGAACTCGAGCCTCCACTCGTATCTGATCCTCGCCTACGCAGGCGACGACGAGGTCAGCATGGATGTCGGCTTCTACTACTCGGCCAACGCCTCCGGCCGACTCGTCGGCACTCTGCTCAGCGGGGTGCTCTATCTCGGGGGTGGGCTCGAACTTGCGATGTGGGGTTCGGCCGCGTTCGCAGCGCTCACCTGGCTGTTGACTCTTCGACTGCCCCCGCTCCCGACCGACACAGCGGAGGCCTCTGCGGCGACGGCGGGTTAGTGTCGGCCCGTGCCGTTCCCCACCCACCTGTTGACCGAGGACGAAGACCTCGTCCTTGATCTTCGCCCGCATTGGTGGTGTCTCGCGCCAGCCGGTGCGTTGCTCGCTGTGGTGACTATCGTCGCGCTCGCTGCCCTACGGATGAGTTGGTGGGGCCCATTCGACTGGGCGATTTTGCTCCTCTTCCTCGGGGGACTTGGCTTCTTCGGATTCACGTACCTGCAGTGGACGACCACCAATTTCGTTGTCACAAACGAGCGGCTCGTGTCCCGCAAAGGTGTGTTCTCGAAGGAGGGTATCGAGATCCCGCTCGACCGGATCAACACGGTGTTCTTCAAACAGTCGATCTTCGAGCGGATCATCGGTGCGGGTGACCTGGGCATCGAGTCCGCCGGTGAGGGCGGACGCCAGGAGTTCACCGACATCCGAATGCCGAACCTCGTGCAGAACGAGATCTACCGCCAGGTCGAAGGCCTCGAGGATCGTCGGCTCCGCCGTCTCGGCCAGGCGGCGGCCGAAGCTGCTCCCGCAACGCCCGCTGAACCACAGTTGTCGATCCCGGAACAGATCGAAAAGCTCGACCGACTACGCCGTCGGGGCGTGGTGACCGATGAGGAGTTCGAAGCCAAGAAGCGCGAACTTCTCGACCGAATGTGAACAGGAGTTCGCCGTGAAGATCAGTTGGTTCGATTCTCCGTCGGAGATCGACGCTGCCCTCGAGACTGCCGAGCGGGCTCGAGCCGCCGGCCTGCACCGTTACTGGAACCCCCAGGTGTTCAACGCCGATCCGATGGTGACGTTGGCCATCGTCGGTCGTGAGGTGCCCGATATCGGGCTCGGCACGTCGGTCGTCGCGATGCAGACCACCTTCGCTGAGACACTCGCCGCCCAGTCCCGAACGATCAACCAGGCCACCGGCGGTCGGTTCTGTCTCGGTCTCGGTGCCAGCCACCAGCCGGCGATGGAGATGCAGTACGGCATCGAGTGGCGCAAGCCCTACACCCACATGGTCGAGTACCTCGACGCCCTGCTCCCGCTTTTGAACGAGCAGCGAGTGTCGACCACGGGTGAGTTCGTCACCCACCACACCCAGATCAACATCCCCGGCTCCGCCCCCGAGGTCATGCTCGCTGCGATGGGCCCGAAGATGCTTGCGCTTGCCGGTGAACGCACGGGTGGCACAATCACCTGGATGACGGGGCCGAAGACCATCGCGTCTCACATCCGGCCGGGTATCGGGCCGGGCGCGATCGCCGCCGGCGTGCCCGTGTGGATCACCGACAATGTCGAGTCTGCTCGGGCCACCACAGCCGAGGCCCTGAAGATCTACGGGCAGCTGCCGTCGTACCGGGCGATGCTGGACCGCGAAGGCATGGCGGGGCCCGAGGACATGCTGCTCGCCGGTGATCCCGACACGGTGCGGGCCGGTCTCGAGGAGTACGCCGCCGCCGGCGTCGACGAAATCGCAATGAACGTCCTCGGTCCGAAGGAGTCGATCGATGCTGCGTTCTACCTCGCCGCCGACATGGGAGCCGAAGGCTGATGTCGGCATCGTCCCGATATCCGGCAACCGGAAACGCCTGATGGTCGAGTACCTCAATCTCGAACGCTCCGACGGCGTCGCCACGATCACGATCGATCGACCCGAGGTACGCAACGCAGTCACCGCACCCGGTTGGGCGGGTCTGCACGACCTGTTCGACGAAGTTGCACGGGACGACTCGGTCCGGGTGCTCGTCATCACCGGCGCCGGTGAGGACTTCTGCTCTGGCGCCGATGTGGGCGGCGATCCCCGGGATCGGGAAGGCCATCCGCTCGACGGGATGCGATCGGTCGGCCGAGCCTGCCAGACACTTCACACCCTGCCGAAGCCGACAATCGCCCGGGTCGATGGTGTCGCCGCCGGCGCAGGTCTCAACATGGCGCTCGCCTGCGACTTTGTGCTCGCCTCGGATCGAAGCCGGTTCAGCGAGATCTTCGCTCGCCGTGGGCTCAACATTGACTTCGGCGGGTCATTCATCCTCCCAAGAATCGTCGGAATGCAGAAGGCGAAGGAACTCGTGCTGCTGGCCGACATTCTCGACGCAGACCGCGCCCAGGAGATGGGCCTCGTCAACCGGGTCGTGCCGCACAGCGAGCTCGACACCGTCGTCGAAGAGTTTGTCTCAAAGCTCAAGGCCGGGCCGCCGATCGCGCTCGCCACCAGCAAGAAGCTGCTCAACCAGTCGTTCACCTCGACCCTTGAAGAGGCGCTGGAGGCCGAGGGCATGGGCCAGGCGTACCAGTTCACGACCGCCGACACGGTCGAAGCGATGACAGCTTTCGTAGAGAAGCGAGATCCCCACTTCAAGGGTCGTTGAGCCGCGTCAAACGGCAAACGTGTGGCCTGAAGGGGCTTGGCGCCGTCGCCGTCGGTTACGCTTTCATCACAACCAACCGGGGAGCTCGGGGAGCCGGGCTGAGAGGTCGACCACAGCCGTCGACGACCCGACCGAACCTGATCCGGGTAATGCCGGCGGAGGAAGTCATGAAGAAAACACTGATGGTCCTGCTCACTTTTGGCCTGCTCGCTTCGGCGTGCGGCGATGACGACAGCGTCGAGTCCGAGCTGTCCGATGGCGGGTCGGTGACGTTGATGACCCACGACTCCTTCGTCGTCAGTGACACCGTGCTTGAGGCGTTCACCGCCGAGACGGGGATTTCCGTCGAGTTGCTGCAGGGTGGTGACGCTGGCGCGATGGTGAGCGAGGCGATCCTGACCAGGGACACGCCCCTCGCCGACGTCATGTTCGGCATCGACAACACCTTCCTGCAGCGGGGGCTCGACGCCGAACTGTTCGAGGTCTACGAGTCGGGCAATCTCGACGGTGTATCCCCCGAGCTGCGCATCGACAACCAGCACCGCGTCACGCCGATCGACTTCGGCGACGTCTGCGTCAACTATTGGATCGACGCCCTACCCGAGGGGGCTGAGGCGCCAACCACGCTCGAGGATTTGACTGATCCGATCTACGCAGACCAATTCGTCGTGATGTCGCCCGAGTCGTCCTCTCCCGGGCTCGCCTTCCTGCTCGCCACCGTCAATGGCACCGACGACTGGGAGCAGTACTGGGCCGACCTTGTTGCCAACGGCGTCAGTGTCACCGCCGGGTGGTCCGACGCCTATTACGGCGAGTTCACCGCCGGTGGCGGTGACCGATCGATCGTCGTCTCGTATGCGTCGAGCCCGCCTGCCGAGGTCATCTTTGCCGACCCGCCGGTCGACACGGCACCGACCGGTGTGCTGCTCGACTCCTGCTTCCGTCAGATCGAGTTCGCCGGCATTCTCGCTGGCACCGAGCACCGCGCTGAGGCGGAAGCGCTCATCGACTTCATGTTAACCCCGATGTTCCAGGAGGACGTGCCACTCAACATGTTCGTCTTCCCGGCACTCGAGGCCGCAGCGTTGCCGGCCGGGTTCGTCGAGTTCGTCGAGATTGCCGACGATCCGCAGACCATTGAACCGGCCGTCATCGAAGCGAACCGTGACGCATGGGTTGAGCGTTGGGTCGAGATCGTCCTGGGCTGAGAGCACGGATCCGGAGCAGCGTGCGATGAACCGACTGTTCGGCCTCAGCACTCGTGGGGTGCTGGTGGTCGTCCCTGCCGCATTCATCGTTGCGTTTTTCCTCTACCCGATCGCCACGATCCTGTGGCGTGGCCTCGGCGGTGGGGGAGGTGAGATCTTTCTCAATCTGGCTGCGTCGTCTCGTCAACGCGACATCGCCTGGTTCACGATCTGGCAGGCGATTGCGAGCACCTTGCTCACGCTCGCCGTCGGCATCCCCGCTGCATCGGTCGTCGCACGGTTGTCGGCGCGACGTCAGCGACTTATTCGGGCGCTCGTGACCGTGCCGTTCGTGCTGCCGACGGTCGTCGTCGCTGGTGCGTTCACCGAGGTGTTCGCAGTTGCCGGACTTGACGACGGCGCGTTTCGGCTTCGTCACACCGTCTGGGCGGTCCTGATCGCCCACGTGTTCTTCAACTATGCGGTCGTCGTCCGGGCGGTGGGTTCCTACTGGGCCGGCCTCGATCAACGCGTGGAGGAGGCGGCCCGTGTGCTCGGAGCGAATTCGTGGCAGACCTTCCGGGAGGTCACGTTGCCTCGGCTTCAGCCCGCCGTCACCTCTGCTGCGGCGATCGTCTTTTTGTTCTCGTTCACGTCGTTCGGTGTGGTGCTGATCCTCGGTGGGCCTCGGCGGGCAACGATCGAGACCGAGATCTATCGACAGGCGGTCACCCGCGTCGACCTCGAGACCGCCGCCGCGCTTGCCGCTCTGCAACTCCTCGCCGTTCTGGCCCTCGTCATTCTCTCAACCCGCCTGGAGCGTCATCGCCCGATCGTCGGTCGGGGCGCCCGGTCGAGTCGTCGTCCCGCAACTCCCGCCTGGTGCTGGGGCAACCTCATCATCGGCCTGGTGTTGCTTGGCGGACCGATCGGCGTGCTGGTCGAGCGGTCGTTCTCGACGGGTGGGGGCTACGCCTTCGACCACTACGAAGCTCTGGGGGAGCGGGCGCGGCAGCTGCCAGCACCTGCCACCACGGCGCTGTGGAACTCGGTCGTCTTCGCTGTTGCGGCTACTGCGCTCGCTGTGCTCGTCGGGCTTCTGGCCTCGCTGGTGGTCGTGCACGGCCGCCGAGGTATCGCTCGGATCTTCGATCTCGGTCTCACGCTTCCGCTCGGTACGTCGGCGGTAACGATCGGTTTCGGCATGCTCATCGCCCTCAACGAACCACCGCTCGACCTCCGCACGAATTGGTGGATCATTCCGATCGCCCATGCCCTTGTCGGGGTGCCGTTCGTTGTCCGCACGATGGTGCCCGTGTTGCGGTCGATCGACCCAGCGCTCCACGAGGCGGCAGCGGTGCTGGGTGCGTCACCGGTCCGAGCTCGTCGCGAAATCGATGTGCCCATCGGGATGCGAGGCTTGCTTGTGGGCGCCGGGTTCGCCTTCGCGGTCTCGCTTGGTGAGTTCGGCGCGACGTCCTTTTTGCCCCGACGTCCGGAGAATCTTACCGCGCCGATTGCGCTTTTCCGGCTGCTGACGACGCCCGGTGACCTGCTTCGGGGGCAGGCGATGGCCCTTTCGGTCGTCCTCATGGTGCTGGTGGCGACTGCGGTGCTCGTGATCGAATCGGGCCGCAGAGATGACGAGGGGGTGTTGTGATGTTGGCGCTACGCGGAGTGGAGGTGCGTTTCGGCGATCTGCGCGCTGTGGCGGACACCGATCTCGATCTTGCTGCCGGAGAGATGCTTGCGTTGGTCGGACCAAGTGGATGCGGCAAGAGCACGCTATTGCGCGCTATCGCCGGACTCGAGCCGTTGGTGACGGGCACGATCTCACTCGACGGTGATGACATCAGCGCTGCCGCACCCGAGGCCCGTCCGTTTGGTCTGATGTTCCAGGACCATGCCCTTTTCCCGCACCGCGATGTCGGCAGGAATGTCGAGTTCGGGCTTCGTATGAACGAGGTCGCCCCGGTCGCCCGTCGGGAGCGCGTGGGCGAACTCCTCGAGTTGGTTGGTCTCGCCGGCTATGAACGGCGAGCGGTGACGACACTCTCGGGCGGCGAGGCGCAGCGTGTTGCGCTCGCTCGGGCGCTCGCTCCGGCGCCCCGGGTGCTGCTGCTCGACGAACCGCTCGGATCGCTTGACCGTCATCTTCGCGATCGGCTAATCGACGAACTGCCCGGGGTTCTCGAAGCGACCGGCACTGCCGCGATCCATGTCACTCACGATCACGACGAGGCGTTCGCCCTCGGGGATCGTGTCGGTGTCATGCACGATGGCCGACTGCACCAGACCGATCGTCCTGCGGAGGTCTGGGCCGCACCTCGGTCGCTCGTCGTCGCTCGGATACTCGGGCACACCAACGTCATCGAGGGCCCTGCAGGGATCGAGGTTTGGCGCTCGGACGCTGCGGTCATCGACCCGATGGGGGATGTCGAGGCGACGGTTGACCGGGTGCACTTTCGCGGGGTTGGCCACGACGTCCGTCTGCGCACAGCCGATGGCGCCGGTCTGCGGTTCGTCCTCCCAGCGGCCCCGGCGGTCGGGTCGACTGTGCGGCTACGAATCGACCCTGAGCGAGTGATCCGCTTCGACTGACGCTCAGGACTCCCGAAGCATCGGTATGTGGGCGATGCCGTACTCGATGAATTCCTCGCCGTCGTCCTCGAACCCTCGCTCGCGGCACCAGCCGGCCAGATAGCTCTGGGCATCGAGCACCCATGGCCCGTCGGTCGAGTCGAGGGCGTGCTCGATCAGGGCGCCGGCGAGCCCCCCTGATCGAGCGTCTTCCCGGGTGGCGACTCGGCAGATCCGAATTGCGTCGTCGTCTTGGAGCACCCGCACATAGGCGACCACACCGATGTCGTCAGCCATCCACACGTGACGGGTGCCGGGCTCGGTGTCGCGGCCGTCGAGTTCGGGGTACGCACACGCCTGCTCAGCGACGAACACGTCGATGCGGAGCTTCAGAATGTCATGCAGCTCATCGGTCGTGAGCTTGGCGAACTTCCGGTCACAGATCTTCATGGGTCGCAACCTAGTGTGGGTCCATGCCCGCGGTGATGAACGATGCGATCGAGTTGTACTACGAAGCGTTCGGAATCCAGGACGATCCCGTCGTCGTCTGTCTGCCTGGCATGGGATACCAGCTTCTCATCTATCCCGAGGAGTTCTGCATGGCTCTCGTCGACCGAGGTTTCTTCGTGATCCGGATGGACAACCGTGATGCCGGTTTGTCGTCGATCACCGCAGACCACGACGAGTACACGCTCTCCGACATGGCCGGCGACGTCGTCGCTGTACTCGACGACGTCGGTGTCGACACCGCTGTTGTGCTCGGTCTGTCACTTGGCGGCATGATCGCCCAGCAGCTCGCGGTCGATCACCCTAAGCGGGTGCGGGCGCTCGTTTCGCTCGCCTCCACCACCGGTGAGCCTGACCTGCCGGTTGCGTCCGACGAGGTCCTCGCTGCGCTGACGGCACCGTCGAAGGAAACGACGGCGGAGCAGATCGAAGCCGATACGGCCGCTCGCAAGCTCTGGGCCAACCCCGAGTGGCACGACGTCGACCAACTCCGGGTGTTCTTCACCGAACTTCACCATCGGGCGTTCGTACCCGGCGGCGGCATGCGGCAACTCGAGGCTGCGCTGCGCAGCCCGAGCCGGGTCGACGGCTTGCGAGCGCTCGACGTTCCGGCGCTGATCGTCCACGGTGAGAACGATACGCTCCTATCGATCGAGCACGGCCGACGCACTGCAGAACTGATCCCCGGTGCGGAGTTCCTCGAGATCGAGGGCATGTCCCATGACTTCGTGTATCAGGTCTGGCCGCCGCTGGTGGAGGCGATGACCGTCCTCACCGCCCGTACCTTCGAGGGTTGACCGACGGCTTCGCCTGGCGTCGGACGGGAGGGCTAGGGTCCCGACCGTTCGCAGCCTGACGGAGGACGCCATGGGACCCCTTTCCGGAGTACGCATCATCGAGTTGGCGGGCATCGGCCCTGGCCCGTTCTGCGCCATGATGCTGGCCGACATGGGCGCTGACGTGATCCGCGTCGAGCGATCCTCTGCCGTTCGAGGCGGTGATCCCGATGTGCCCCCGGCCGACGTCATGTTGCGCGGCCGTCGCTCGATCGGCGTCGACATGAAGTCCTCCGAGGGCATCGAGACCGTGATGAGGCTCGTCGAGTCCGCCGACGGCCTGATCGAGGGCTTCCGGCCTGGGGTCACCGAGCGTCTCGGTGTCGGCCCCGACGACTGCCTTGCGCGAAACCCTTGCCTCGTCTACGGCCGGATGACCGGCTGGGGCCAGGAAGGCCCGTATGCGCAGGCCGCCGGCCATGACATCAACTACATCGCCCTCGCAGGCGCCCTCGAGTCGATGGGCCGGCAGGGCGAGGCCCCGGTTCCGCCGCTCAACCTCGTCGGCGACTTCGGCGGTGGCGGCATGTACCTCGCCTTCGGCATGGTGTGCGCGATCCTTGAAGCCCGATCATCGGGCGAGGGCCAAGTCGTCGATGCCGCGATGGTCGACGGTGCCGCGTCGCTGATGACCTTCTTCCACGGCTTTCGGGCGATGGGTATCTGGAATGACGAGCGCGGCACCAACCTGCTCGACACGGGCGCCCACTTCTACGACGTCTACGAGTGTGCCGACGGCAACTTCGTTTCGATCGGCTCGATCGAGCCACAGTTCTACACAGTCTTGCGGGAGAAGATGGGGCTCACCGACCCCGTCTGGGATCAGCAGATGAGCCGCTCCGCATGGCCTGACCTCAAGGCCGAACTCACGGCGCGTTTCAAAGAGAAGACCCGCGACGAGTGGTGCGAGATCATGGAGCACACCGACATCTGCTTTGCCCCGGTGTTGTCGATGTCGGAGGCCCCGCAGCACCCGCACAACATTGCCCGGCACACATTCGTCGAGCGCAACGGTGTGACACAGCCACGGCCGGCGCCTCGCTTCTCTCGCACCGACTCCGAGATTCAACGTCCGCCCGCTCACGCCGGCCAGCACACCGATGAACTGCTTGCCGATCTGGGGTACTCCGCTGAGGAGATCGCGGCGCTGCGCGAGGCCGGTAGCGTCGCGTAGATGGCGACTGCGGTCTTCTTTCACGCCCACCCCGACGACGAGGCGATTGCTACCGGCGGCACGATGGTGATCGGTGCCCGACGCGGGCATCGGATCGTGCTGGTGTGCGCTACCGACGGCTCCGTGGGCGAGGCCGATCCCGACATGATTCCCGAGGGCGAGACCCTCGCTGATGTCCGAGCACGTGAGTTGGTGGCAGCCGCCGACGCGCTTTTGGTCAGCCGGCTCGAGTTTCTCGGCTACAAGGACTCCGGGATGGAGAACACCCCGACCAACGACGATCCCGACTGCTTCTGGCAGGCCGATGTCGAGGAGGCGGCCGAGCGACTCGCCCGGATCCTTCGCGAAGAGCAGGCGGATATCGTCACGATCTACGACCCGATCGGTGGCTACAACCACCCCGATCACATCCAGGTTCACCGAGTCGGCAAGCGGGCTGCGGATCTCGCCAGTACGCCCCATGTGTTCGAGTCGACGATGAATCGCGAGCAGATGAAGTCGTTCGGTGAGGATCCGGCCTGGGCCGAGATGTCAGAGGACGCCGATCTGTCGGCTGATGAACTCGATGCCGAGCGCAACGAATTCCTTGAGCAGGATCTCGGCACTCCGGCCGCCGACATCACCCACGCAGTCGACGTCACCGGAGTCGTTGCCGAGAAGAAGGCGGCGATGGCCGCCCATGCGTCTCAGATCACCGAGGACTCCATCTTTCTCAAGTTGCCCGACGATGCTTTTGCCGTGGCGTTCGGGCAGGAGTGGTACGTGCACTTCGGCTCGTCGCAGCAGGGTGAGCCCTACCTCGACGACATCTACGCCGTGCTCGACTGACCCGATGCCGTGATCGATGGGATGGATGCGGTGATGCTCGACCTGTACAAGGTCTCGATCTGGCCTTGGATCATTGCGAACGGTTTGGTGGCGGTCTGGGCGCTTCTCGCCCATCTCGAGGCACGGCTTCGCCGTCGGTCGCTGTGGTACGCCGTCGGAAGCGCACAAGCGGTGATCGCCGCCCATGTCGTTTTCGCAGCGGCTGCTCAGGCGCAGGACACGATCGAACCGGGCGAACCCCTGCTCTACGGGCTTGTCGCGTTCATGTCGTGCGGCATGATCTTCTCGTACCGCAGCTACATGCAGGACCGTCCCTACCTGCTGTACGGTCTCGGCAGCTTGTGGCTGATGGGGCTCGGTATCCGGGCCGCCTACCTCGTGCTGTGGTTCCCGGCGTGAACCCGGCCGCCGGTCACATCGCCGGCTGGATCCCCAGTTCGGCGTAATTCTGCCTGGCGAAGTTCTCACGGAACATCTCCCGAAGGCGAGCGGCAGCTTCGTCGTAGGCATCGGGATCTTCCCACGTATCCCGCGGGTTGAGGATCGTGTCGTCGACCGTTGCGCAGGTGATCGGCATCTTCACGCCGAGCGTCGGCTCGGTCTGCAGATCGGCACCGTCGAATTCGCCGGCGAGCGCGGCATCCAGGAGGGCGCGGGTGTCCTTCAACGACATGCGCTCACCCTTGCCGTAGGGGCCGCCGGTCCAGCCCGTGTTGAGCATGATGCACCGGGTGTTGTTCTCGGCCATGCGCTTGGCGAGCAACTCGGCATAGACGGCGGGCTTCTGGGACATGAACGCCGCTCCGAAGCACGACGAAAACGACGGCTCGGGCTCGGTGACACCGACCTCGGTGCCGGCGAGCTTGGACGTGAAGCCCATCACGAAGTGATACATCGTCTCGTTGCCGTCGAGGATCGAAACAGGCGGTAGCACGCCGAACGCATCGGCGGTGAGCAGCACGATCGTCTCGGGGTGCGGGCCGGCCGCTCCCTCACGGACGTTCGGGTTCGTATCGAGCGGGTACGCGAACCGGGTGTTCTCGGTGATGGAGCCGTCGGTGAGGTCGAATTCCTGAGGATCGGTGTCGGCGATCGCCCTTCCGGGTAGGGCGGGTACGTTCTCGATCAGGGTTCCCTTCATCGACATGGCGGCGGCGATCACTGGTTCGGCGCTCTTGTCGAGATCAATGAGCTTGGCGTAGCAGCCGTCTTCGAAGTTCGAGATGCCGGCGTTGGTCCACACGTGCTCGTCGTCGCCGATGAGTTCCCGATCGGGGTCGGCGGACAGCGTGGTCTTGCCCGTGCCGGAGAGCCCGAAGAGGATGGCGGTGTCGCCGCGATCCCCGACGTTGGCGGAGCAGTGCATGGAGAGCTGGCCCTTCTCGGGCAGCACGAAGTTCATGATCGTGAACATGGTCTTCTTGTTCACGCCGCAGTAGTCGGCCGGGCCGAGGACGAGACCCACCCGGTTCTCCATGTCGATGATCACGGCGCGGTTGCTGCGGGTGCCGTCGCGTTCGGGCACGCACTCGAACGATGGCACGTTGATGAGAGTCCAGCCGGCTTTGGCGCGGTCGCTGTCCTCACGCACGGCCTTCGGGAACATGATGTTGCAGAAGTAGGCGTGGGTCGCGAACTCGCCGACGAATCGGTACGGCTCGGCGAAGGTCGGATCCCAGCCGCAGAAGACGTCGGCGACGTACAGGTGGCGCTGTCGTTCGTTGAGGTGGTCGATGACTCGGTGGAGTAAGGCGTCGAAGTCGGCGGCGTCGAATTTGGCGAAGCCGTTCTTCCACCAGACTCGGCCGGTCGTGCCGGGTCGGTCGACACAGAAGGTGTCCTTAACTGGACGGCCGGTGCACTCGGGGTCGGAGAAGTAGACGAGTGGTCCGTCGACTCCGAGCGAGGTGGCGAAGGCTTTCTGGGCGTCGTCGGGCCCGCCGACCTCGATTCGGCCTCGGTCGTGAGCGATGGCCTCGTGGAACAGTTCGTCCTGGCTGAGTCCGTAGCGGAGTTCGACGCCCGCGAGACCGAAGGTGGTCTCCAGCTGGGTGGCGATGTCGGCGGTCATGGTCATGGGGAGCTCCCCGCTCGCGAAGTGCGTTCCTTGTCGTTCACCGCAAGCCTCACGCGAGGTGGACAAGTGAAAGACAGGTTTCACTTATCGTAGAACGTTGGCACGGGCTAACCCAGCCAGAGCGGTGCACGAATCGCGATTGGACGTATCGTTCTCCGCGATGGTCTGTCGAACGGCCGTCCAGCGCAACCTAGAAGAGGTCTGTCGTGGCTGTCACTGCCTACATCTTGATCCAGGCTGCCGTCGGCGCGGCCGCCGATGTCGCCCGCGAAACCGGCGCACTGCCACAAGTCATCACCGCAGAGGTCGCCATGGGGCCCTACGACGTGATTGCCCGGGCGAGGGCCACCGACATGGACGTTCTCGGTGGGGTGGTGGTGAACGCCATCGGCAAGATCGAGGGTGTCGAGCGCACCCTGCTCTGCCCGATCGTCAACCTCTGATCAGAGGTCGTACTCGGAGAGGTCGGGCGTCTCCATGTCGGCCTCGGATCCGATCATGAGCGACGTGGCCCGGCCAGCGTCGTCGAGTTCGAAGTTCACCCGCTGGCCCTGACGCAGCATCCGGAAGAGTGATCCCTCAAGGGCGTTCTCGGCGATATCGATCTCACGAAGGTCGGTCTCGTCAATCAGCACCCCGTCGCCGGTACCGGGGTCGTAGCTCTTGATCACACCCTGCATGGCGCGAAGCGTACCCCGGTCAAGGTCCCCCCGGCGACGTCGGCCTTGTACGATCCGAAGCCGTGCCTCTGAACGTCCTCGATGCCGCTGCACTCCGCCAGGTCGTCACCGTCTTTCGCGACGCGCTCGTCGACCACCGCGAGGCGGTGAACAACCTCAACGTGTACCCCGTCCCCGACGGCGATACCGGCACCAACATGTCGCTCACCCTGCGTTCGGTCGTTGACGAGCTTGACGGCGCCGACGCCGACATGGCATCGGCGTGCAAGGCGATTGCCCACGGCTCACTCATGGGCGCCCGCGGCAACAGCGGGGTGATCATGTCGCAGATCCTCCGCGGCTTCTCCGCCGCCGTAGCCGATTCGACATCGATCGACGGCGCAGCGTTCGCTTCGGCCCTCGCTGCTGCCGCCGAAGGTGCGTACGGCGCTGTTGGCAACCCGGTGGAAGGCACCATCCTCACCGTCGTGCGCGAGTCGAGTGAGGCTGCGGTCGCTGCCGCCGAGTCTGGTGCTGATTTGGTCGGCGTCCTCGATGCCGCCCGCTCCGAAGGGGGCGAGTCGTTGCGGCGCACACCGACCCTGCTCAAGGTTCTCGCCGATGCCGGTGTGGTCGACGCTGGCGGTTCGGGTTTCCTGCTCTTTCTCGACGCGGCGCTCAATGTTGTCGACGAACGCGCGCTCCCCGAACCCGATGTGCAGGCGCCTCCGGAGTTCGAGATGGAGCGTCCCGATGGCGACGATCACGAACCCTCGATTGCTGACCTGCGCTACGAGGTCATGTTCCTGCTTGACGCGCCCGACGAATCGATCCCGAGCTTCAAGTCCGCGTGGGCCGAGGTCGGCGACTCGATCGTGGTCGTCGGCGGCGACGGCATCTTCAACTGCCATATCCATTGCGACGACATCGGCGCCGCAATCGAGTGTGGCATCGACGTGGGCCGACCCCACAAGATCCGAGTTGCCGACCTGCTCGAAGAGCTCGAAGGGCTCGCCCACGAGGAGGATTGGGTCAAGGGTGAACTCGGTGACCCTGAGCCGTCAGGCCCGCCCGTCCCCACCGCCGTCGTGGCAGTCGCGGTTGGCGACGGGGTGGTATCGATCCTGAAGTCTATGGGAGTGCACGCGGTCGTCACCGGTGGCCAGTCGATGAACCCCTCGACCGCCGACTTGGTGCAGGCGGTCGAGTCGGTTCCGGCACCCGAGGTCGTCATCCTCCCGAACAACAAGAACATCATCCCGGTCGCGGAGCAGGTCGACGCCCAGTCCAGTCGTAACGTCCGGGTCGTGCCGACCTGTGGCATCGCCGAAGGCATCGCCAGCCTGATGTCCTACGACCCGCAGTCGACGGCCGAGGCCAACGCCGACTCGATGGCCGAGGTGGCATCGGGTGTGCTCGCTGGTGAAGTCACGCAAGCGGTCCGCGAATCGACCTCTGACACCGGCCCGATTGCCATCGGCGACTGGCTCGGCATCCGCCGCGAGGGCATCTGCGCAGTGCAGTCGACCATGGCGGAAGCCGCAATCGAACTGCTCAACATCATGATCACTCGCGACCACGAGTTGCTCACTGTGATCGCCGGCGAAGGCGCCGACGACGACACCACCGCCCGCATCGAGGCGTGGGCTGAAGAGCATCACGGGGACGTCGAGGTCGAGGTTCACGAGGGCGGCCAACCGCTCTACCCCTACTACTTCGGGCTCGAGTAGCCCGCTCGGAGGGTACGGCGTGCCAGAGGGCGATCCGCCACTCACCCTGCGGGATCTCGACCAGATCCCTGTCTCTCGCCTGCGCGGTGTCGGCGACAAGAAGGATGCCGCTCTCGCCGGTTCCGAGATCCGCACCGTCCTCGATCTCCTCACGCACTACCCGCGACGTCACCTCGACCGCACGAGAGAGGCATCGATCGGCGATCTCCAACCCGGCGAGGAGGCGACGGTCGTTGGTGAGGTGCGCTCTAGCCGGACCCGGCAGCTCCGGGGCCGTCGCACGCTCACCGAAGTCGTGATCGGTGACGGTGGGGATCAGCTCCGCTTGACCTTTTTCAATCAGCGATGGCGAGAGAAACAGCTCACCCCCGGCATGAGCGTGTTGGTCCACGGCAAGTGCGACACGTTCCAAGGTCAGCGTCAGATGACCGGCCCGATCGTCGACCTCGTGGGTGACCAGACCGGCCGAATCATCGCCGTGTATCCCCAGTCGGAAAAGTCCGGTCTCCTCACCAAGGACCTCGCCCGATTAGTCGAGGAGGCGGTCGCCAGATGTCGACCCCGCGGCCTCAACGACCCCGTTCCCGATGGCGTGCTCGACCGTTTCGACTTTGTCGATCGCGCCGCCGCCGTGTTCGGCATTCATCAGCCCGAATCGATGGCCGAGGTTGCTGAGGCCCGCCGTCGGCTCGTGTTCGACGAGTTGTTGCGTGTGCAACTCGAACTGGTCCGTCGGAAGCGCCGCATCGAGCGGGAGACGGCGGGTATCGCCCATGGGATTACCGGTGAGCTCACCGACCGCTTCCTCGAACGGCTGCCGTTCCCGCTCACCAGTGCCCAACGACGGGCGATTGGCGAGATCGGTGCGGATCTCGAACTCACCCGGCCCATGCATCGTCTTCTCCAGGGCGATGTTGGTTCCGGCAAAACACTGGTGGCGGTGCATGCGCTCCTCACGGCGGTGCAGGGTGGGTATCAGGGGGCGTTGATGGCGCCCACCGAGGTGCTGGCCGAACAGCATCTCGCTGGCGTCGTTGCCATGCTCGGGGACCTGTCGGTTCCTGACCCGACCACGCTCATGGGTGAGCGCCCGTTGCGGGTCGAGCTGCTCACGAACCGTGTGGCGGCGGGTGAGCGGCGGAAGATCCTTGCCGATCTGGTCACCGGCAAGGTCGACATCGCCATCGGCACGCACGCCCTGATCCAGGAAAAGGTCGAATACGCCGCCCTCGGGGTCGTCGTCATCGATGAGCAACACCGTTTCGGTGTCGAGCAACGGGCTGCGCTGCGAGAAAAAGGTAATGCCGTCAACGCGCCAGATGTCCTGGTCATGACCGCCACCCCGATCCCTCGTACTGCGGCGATGACGGTCTACGGCGATCTCGACGTGTCGGTGCTGGATGAACTCCCACCAGGCCGGACACCGATCGTCACCGAGTGGGCTCGTGATGACGCCGCCGCGGAAGACGTTTGGGATGTCGTTCGAGCTGAGGTCGCCTCCGGTCGGCAGGCCTATGTCGTATGCCCATTGATCGACGAGTCCGAGGCGCTTGATGTTCGTTCCGCCGAGGACACCTTCGCCGCACTCAAGGCGAGCGAACTGTCGGACTTGATGCTCGGGCTGCTCCATGGTCGGATCACGGCGGCGGAGAAAGCGTTGGTCATGGGCGACTTCCGGGCCGGCGACCTCGACGTGCTCGTCGCCACCACCGTGATCGAGGTCGGTGTCGACGTCCCGAACGCCACCGTCATGGTGATCCTCGACGCCGATCGGTTCGGGATCGCCCAGCTCCATCAGCTTCGTGGTCGAGTTGGTCGAGGCCAGCATGCGAGCCGCTGCTTCCTCGTCGGGGATCCGTCGACCAGTGACGGCGAGGCGCGACTCGAGGCACTCGTTGCGTCAACCGACGGTTTCGAGCTTGCTGAAGTAGATCTCGACCTGCGGGGAGAAGGCACGATCATGGGCGAGCGTCAGAAGGGACGGAACGATCTCAAGCTCGCTTCGCTTCGTCGGGACAAAGAGTGGGTCGCCGCCGCCCGCCAGGTCGCGATCGAGATCATCGATGCCGACGAGGAACTCGATCGCCACCCCGGCCTCGACGACGAGCTGGAGCTGCTGCTCGGCGACGACGACGCCGACTACCTCATGAAGGACTGACGCACCTCGCCTTGGATGCGGCTCAGCCGTGTCCGTCGAGCAACCCGGCGACGAGCGCAGCCACCGGGCTGCGCTCGCTGCGCGTCAGGGTGATGTGGCCGAACAACGGATGTCCCCGCAGATGATCGACGACGGCGCCGATGCCGTCGTAGCGGCCGACACGGAGGTTGTCGCGCTGGGCGACGTCGTGGGTGAGCACGACCTTGGAGTTCTCGCCGATGCGGGTGAGGGCGGTGAGCAGGACACTGCGCTCCAGGTTTTGCGCCTCGTCGACGATGATGAAGGCGTCGGTGATCGACCGTCCCCGGATATGGGTCAGCGGCATGATCTCGAGCAGGTCACGATGGATGATCTCGTCGACAACCTCTGGCCCGGCGATCGCTTCCAGCGCGTCGGTGACCGCTGCAGCCCACGGAGACATCTTCTCGGCCTCGGAGCCGGGGAGGTACCCGATGTCTTGGCCGCCGACCGCGTACAGCGGACGGAAGACAATCACCTTCGAGTGGGTGCGGTTTTCGAGGACGGCCTCGAGCGCGGCAGCGAGCGCGAGCACGCTCTTGCCGGTGCCGGCGCGGCCACCGAGCGACACGATGCCGACCGAGTCATCGGTGAGCAGGTCGAGGGCGATGTGTTGCTCCCGAGAGCGGGGCCGGACGTCGAACACGGAACGGTCGGGGATGCGATGGATCTGCTTGTCCTCTCGCACGCGGCCGAGGCCCGACTGCGAGCCGGCGACCAACGTGATGCCGGTGTTGACCGGTAGGCCCCGAGCCTCGTAGAGGTCGACCACGCCTTCGTCGAAGAACTCATCGACGACCGCGCTCTCCACCGCGAGATCGGTGAAGCCAGTCCAGCTGCCGTCGGCGACCTCGGTGTCGCGGTACTCGGCGGCGTTAAGCCCGACCACGCCGGCCTTGAGACGGAGTGGCAGGTCCTTGGTGACGAGGGTGACGTCGAGTCCTTCGCAAGCCAGGTTATGCGCAACGGTTAGGATGCGGTGGTCATTGGCCTCCGATCGCAGCGCTTCGGGCAGTGGCTCGGTCGAGGTGTGGTTGAGCTCAACGCGAATCGTGCCGCCGTGATCGTTGACCAGCAGCTCCTCGAGTAGAGACGCGTGTCGTTCTCGGAGTTCCTCGAGACTTCGAAGCGCGGTCCGTGCGGCCCATCCGAGTTCCGGATGGTTGCGTTTGGCTTCCAGCTCGGTCAGCACGACCAGAGGAAGAACTACGGCGTGCTCCTCGAACTGTCGGAGGGCCTGCGGTTCGCTCAGCAGGACCGATGTGTCGAGGACGTAGGTGCGACGTGAACTCGTCATGTGCCCGCTCACCGTACGCACGAGAACGAGGGCGTTGGGTGGATCCTCAGATGAACAGTTGGTTTCGGCGAGACCGGCTTCACGCCTCGTGGTGCAGCACCCTTCGGCGGGTCGTTCAGGCGACGACCTCGACGAGGATGGCGTGGTAGCCCTCTGCGCCGTCGGGAGCGATGTCCTTTGGGCCGACCGACTGGACATCGCCGTGCTTGTCGATGGCTCGAACGTCGATGCGGTGGACCCCCGGCGACGCGTTCCAGTCGGCTTTCCACTGGACCCAGGACTCGTCAGTACCCGGAACGGCGAGGTCGCAGACCTGCCAGGGGCCCTCGTCGATCGAGATCTCCACCGCTTGAATACCCCGCACCGGAGACCAGGCGACTCCGGCGATGGGTGTCGTTCCAGCGTTGATGCGACTGCGGTGCGGTGGGACGTCGATGCGGGAGGCGGTCTTCATTGGGCCTTCTTTGGACCAGCCGAGATCGATCCAGAATCCGTTGAATGCTTCCCAGGTGGTGAGGTTGATCTCCTCGATCCACTTCGTGGCGGAGACGTAGCCGTAGAGGCCGGCGACGACGAGTCGGGCAGGGAAGCCGTGGCGGACCTGGAGCGGTTCGCCATTCTGCCCCACGACCAGCATTGCGTTGCGGCCGTCATAGGCCGTCTCGGTCGGGAAGCCGGCGGTGAAGTCGTCGACGGAACGACCCACGATCTGGGTGGCGCCTTCCTGGACCCCGGCTCGGTCGAGGAGGTCGGCGAGGGGAACGCCGGTCCAAACGGCGTTACCGACGTATTCGCCGCCGATCGGATTGGAGACGCACGCCAGGGTGATGGTGCGTTCGACGAGATCCATCCCGAGGATCTCGTCGTAGGTGAGCTCGTAGGGATTGTCGACCATGCCGGTGAACGAAAGTCGCCACGTGGCCGGGTCGATCTGCGGGAACGAGATGGCGGAGTCGATGCGGTAGAACTGATCGTCGGTCGAGGGAGTGATCCAACTCGACAAGCCAGGGATGTCGAACGGTTCGGCGCTGACGGTGCCGGTCGCATCGTCGGCGAACATCGTTGTCGCCGTTTCGGCGGTTGCGTCGGGCAACACGATTTCGCGACGAGCGAGATCGCCGGCTCCTGTGCCGTCGGCGGCGCGACCAACGCCGACGCCGGTGAGCGCCACCGCACCGGCACTGGCGGTCCATCGCATGAACGCCCGACGACTGTGCGGTGGCTCGAGCGGACTGGCGGCGATCTCCTCGCTCTCCGAGGAGACATCGGCTGTTGCGGTTTCTGATGCCCGCGCCTGCTTGAGCAGAATGCGCAGGGTGGCGATGCCGAGGCTGGCAGCGACGAGGGCCCAGAACCAGCCGGCGATGAAGGACGACTGCGGGTTGCGGGCCGCAGCCCATCCGCCGAGGAGGCCGAAGGCAAGGAACCCGGCTACGCCGAAGCGATCGCCGCGCTTGAGCGCCTGCTCGCCGAGGAGTCCGGCGAGCACGAACGCAACGATCGTGATGCCGAGCAGGAGGTTGCCCTTGCCGGCGGTGCCGAGGTTCTCGATCGATTCCTCTGCAGCCCAGCCGGGCGTGTAGTCGATGATGAGCTCACCGACCCCGAGCACGAGACCCGGCATCGTGTCGGACATGCCCTCGACGAACTGGCCGAATGCCAGCGCGACCGCAGCGGCGGCGACACCGGAGAGCGCGCCGGTCCACCAGGGCGCCGACTGCGATGGATGCGGAGTACTCACGATGTCCACCATGCCGTCTCGCACAGGCGGAGGGAACGATTTGGCAGCGGAGATGGTTCTCGTGAGGGCGCGATAGGGCAGACTTGACGACGTGCACGGCCAGGATGACGCCCGTTGAGCGAGTCGCTCGTCGATTGGGGACTTGATTGCGTTACCGCGGGCGACTGGCGAGACGGGGTGAGGCAGGCCCGGGTGGTCCGGGTCGACCGAGGGGAGTGCGACGTCATCACTCCCGATGGTCGCGTGCGCGTGCTCTCGGACTCGCAGCGGGCGCAGGGAGAGATTGCGCCGGTCACCGGTGACTGGGTTGAGATCGACGATACCGAAGGCCTCGGCACGGTGATCGCCCGAGTGCTGCCCCGCCGCACCGCCGTGAGCCGCCGCGATCCGGCGGAGAAGGATCTTGAGCAGGTCCTTGCCAGCAACGTCGACGTGGTGGCTGCGGTTCTTGGGCTCGATCGACCGGTACAGGCCGGTTGGCTCGAGCGACTCCTCGTGATGGCGATCGACAGTGGTGCCGAGCCGTTGATCGTGTTGACGAAGGCCGACGAGGCCGATGTCGACACACTGGCCTTCTCGATTGTGGAGGCGGTTGCGGGCTCGGTCCCGATGATCGTCACGAGCATCGTCGATCGCACGGGACTCGACGAACTCCTTGCCCGAATCGGGTCAGAACGCACGCTTGCGCTCGTCGGTGAGAGCGGTGTCGGCAAGTCATCGATCGTGAACGCGCTCGTCGGCGAGGAACGCCTCGACGTGGGGGAGGTACGGACGCGTGATGCCGAAGGGCGTCACACGACCACTGCCCGCGAGCTCATCCGTCTTCCCGGCGACGCCGGCTTGATCCTCGACACGCCTGGAATCCGAACGCTTGGGCTCTGGGAGGCCGAACACGCCCTCGATCTCGTCTTCGGAGACCTCGTCGAGCTCGCCGAGCAGTGCCGTTTCCGAGATTGTGCACACCGAGGCGAGCCCGGCTGCGCAGTGCAGGCTGCGATCGATACCGGCGATCTTCCGGCGATGCGGGTGCGACTTTTCCTCGAACTCGTCGACGAACTCGACGATCTCCGGGAGCGGGAGGAGCAGCGGGCCCGGCGAGAGAAGGGCGGCGGGCGCGGACGGCGTTAGGTCGACGAGTGCTCGGCCTCGACCCAGGCGAGTGCGCGTCGGTCGATCTTGTCGCTTGCGTTTCGGGGGAGTTCGGCGACAACGCGGATCGCCTCCGGCAGTTTGTGGTGGGCGAGTGTCGCTTCCCCGTGGACTCGGAGGTCCTCGAGCTTCGGTGGTGCGCTTGGATCGGCGGGCACGACGAGGGCCACACCGATCTCTCCCATGACGGGATCCGGGCGAGGAACAACGGCGATTTCGGCCACGGCCGGATGGTCGAGCAGTACGCCCTCGACCTCCATCGGGTAGACGTTGTAGCCGCCGCGGATGAACATCTCTTTCACCCGCCCCCGCAGCCGGAAGATGCCGTTGTTGTCGCAAGTGGCCAGGTCACCTGTGCGGAGCCAGCCGTCGACGAGTGTTTCCGCAGTGCCCGTTGGGTCGTTCCAGTAGCCCGACATCACTGCCGCCGAGGTGAGCCAGAGTTCGCCGACCTCGCCGTCGGGCAGCGGGTCACCGTCCTCATCGCGGATTTCGGCGTCGACTCCTGGACGAGGTCGGCCGATCGAGTGCAACGCCTCGTCGTCGTCGGCGTCGAGAGCGGTGCCGATCCCGATGCCGCCGCTCTCGGTCGAGCTGTAGCGAATCGAGTACGGGGCACCGAAGACCCGGCGGGCCTCCTCAACGAGCGGCGGGGGAGAGGCAGCTCCGCCGACAACGATTGCCTTCACGTGATCGAAGTCGTGCTCGGTGATGTCGGGCAGGCTGAGTAGGAGGGCGATCTGGGGCGCGACGCCGGTCACGGCCGGCATCTGGTATCGGGTGATCAGATCGAGAATCGGGCGGGCTCGCCAACGCTCGAGTAGATGCGTGGTGCGGCCGCTGGCCAGCATCCACTGCAACTTGGTCATGAAGCCGACGTGGGCCATCGCGACCGACGAGAGGCCGTGGCCACCACCACCCCAGGCGCCGCCGGTGTCGAGATCGGCGATGGCCTGCAATTGGCGGTTGGCGTACCAACCGCCGCGTGGCTGACCAGTGGAGCCGCTGGTGAAGCAGATGCACACCGGACGTTCGGGATCGTCGGGGAGGTCGGGTACCGGTGCTGCATTCGGCACTCGAAATCTGGCCGCCACGGTGCGGGCGCTGTCTCCAGCGTCGATGACGGCGATTGACGAGTCGATCGGCCCCATCGCCTCTGCGAGGGGCGGCGAGGCGATCACGAGATCGGCGTTGAGCACGCCGATGCACGCCCGAAGCTCTGGCCCGGTGAAACGTGGATTGAGACCTGCGGTCACGGCGCCGAGACGAGCGGCGGCGAGGTACAGCACGACGAAGTCGACGTTCGACGGCGTGGCGAGCGCGATGACTGATCCCGGCCGGATCCCCTCGTCGAAGAGTCCGGTTGCGGCCTCGTCCGCCGCGCGATCGAGCTGGGCGTAGGTGATCGACCAGCCGTGTTCGGTGACGAATGCCGCGGTGTCGGCGAACTCGACCGCGGCGCGGCGGGCGATCTCGGTGAGCACCCTGACCCCTACTCCTCGATGAAGGTGTTCTCGGCGTTGCCGGCAACGACCTGCTTGAGGATCTTGCCGGTGGCGTTGCGAGGAAGCGGCTCGGTGCGGATCTCCCAGTGCGAAGGCACCTTGTGGGGAGCAAGGGTCTCGCCGACGAACGCAGCGAGTTCGTCGGCGGTGACGTCGGCGTCATCGAAGGGCACGACGTAGGCCTTGACCTCTTGGCCGAGCTCGCGGTGATCGACCCCGAGCACGACGACCTCGCGGATGGCCGGGTGTTCGTCGAGTCGGTTCTCGATCTCGACTGGATAGATGTTCTCGCCACCTCGGATGATGAGATCGGTGCGGCGGCTCGCAAGGAAGAGCAGCCCGTTCTTGATGCGGCCGAAGTCGCCGGTTCGGAGCCAACCGCCTGGTCGGATTGTGTCGGCGGTCGCCTCCGGGTTGTCCCAGTAGCCAGGTGTGATCATCGGACCGCGCAACATGACGTTGCCGATCTCACCGTCGGGGAGCGGGTTGTCGTCATCGTCATGGATCGCGAGCTCGCACGTCGGGATCGCCGCACCGACCGACTCCGGGTGCTCTCGCAGCACGTCATCGCTTGCGGAGGTGGCGAGACCCGAGCACTCAGTCAGGCCGTAACCGACGCCGACGGGCCGCTCAGCATGGGGGAGCGCCGCACGGCACGCCCGCAGGAGTTCCGGTGACCAGACGGAACCGCCGCCTCCGATGGCCGTCACGCTCGACGTGTCGTACTCGTGGAACTTCGGGTGCTCGATGATCCGCCATACTTGGGTGGTGACGCCGCTGAGGCGGGTGATCTTGTACGTCTCGGTGAGCTGGAGGACCTTCTCCGGGTCGAAACGGCCAGTGGTCCAGACGTGGCCCATGCCCGAGGCCACGGCCGTGACGCAGCACGAATGGAGCCCGGAGATGTGGAACAGGGGGCTGGCGGCCAGCGACAGCATCGGAGGCTTCGGCGGATCGTCAGGATTAGCCGGAAAGCGGAACGCGTCGCGGGCGCCGAGGATGAACGCGCACGTGAGATAGGCGTTGAAGTTCCGGTGGGTGATGATCGCGCCCTTCGGACGGCCGGTGGTGCCGGAGGTGAACAGGATCGTGGCGGCGTCGTCCTCCTCGATCGGGGCGACGGGCAGATCGGCTCCTGGCGCGTGATCGCGAAGTTCGGCGAAGTCCTCCTCGAACATGACGAGCGGGACCCCCGGGTCGCCGGTGATGCGTTCGGCCCGTTTGGCATCGGCGAGCAGCAGCTTTGGCGTGGTGAGTTCGAGGCCGTACCGGATCTCGTCCTCGGTCCACCATCCGTTCGTGGCAACGGCGATGGCACCGAGCGAGGTGATCGCCCAGAACGATTGGATCCACTCGGGGGTGTTGGCGGCGAGGATGGCGACGCGGTCGCCGTGACCGATGTCGTACTGCTCGGCGAGGCCCGCAGCGAGTGATGCCGCAGTTGCGATGTTCTCGGCAAAGGTCGCCTCGGTTCCGTCGTCGAACAGGTAGTAGCGGGCGCTGCCGTCGCCACCGTGATTCGCGGAGTTCTGGAGCAGGGCGCGCAGGTGTGGTGCGCGGTTCTTCGCAGTGGTCACCTTGACGCCGTTCACGATGACGGGAACGGTCTCGAAGAAGCCCCCTTCGCCCGTGAGCATCGCATCGACGTCAGCGATTGACATGGTCGGTTCAGCCATGTCTCGGATCATCGCACAGGACGACCTTGGCGCCCGATTCTGACGGTCCGTCAGGTCGGGTTGTACGCTCGCACGGTATGGACGTCCAGCTCGACGACTCCCTCAACGACTTCCGCGACGAGGTCCGCACCTGGCTGGAGGAGCACCTCTCCGGCGAGTTCGGGGCCTACCGCAGCAAGGGTCTCACCGGCCACGAGGACATCCCTGCGGAAGTTCAGATTGCATGGGAGAAAGAACTCGCCACGGGTGGCTGGCTCGGCATCGACTTTCCCACCTCGATCGGCGGCCGTGAGTGCACGCTCGCCGAACAGGTCGTCTTCCATCTCACCTATGTCGAGGCCAAGGCGCCGGGACGCATTCCCAACATGGGTGTCACCCTGCTCGGTCCGACCCTGATGGCGTTCGGCTCCGAGGCGCAGCAGCAGCGGTTCGTGCCGAAAATCCTCTCGGGTGACGAACTCTGGTGCCAGGGCTACTCCGAACCCGATGCTGGCTCCGATCTCTCCAACGTGAAGACCCGCGCCGATCTTGTCGACGGGCAGTGGGTGGTGAACGGGCAGAAGGTCTGGACGTCGCTGGCCCAGTTCGCCGACTGGATCTTCGTCGTCGCCCGCACCGAGCCGGGCTCCGAACGCCATGCCGGGCTCAGCTATCTCCTCATGCCGATGGATCAGCCCGGGATCGAAATCCGTCCGATCGTGCAGATCACCGGCGGTACCGAATTCAACGAGACCTTCTTCTCTGATGCCGTGTGCGACGAGGACATGGTCGTCGGTGGTGTCGGCAACGGCTGGAAGGTCGCGATGGGAACGCTTGCGTTCGAACGAGGCGCATCGACCCTCGGTCAGCAAGTCTCGTTCCGTCAGGAGTTCGAGGATCTCCTGGCCCTCGCCAAAGCCAACGGCCGCTGGGACGACCCCGTCGTGCGACAGGAACTCACCGAGGCCCACATCCGCCTCGAAATTCTCAAATTCAACCAACTGCGCATGCTCACCGCCCTCACCCACGACGGTGTGCCCGGCGCCGAGGCGTCGATCGGCAAGCTCTACTGGGCGGGCTGGCATCGCCGCATGGGCGAACTCGCCATGCTCGTCGCCGGAGCCGAAGGCATGGTTGCGGGCGCCGACGGCCACAACGGGCACGGCGACGGGCCCGACTATCCGCTCGACAGGCTCCAGCGAACCTTCCTGTACACCCGGGCGCACACCATCTATGGCGGCTCCAACCAGGTTCAGCGCAATGTGCTCGGCGAGCGCGTGCTGGGCCTGCCCCGAGAGCCGCGTCCCTGACGGGCCGACGGCGCACCGCCACCGCTGCTCACTGGCTACGCCGTCTCGTCGTTCGCGGCGACACCGTCGATGAGACGCCAGGCGAGCGCCGTGTCGGCATCGATCTCGAGATCGAGCAGCAGCCACTGCAGGAGCAGCCGACGACCGATGCGGCGACCGATGCTCCAGGTGCCACCGACGCCAGGCATGAGCCCCATCGTCAACTCGGGCAGACGGAACCGGGTGTCGGGATGGGCCACGATGCTCGACGCCATCGCCGCCAGCTCGATGCCGGCACCGACACAGGCGCCGTGAACGTCGACCGAGAGCCGATCGGCCACGGCGAGCACCGCAGGGCCGGGAGACGAGGCCATCCGGATCAGGTGCGCGGTCGCCGGGTCGGCGACCGCGCCGAATTCAGCCGGGTCACCCCCGGCGCAGAACGACGGCCCGTCGGCCCGCCACCGGATCGGTTGATCCGGAGTGATCACCGCCGCTGCGCGGAACGCATCGGTGAGCTCGTCCCGCCCTCGACGGTCGAGCAGGTTGTGGAGCCGAGATCGCGTCAACGTGATCGTGAGGTTGGGCTCGTCGGTGAGGGCGACACGAGGGGCGTCATCGTTGCGGGTACGTCGCCCCCGTGAGGCCAGCCAGGCCGCGTGCTCAGCTCCGCCCTGCAGGGTGGCGTAGGCCAGCGATTCCTGGTGAAGGGCGGCGAGGGGTTCTCCCGGCAGGTTGCGAAGGTGGACCGACGTGGTGGTGGCGGCCTGGGGTCGGGCGATGATCGCAGCGACGAGCTCGTCGACCGGTCCGATCACATCGGCACGACCCCACTCGGCGACCGTGACGACAGCGAGTGGGGCGAGCCGCCCGAGAACTGCATCCCACCGGTCGGCGGGATCCGTCGGGCTCGGGTCGAGCACAACAGCCGGTACGCCCACCGCCGCACCGACCTCGCGAGCGAGATCGAGCGACGCAACGGCGGACTCCGCCGCGGCGAGATCCCACCGTGGCGTATCGGTCATCGTCAGTCCGTCGGGTCGTCGCCGAGATGTGCGAACTGCTCGCGCAGGACCCGGCGGAGGAGCTTGCCCGTCTCGTTGTACGGGAGTTCGTCGACCACCTCGACGTGCGAGGGAACGCGGCTGGACCGCAGACGCTCCCGGATCAGGTCATCGAGTTCGTCCGGGTCGGGCGCGTCGCCATCAGCCACGATCAGCAACACGACCTTCTCGCCCCATTCTCGGCATGGCACCCCGATCGCCGCTGCGTCGCGCACGCCGGGATGGCTGATGGCGACGTCCTCGATCTCGCCCGGCGACATGTTCTCGCCGCCGCGAATGATCACGTCGTCGTTGCGGCCCTGGATGAACAGATAGCCGTCGTCGTCGACGAAGCCGCCGTCGCGGGTCGGGAACCATCCATCGGCATCGAGCAACGACCCCTTCTCGCGATACTCGCCGGCCACTTGTCCACCTCGGACGAAGATCTCGCCTACTTCGCCGGGACCGAGCACGGCGCCGTCGTCGTCTCGCACTTGGACTTCGACACCTGGAAGCGGACGCCCGACGCTGGCCAGACGCTGCTGCTCGATCGGGTCGTCGCTGTACTGGGCGACACGATGATCGTCGGGGCCGAGCAGGGAGATGGTCGATGACGTCTCCGTGAGCCCGTAGGCGTTGACGAAGTTGGTGATCGGAAAGAGGTCGAGTGCCCGCTCGATCACGGGTCGGGGCATCTTGCCGCCACCGTAGGAGAGTGCTCGGATGCCGAGCATCGGCGCTCCGCCGCGAGCGTCGAGCGCGTCGACGATGCGGGTGAGCATGGTCGGCACGACCATTGCGTGGGTCACGCCTTCGCGCTCGACGGTGTCGATCCAGACCTCAGGATCGAATCGAGGCAGCTGCACGATCCGACGGCCGGCGTAGACCGACGACAGCATCGAGGCAACACCTGCGATGTGATAGGGCGGCACGCTCACGAGGGTGGCTTCGTCCTCGCCGGCGCCCATGAACTCGACCGATCCGAGGATGTAGGAGACGAGATGCTTGTGGCGCAGCACAGCGGACTTCGGGCTGCCCGTCGTGCCGCTGGTGAAGAGCAGCACCGCGAGGTCGTCGGGGTCCATGTTCCAGTCGCCAGGACTGGCGTGTTCGTCTGTTCCTGCGGCCGGGTCGGCGCTGAACGCCTCGGCGGAGACGGACGAGACACCCGGGAGACCGCCCAGCCGCTCAAGGTTGGATTCGTCGGCGATGGCGACGGCTGAACCGGCCCGCTCGGCGAGCGCCAGGAGATCGTCGGCGGGAAGGCGATAGTTGAGGGGCACATAGGGGATGCCCGCCCACGCAGAGCCAAACAAGGCGATCGGCAACGCCGGGCTCGACTCGGCGCACACGACCGCGGACTCGACTCCCGCAGCCCGGTAGCGGTTGGCCGCGCCGTGGGCGCGATCGTAGAGCTCGCGGTAGGTGAGCCCGTCGTCGAGTGATCCCACGGCCACCCGATCGCCGAGCCCTTCCGCCGCCATCTCCAGCAGCATCATCAGGTTCATGGGCGGTTGTGGCTCAGTCCGAGGCGGGGAGGGGCTTCGCCTGGGCGATCTCGAGAGCCCCGCCGTCGGCTGCCAGCGATCCGTCGCCGGCCTTGGTGGCCAGCAGTTCGATCGTCTCGTCGGCGTTGCCGTACCGCTTGCCGAGTTGGGTACCACCGGCGGCGTCGTCGGACGGGCTGCCACTGATCTCACCGCTGCCCGACGCGACCATCGGCGCGCCTCCACAGGTCAGGTCGACCTCGCCGGCCCCCTTGACGACGATCACCTCGGTGCTGCACGCCGTGCTCTGGAAGCGTGCACCTGGCTTCAACTCGACCATGTTGGTTTCCCCCTTGGTTCGCCGATCGGCGTTCCTCAGTCTGGCCCGAGAGGTGGTCGGGCGAAAAGTCCGTGTGGGCTTCGCTAGCGTCGGCACCATGGCGGAGCTTGATCAGGTGGCGACCTGGGCCAACTGCGGCGGGATGTCGTTGACCGGTCGGATCGACGGTCCTCCCTTGGTCCGGCCGGCCGGACTGGTCGTCGCAGCCGCGTCGTCGGCGGCGGATCTGGCGGCGATGACCAAATGGCTCGGTCACGAGGTGGCGGTCGACGGTCCGTCGCTGCTGGCCGAGCGGGCCGCCTTCGCGGGACTTCACCGTCGGGGTTCCGTCTCGGTTGGTGGTGCCGCTCGATTCGAGCGGTGCGGTGACGGTTGGGTGGTGCTCAACCTGCCCCGGCCCGAGGACGTCGCCGCCTTGCCGGCGCTGGTCGAGGCTGCTGTCGACCCCGATGACTGGGAGGCCCTCCGTCGCGAGCTTCGCCGTCGATCGGCCGCTGATCTCGTACAACGCGGGCGTCTGCTCGGTCTGGCGATCGCCCGGCCCGACGAGCGACCGCAGACGCCTGCCCCGGGGCACGAAATCCACCGAGGCCCTGCGAGACCGGTACGCGCCCGGCCCATCGTCCTCGATTTTTCGTCGCTGTGGGCCGGCCCACTCGCCGGTTCGTTCCTCGCCGACGCAGGCGCACGGGTGATCAAGGTGGAGGGACGGGGCCGGCCCGACGGGGCCAGATCCGGCCCGGCTGCGTTCTTCGATCTCCTCAACGCTGGCAAGGAGACGATCACGATCGATTTCGCTGATCGATCCGATCATGCGCTCCTGCGACGGATGGTCGCCGCCGCTGACCTCGTCATCGAAGCCTCCCGGCCGCGTGCGATGGCCGCCTTAGGACTCGATCCCTCCGCCGTCGTCGATGCGTCGGCGACCTCGTGGCTGTCGATCACCGGCCACGGCCGAATCGACGACCCTGATCGCATCGGGTTCGGCGACGATGCAGCGGTTGCGGGCGGACTCTGGATCGATGATCCCGGCGGCCCGATGTTCGTGGCCGACGCCATCGCCGACCCGGTGGCGGGCCTGGCAGCCGCAGCGATCGCCGCCGAGCTGCTGATCGACGAGCGGGCTTCGGCGATCGAGGTGCCGCTCAGTCGCGCCGCCGCGTGGGCGCGGCGTTGTCCGATCGATGTACCTGTCGAACCCGACGACGATGGGTGGGTGGTGGCGTTGGGCGGGGAGCGCGTCGCCGTCGCCTCACCGACGGTCGCAAGATCCCGCGGCGAGGCCGCGCCGCTCGACGCTCACGGGGCAGCGCTGCGCGCCGAGTTCTCCGAGCGCTAGCCTCGCTCGCCGTGAGCGATCCGCGAACTGAACTCGCCGCCGATGAGGCACCACGCGCCGCCGATGGGCGGGTCGCGGGTCGCCGCGGTCAGGCGACCCGTCAGCGATTGCTCGCCGCCACCCGAACCGCGGTCGCCGACAGTCCGTACCGCGATCTCACCGTGGTCGACATCTCGCGGCGGGCGGATACGAGCCCCGCGACCTTCTACCAGTACTTCCCTGACGTCGAGGCGGCCGTCCTCGCGCTGATCGATGAACTCACCGACGCCGGGGGCCGCCAGCTCCGAGTCCTTGTCACCGATGCGGCGTGGGAGAGTGGCGATGCCGCAGCCGGACTTTCGCAGGGATTCCTCGCCTTCTTTGCCGAGCACGGGGAACTCCTCCGCGTCGCCGACCTGGCGGCGCTCGAGGGTGACGACCGCTTCCGTCAGCTCCGCACCCGGCTGTTCAATGGCGTGTTCCTGGCCCTTAAGGATCTTGCCCACGAGGCGCGGGCGGTGGGGGCAATCGACGCATCGGCATCGCCGGGCGGCATTGCGAGCGTGCTCACCACCATGCTTACCCAGGTCAGCTCACACCGTCGGGGCTTCGAGTCGTGGGGCGTCTCGGCTGACGAACTCGCCGCAACGATGGCGGCGGTCATCGACGCCACGGTCCGTGGCGACGGCAGCGCCTCCCTCTGAGACGGCAGCGATCTCGTCCGCTCGCAGCCCCTGTGCACGCACGGGCGTTCTTCGTCGTCGTCTGACCGTCGCCTAGGCTCTGCCGCCATGACGGGGGACTGGGACGCGACACTCGACGATCTCGCGAAACGTCGCGCCACCACCCACGCGATGGGGGGTGCCGACAAACTCGCCCGACGCCGCGAGCTCGGCCGTCTCGATGCTCGCAGCCGCATCGGGACCTTGCTCGACGATGGCTCGTTCACCGAGATCGGCGCCCTCGCCGGGGTGGCGCCGGCCGATGCGCTCGTCGCCGGTGTTGGTCGCATCGATGGCCGCCCGGTTGCCGTCGGCGCCGAGGACTTCACGACGCTCGGAGGGTCGATCGGGCCGGCGGCCAGCCGGAAACGCTGGCGCATCGCCGACATCGCCCGCCGAGAACGCATCCCGTTGGTGATGCTCCTCGAGGGCGCCGGTCACCGGCCACCGATGCCCGGCGATCCGGGTGGAGGAGGCCCTGGCGACCTCGGTACCCAGGGCAGCCTGTCCGGGCTCGTGCCGATGGTGTGTGGGGTGATGGGTTCGTCAGCCGGTCATGGGGCGATCACCGCACCCCTGTGCGACTTCTCGGTCATGACTCCCGATGCCGCCATCTTCACTGCAGGGCCGCCGGTGGTGAAGGCGGCCCTCGGCGAGGAGGTCACCAAGGCCGAACTCGGCGGACCCGGCGTCGCGATTGCCTCCGGGGTCGTGCACAACGTCGCCGCTGACGACATCGCCCTCCTCTACGACATCCGCACGTATCTCTCGTTCTTCGGCTCATCGGCCTGGGAACGGCCACCGAGCGTCGATACGGGCGACACTGGACCCCGTCGCCTCGACGACCTCCTCGACATCGTGCCCCGTGACGGCAATGCCGCCTACGACATGCGGCTCGCCATCTCGGCGCTCGTCGACGGTGGCGGGTTCTTCCAGGTCCAACCGGACTTCGGTTCATCGATCGTGTGTGCCCTCGCCCGCATCGGCGGCGAATCCATCGGCATCATCGCCAACCAGCCGTCGGTCATCGCCGGATCGATCGATGTCGACGCAGCGGACAAGGCCGCCCACTTCATCCAGGTGTGTGACAGCTTCCATCTGCCAGTCGTCTTCCTCGCCGACAACCCGGGGGTGCTCGCGGGTCAGGCCTCGGAGCGGGCCGGAATCCTTCGGGCCGGTGCGCGCATGTTCGCCGCCCAGACCAGGGCTCAGACGGTGAAGGTCCACGTCACGCTCCGGAAGGCGTACGGCTTCGGGTCGAGCGTGATGGCGATGAACCCCTACGACGAGCAGACCCTGAGCTTCGGCTTTCCGGGGGCGACGCTCGGCGCCATGGGTGCGTCGGGTGCCGGCAATGCGGTCGGCGCTGACGAGGCGACACGAGCCGAACTGCGCCAGGCCGAGAACGAGAGCAGCTATCGGTCAGCCAATGGGCTGAGCTTCGACGATCTGATCGACCCGCGCGACCTCCGCAACGTCGTGATCGAGAGCCTTGCCGTGTCGGCGCAGCGGCGGTCGGGCGTGGCCACGCCGGTGGCCCGCACCGGCATCACGCCCTAGTGGTGTTGCGATCGCCGCCACCATCTGGGGTGAGCGGCCGATCGATCAGCTCATCGCCTGGATGCAGTAGTCGAGGCACGCCGTGAGCGCCTCAGTGTCGGCCGGGTCGATGGCCGGGAACATGCCGATGCGGAGCTGATTGCGACCGAGCTTGCGGTAGCCGCCCACATCAAGGATGCCGTTCTTGCGAAGAACCTCGACGAGCATGTCGGCGTCGATCGCCTCGTCGAAGTCGATCGTGGCGACGACCTTCGAACGCTCGGACTCGATCTGCACGAACGGGTAGGCAGCGTCGGACGCATCGGCCCAGCCGTAGAGGATCTCTGCGGAAGTGGCCGAGCGACCGGCCGACCAGGACAGACCGCCGTTGTCGTTGAACCAGTTCACCGTCTGGGCGGTGAGGAAGATCGTGGCGAGCGCCGGCGTGTTGTAGGTCTGGTCTTGGCGGGAGTTCTCGACCGCCGACCAGAGGTTGAGCGACGGCGGGATGTAGCGGCCGCTGTTGGCGATGCGCTCGACGCGCTCGATCGCTGCGGGCGACATCATGGCGATCCACAAACCGCCGTCGGAGGCGAGCGCCTTCTGGGGGGCGAAGTAGTAGACGTCGGTGGCGTCGGCGTCGAACATCAGGCCGCCGGCCGCCGACGTTGCGTCGACCAGCATGAGGTCGCCGTCGCCGCCGACGCGGACCGGATCCATCATCACGCCGGTCGAGGTCTCGTTATGGGTGAAGGCGTAGGCGTCGACGCCGTCGACGGTCTCGAGATCGGGGCGGGTGCCCATTGCCGACTCGGTGACCGATGGGTCCTGCAGGTGAGGGGCCATGGCCACGGCCTTGGCGAACTTCCCTCCGAACTCACCGAAGCTGAGATGGTGCGACTTCTCGTCGATCAATCCGAAGACGGCCGCATCCCAGAAGCCGGTGGAGCCGCCATTGCCGCAGACGATCTCGTACCCGTCGGGTGCTCGCAGCAACTCGGCGATGCCGTTGCGCATCTCGGCGACAACGAGCTTCACCGGCATCTTGCGATGCGAGGTGCCCATGAAGTCGGTGGCGCGAGCGGCGAGGGCATCGAGGGACTCGGAGCGGACCTTCGTGGGGCCGGAACCGAACCGGCCGTCGCTCGGAAGGAGGTCGGTCGGGATGGTGATGTCAGGCGTGGTTTTCTGAGACTCGGTCACCCCGAAAGCGTGGCAGCTTCGAAGCCAAAACGGACGCCAATCGCCGGAATTCTGCGGAGCGATCTCGGTACCCTTTCGACCATGACTCTCGATCGGATTTCCCGGCGCGTCGGCGCCATCGCCCCCTCGGCCACGCTGGCGGTCTCGAACAAGGCCAAGGCCATGCGAGCGGCTGGTGAGAACGTCATCGGTTTCGGTGCCGGCGAGCCTGATTTCGCGACACCACAGCACATCGTCGATGCCGCCATCGCGGCCTGCGCCGACCCGGCGATGCACAAGTACAGCGCCGTGGGTGGTCTCCCTGAACTCAAGGAGGCGGTCGCCGCCAAGACCATGCGCGACAGCGGCTATGCCTGTGAGGCATCGCAGGTGTTGATCACCAACGGTGGCAAGCACGCCGTCTACAACTGCTTCGAGGCGTTGCTCAATCCCGGCGATGAGGTTCTGCTGCCGACTCCATACTGGACCACCTATCCGGAGCCCGTCGCGCTCGCCGGTGGTGTCACCGTCCCGATCATCACCACGGCGGAGGGCGGCTTTCGCGCCACCGTCGAGCAACTTGAGGCCGCCCGAACGGAGAACACGAAGGCGCTCGTCTTCGTGTCGCCGTCGAATCCGACAGGCGCGATCTACCCCCGAGACGAGATCGAGGCGATCGGCCGCTGGGCGGTCGAGCACGACATCTGGGTGATCTGCGACGAGATCTACGAGCACCTCGTCTACGGCGACAACGAGCACTACTCAATGGCCACGCTCGTCCCCGAGCTCGGCGACAAGGTCATCATCTTGAACGGCGTCGCCAAGACCTACGCGATGACAGGTTGGCGTGTCGGCTGGATGATCGGTCCCGCTGACCTGATCAAGGCCGCGCAGAATCTGCAGTCGCACTCGACCAGCAATGTCGCCAACGTCGCCCAGGCCGCTGCGCTCGCCGCGGTCACCGGCCCGCTCGACGCCGTGTACGAGATGCGGGAGGCCTTCGATCGTCGACGTCGCGCGATGCATTCGCTGCTTTCGGGCATTGAGGGGGTGCTGTGCCCCGAGCCTGAGGGCGCCTTCTATGCCTATCCGGACTTCTCGGCCCTGCTGGGCAATGAGATCGGCGGTCGGCGGATCGACGCCACCCTCGATCTCGCCGACATCCTGCTTGAGGAGGCCAAGGTCGCCATCGTTCCGGGCGAGGCCTTCGGGGTCGGCGGCGGCGCTCGCTTGTCGTTTGCCCTCGGCGACGACGACCTCAGCGAGGGTGTCGGTCGCATCGCCGACTTCCTGTCGTGATTCCACCCGCCACGACGCCGTTGGTCACGCCGTTCGGTGAGTGGCCATCGCCGATCACCGCCGAGTCCCTCGTCAGCAGAGCGCTTGGCATTGCCGAGTGCTGCGTCGACCCTCGACCCGACGGCACCGACGACATCTGGTGGTCCGAGTCGCGTCCCGATGAAGGGGGCCGCACCGCTCTGATGCGTCAGCGAGACGGGGTCACGGCCGAGATCACGCCGCCCGACGCCTATGTGCGCACGCTCGTGCACGAGTACGGCGGCGGTTCCTGGTGGGTGCACGACGGCGTCGCGTTTTATGTCGACGTCAGCGATCAGCGGCTTCGTCGTCTCGCGCCGGGGGAGGAGCCGATGTTCCTCACGCCCGAGCCGGCGATCCCGCGGGGCCTTCGTTTCGCCGATCTCCGAGTCGACCCTTCCGGTCGTTTCGTGGTCGCCGTCCGTGAGCTTCATCACTCCGATCGCGAACCCACGAACGATCTTGTCGCGATCGCCACCGATGGGTCGATGGAGATCTGCGAACTGTGGAGCGGCAGCGACTTCGTGTCGTCGCCACGGCTGTCGCCCGACGGCACCCAACTCGTCTGGGTCGCCTGGGATCATCCGAACATGCCGTGGGACGCCACCAGCCTGCTCGTCGCGCCTTTCGCCGACGGCTCCCTCGGCGACGTCGAGCTCGAGCTCGGCAACGGTGCCGAAGCCTGGGTCGAACCCGGCTGGGGTCCCGACGGCACGCTCTACGCCTGCACCGATCGGCACGAGTGGTGGAATCTCGGTTCGGTATCGGCCGACAACGGGTTCGCCCCGGTGGTCGTCGGCCCGTTCGAGATCCCGACCCCGAGCTGGGTGTTCGGCATGCAGCGCTGGGCGATCACGTCCGAGCACACGGTCGCTGCGGTCGGGTTGCCGACCGGCGACGAGTTGGTGATCGACGGCCGCACCGTCTCGATGCCTGATGCCACTGTCTCCTCGATGCAGCCTGCCGCCGACGGCGTCGTCTATGTCGGTGCCGGTTACGGCCACGAATCGCAGGTCGTCAAGGTCGTGCTCGACGGCCCGAGGGTCACCCGCGAGGTCGTGCACGCCGGACGCGAGTTGCCCGTCGACATCGGCTACCTGATCGAGCCCGAGTCGATCACCTTCCCGACCGGGGTCGGCGATGCGGTGGCTCATGCCCTCTATTACCCGCCGACCAATCCCGATCATGTCGGCGTGGACGGAACGGCGCCGCCGCTGCTGGTTCTCGCCCACGGCGGCCCGACCGCCCAGGCCCGCCGGCAACTTCAGCTCGGCATTCTCTACTGGACCAGCAGGGGAATCGCTGTCGTCGACGTCGACTATCGCGGCTCGACCGGGTACGGCCGCTCGTACCGCCAGGCGCTGAACGGCTCCTGGGGTGTCGCCGATGTGGAGGACTGTGTTGCCGCTGCCCGTTACCTTGCCGAACGAGGCGACGTCGACCCTGAACGCCTCATGATTCGCGGTGGTTCCGCAGGCGGGTTCACCGTGTTGTCCGCGCTCGCGTTCCACGACGTCTTCGCTGTCGGGGCCTCTCGCTACGGTGTCGCCGATCTCGAGGCGCTTGCGTCCGACACCCACAAGTTTGAGTCTCGCTACCTCGACACCCTGGTCGGACCCTGGCCTGAGGCGAAGGCGATCTACGACGAGCGGTCGCCGGTCAACCATGTCGAGAAGTTCTCCGCGCCGATGATCGTGCTCCAGGGCGACGAGGACGCCATCGTCCCGCCGAACCAGAGCGAGATGATCGTGGCGGCGCTCGAACAGCAGGGCATCCCGGTCAGCTACTTGCTCTTCGAGGGAGAACAGCACGGATTCCGGAGGGCGGAAAACGTGATCACCGCTCTGGAAGCCGAACTCGTGTTCTTCGGCAAAATGCTGGGCTTTATGCCCGCTGGCGACATTCCAGCTATCGACATCCGTCGATGACTCGTCAAGCCCTGGCTGAAGGCGTCACAGAGCGTTCACACGAAATCTGGAGGCTGGCTGACGGCCAACCGCCAAGATGAATGGGTGCATCGCGTACTTGTCGCTGAAAAAATCGCCGATCCCGGGCTGGACGCCCTGCGGGTGGCCGGCCACGAGGTGGATGTCCGTACCGGACTCTCGCCTGAGGAACTGCGGGAGGCCATCGCCGGAGCATCGGGCCTCATTGTGCGCTCTGCCACACAGGTCGATGCCGAGCTGATCGCTGCGGCAGGGCCATCGCTGGCTGTCGTCGGCCGCGCCGGAGTCGGCCTCGACAACGTCGACACGGTCGCCGCCACCGCCAACGGCGTCATGGTGGTCAATGCCCCCGAGTCGAACATCACCTCAGCCGCAGAGCACACGATGGCACTCCTGCTGGCGCAGGCCCGCAACGTGCCGCAGGCGCACAGCGCCCTGGTCGACGGCCGTTGGGAACGCTCGAAGTGGGAAGGCGTCGAACTCGAAGACAAGACTCTCGGTGTGGTCGGCTTCGGTCGCATCGGTCGTCTCGTCGCCCATCGCGCCGCTGCGTTCGGCATGAAGATCGTTGCGCACGATCCGTTCGTCCCGGCCGAAGTAGCGAAACACCTCGACGTCGAGTTCGCCGAACTCGACGACCTCATGGCGAGAGCCGACTTCCTCACCCTCCACGTTGCGAAGACACGAGACACCATCGGGCTGATCAACAAGGACCGTCTCGGACTCGCCAAGCCACATCTCCGGATCGTCAACGTCGCTCGCGGCGGCATCATCGACGAAGTCGCGCTCGCCGAGTCGGTCGCCTCCGGCCGGATCGCTGGTGCTGCCATCGACGTGTTCGAAGACGAACCCACCACCGAGTCCCCCCTC
Source organism: uncultured Acidimicrobiaceae bacterium (assembly GCA_913041415.1). Taxonomy (GTDB): domain Bacteria; phylum Actinomycetota; class Acidimicrobiia; order Acidimicrobiales; family Aldehydirespiratoraceae; genus UBA11606. Next base: position 21,133 of record CAJWHS010000004.1, on the reverse strand, counting down.
ATCGGTGTACCCGGCATCATCACGACCCCTCACCTTGGTGCCTCGACCCGCGAAGCCCAGGATCGGGCCGGTGAGACGATCGCGGAGCAGGTCATCAAGGCCCTCGCTGGCGACTTCGTTCCCTTCGCTGTCAACGTCGAAGCCGGCGCCGCCAGCGGTGCGCTTCGGGAGCACCTGCCGTTATGCGAGCAACTCGGCTCGATGTTCGCCGGCCTCGTAGAGGGTCTGCCGGCGACGATCGACCTCGAACTTCAGGGTGAGATCGGTGAGTCGGATCCGTCGCTGGCCAAGCTCTCGTTTCTCAAGGGGCTGCTCGGCAACATCGGCGGCGATCCCGTCAGTTACGTCAACGCCGGCCACCTCGCAGAACAGCGCAGCCTCGACGTCCGAGTGATCACTACGCCAGGTGAGAAGGGCCGCAGCAACCTGATCCGGGTTACCGGTGATGTCCACTCGCTCGCCGGCTCGCTCTCACCGATCGACGGCAGCCCCCGACTCAACGAGGTCGATGGTCACCGGCTCGACATTCGCCCCTCTGACGATATGTTGATCGTGCGCAACCACGACATCCCCGGCATGGTTGGCATCGTCGGCACGATGCTCGGCGACGCCGGTGTCAACATCTCCAACATGTACATCGGTGAAGACGCCGACGGGGTCGCGGCGATGATGGTCATCTCGACCGATGGCCTCGTACCCAACAATGTGCAGCAGGCGATCCGAGCCGTCGACGGCGTCCAGAGCGTCCGCGCCATCCGTCTCGGCTAGCGCTTCGCCTTGCGGTAGCCGTCAGCTTCGGCCGCTGCCTCGTCGCAGTAGCAACGCTCTGCGTTGGTGCGCTCGTACGACATGCCACCGGGGACGTGGAAGATTTTGCTCTGCGTGTTGCCCTTGACCGAGTGTGAACCGGGACAGCCGCCATCGGCATCGGGCTCGACCCAGCCAGGATGCCCGGTGGAGGTCCCGGTCGTAGCGAACTGCACCGGGCCCGACCGAGACGGGATCGGCGCCTCCTCGACGAGTGGTTCCCAGCTGGCCACACCCGTCGTTGGGGGCGCCGGCTGGCGACGCGCTGAGCGAACGAGACCGACGATCAGCGAGGCGAGCGCGCCGAGTGCGGCGAGGCGGGTGATGCGTAGAAGGGATCCCGGCATGGCCTCGACGGTAGCCGAGGTCGGGTCGGCAGCCGACCTGACCTCGAGGAAGCGCAGCGTTCGTCCCGGTGGAGTCAGCTGATCTGGACTTGGCCGATGCGCTCGAACGCACCGAGGGTGTTGACCTGGAGCGTTGCCGGTGCCTCGGGGGAGTTCCAGCCCCATTCGGAGCTCAGGGACCAGAGTTCGTCTCCGTCGATCACCATCGTGCGGCTGATGACCGGAGCCAGGTTGCCGTCGTGCCAGCAGTAACCGAGGGTTGCGTCGTCGGGAATGGCGATGCCGATCCGCTCGGCCTCGTCAAGCATCCAGGGCTCCCCGTCGCACTGGAAGCCCGAGACGGAGAGGGGCTTGCCCGGCTCGCAGAGAATGATGCGGAAGTCGTCGGTGAGGATCCACTCGAGTTCGGTCTCGAACGAGGCTTCGTCGCCGTTCGAAGGCAGGTCATCGGAGGTGAGCACATCGCATTCCGTGCGGCCACGGTCGTCGTCTTCGTCGATGTGATCGATACGGCCGACTTCTTCGATGGTAGTGCCGTCGACCTTCAACACGACGGCGCCGGCCCAGTTCTCGCCGTTGTTCCAGAAATTGACTGGAATTACGGCGAGCTGCTCGGGACCCCACCACAGGAAGCTGCGGTGCTCCCACCCGATGTCGTTCCAGCCACCCGGGGCGGACCAGACGGTGACTTCCTGGGGATCGGCGGGGTCGCTCACGTCGAAGACCGAGACCTTCGAACCGGTGACCCGCCCGTCAAGATCAGCATCGGAACCGACCCCGAGCACCCGGCCGTCACCGATCGGGTGGAGGTAGCTGGAGAAGCCGGGAATCTTGAGTTCGCCGACGACGCGCGGGTTCTCGGGATCTCGGAGATCGAGGGTGTAGAAGGGGTCGATTTGGCGGAAGGTGACGACATAGCCGACGTCGCCGACGAAGCGGACCGACTGGACCGCCTCGCCGTTGCCCATGTCACCGACGCTGCCGACCTCGACCAGTCCGCCGTCGGTCTCGCGGAGAACCCGGACAAATGACTCGGAGCTCTCATCCCAGGTGTCGCCACTCGTGGTGACGACCCGGAGGTGGCCCTCGTGCTCGCTGAGCGAGAACTGGTTGCGCAGATCGCCAGGCACCGAACCCGAGGCGGTGTAGGCGGCGCCGGTGTCACTCAGAGCGAAGCGATGGATCGAGGTGTGGCGGGCATCCCAGGCCTTCTCCCACGCGTCCGCGTCGTCTTCGAGGGTGGCGATGTCGGGCCACGTCTGGGTGGCGACGAAGACCGAGTCGGTCGAGGCGTAGACGATGTTGCCGGGGGCGAGGACACTGGTCGTCTCGGTGGCATTGAGCTCGCCGGTGACCGGGACACTCACGACCGAGAGCACACCGAAGCCGGCGAACTCGGTGGGTGCGTGCACCGACGAGCAGTCGGGGAAGATGCCCCGGCTCATGATGTCGCCCGAGTCGTCGACGGTGCCCCATGCAGGGAGCCAGGTGTCGAGGTCGGAGTTGCGCACAGCGGCCCGGTTGGCCTCGGTGGCGATGTCCTCACCGGCCGGGCCGGCCGGGAACACGAAGGGGAAGTTCTGCTGCGGGTTGCTGCGGATCACGATCCGGGCGACGCCGTCGACTGAGCGGGCCGACACATAGTCGCCTTCGATGACGATCGACTCGATCAACTCGGCGTCGGCGCCGGCCACGGAGATGCGGGTTAGGCGAACGATGCTCGTGCCGTACCAGGACTCCTCGATGTCCATGTCTTCGTCCGCCTCAGTGGCGAAGCCGCGATCGAGCCAGGTGGAACCGATGACGAGAATCTCGTCACCGGTCAGGAACATTTCGGCCTGGTACGCCTGCGGGAGTTCGATCGAGGAGAGCTCGGTGCGGGTCTCGGCGTCGATCACGGTGAGCTGCTTGGCGGCGAGCACATAGACCCGTTCGCCGTCGGTCTTGACGATGTCGGCCTCGTCGACACCGAGTTCTTGCACGTTGGTGCCGGAGAAGTCGACGCCCTCGGTCGGGCCGGCCGAGGCGTCGCTGTCGAACGCGACGCTCCCGGCGCTCTCCTCGGCGGTGGCGAAGTCGGTCGTGTCGGCGGCCATGTCGTCGCCGAACGGCGCCCCGATGCTGCGACCCCAGCTTGGTCCGCCGGACCATCCACCGGAATCGAAGCCGTACGGGCCGACCCGCTCGGCCGCCTCGGTGCGAAGGTGCGTGAGCAGGGTGTCGCAGTCGGTGAAGCCGGAGAGGCCGGAGGTCAAGACGACCTTGTCGCCGTCGATGTCGAGAACGACCTCACCGTCGTTTCGCTGGACTGGCGCATCTGGGTCGGTGTCGCCAGCGTTTGAGGCGCTGTCGTCGCTGCAGGCGGTGGCCAGCAGGGTGCAGCTGAGGAAGAGAAACAGAAGTCTGCGCACGATCGTCTCCGGTTCGCAGGGGTGTTGGTGATGTTTTGACGCACCGATCGGCGGGCTGGTTCCTGAATGGTGACATTTTTTCAGATTCCGCCCATGCGAGCGTGCAGGGCATCAGCGCTTTGGCCACTGGGGGAGCGCCGGGGTGACGCCGTTGATGCTTCGGTGCTTAAATGTCAAGCTCCTCTGACCATTAGCGTAGTAAGTGTCAAAGAGTGTTCGATGTCCGATCGCTTGTCCGTTCACGGTCGCACCGTCTGCATCACTGGATCGTCGAGCGGTATGGGCTGCGCGATCGTCGAGCACCTTGGAGCGCTTGGCGCGACCGTCTATCTGATGGGCCGCAACGCTGCGCCCATGGAGGAATCTGAGGCATGTGTCGAGGGAGTGGGCGGCAAGGCCGACCTGGCGATCTTCGATGTCACCGACGCTGCTGCCTTGCAGGCCTGGATCCAGCGGGCGGCCGTCGAGACGGGTCGTCTCGACGTGATGATCAACAACGCCGGCTTCCGTGATTTCGGCACATCGTTCGTCGGGGGCGATCCCGGCGTTTGAAAGGTCATGCTCGACGTCAACGTCCTCGCCTCGCCGTGGGTAGCCAGGTCGCGGTCGCTGCGATGCGGGCCACCGAGTCGCAGGGCAACATCATCAACATCAGTTCGGTTGCGGCGATTCGGCGCGATTCCGGGATGTACGGCGCCACCAAGCACGCGGTCGACTGCATCAACGGAAGCCTGCGAAGTGAACTCGAGGACGACACGATCCGTGTCACGTCGATCATGCCTGGCGTCTTCGCCACTAACTTCCTCCGCAACGTCGGCGACGACATGATGGGCACGATTGCGGGCATGGCCGGTGTCGAGAACGTTGAGCGCGACGACGAAGGTCGGGTATCTCGCGAGATGCTCGCTCAGCTCGCGACAAACATGTCGACGACCTTCGGTGATGTTGAGGAGATTGCTCGAACGGTCGAGTTCGTGATCACGCAGCCGATTCACCTCAACATCGAGGAACTCGTGATTCGACCGGCGAAGAGCTTCATCTGACCACGTTGCTGGCCGGCTGAGAGGTCTCAGGCCTGAGCGGGCATCCAGGGCTTGCGGGTGGTCTCGTACTCGTCGATGTCGGTGGCTAACCGCATGGTGAGTCCGATGTCATCGAGCCCTTCGAGGAAGCGTTCTTGGATCGCCTCGCTCAGCGGGAATGTCGTCTCCAGCCCGATGGCCGGCGCCTCGACGGTGAGCCGCTCAACGTCGATCGTGATCTCCAGTGTCGGGTCGACCTCCACAGCTCGCATCAACTGTTCATTGACCTCGTCGGAAACCGACACTGGTACGAGACCGTTCTTGGTGCAGTTGTTGCGGAAAATGTCGGCGAACCGCGGTGAGATGACGGCATCGAAGCCGTACTGCTGAATCGCCCACACGGCATGTTCACGGCTCGAACCGGTCCCAAAGTTCAGGCCCCCGATGAGGATGTTGGCGCCGGAGTACTGCTCTTGATTGAGCACGAAGTCTCGGTCGTCGCGCCACTCCGAGAAGAGACCCTTCTCGAAACCGGTGCGCTCGACGCGCTTGAGCCAGTCGGACGGGATGATCTGATCGGTGTCGACGTCGGTGCGGTCGAGGGGCACGGCGGTGCCTTGGACGATGCGGACGGCCTTCATTTTGGTGCTCCGGGCATGGTGCGTTCGTTGTCGTGTTCTTGTGCTCAGGCCAAATCGTCGGGTGACGCGAAGTGCCCGGCGATGGCGGTGGCGGCGGCGATGGCGGGGGAGACGAGGTGGGTGCGGCCTCCTCGGCCCTGACGTCCCTCGAAGTTGCGGTTGCTGGTGCTGGCGCAACGCTCGCCCGGCTGGAGCTTGTCGGGATTCATGGCGAGGCACATCGAGCACCCCGGCTCCCGCCAGTCAAAGCCGGCTTCGCGGAAGGTCTCCGGCAGGCCCTCGGCCTCGGCCTGCTGCTTGACTAGGCCGGAGCCCGGCACGACGAGGGTGCGCATGCCGTCGGCGACCTTGCGGCCCTTGGCGACGGCGGCCGCCGCTCGCAGATCCTCGATGCGGCTGTTCGTGCAGCTGCCGATGAAGACGGTATCGACCTTGATGTCCTTGATCGGGGTGCCGGCCTCGAAATCCATGTACTCGAGGGCACGAGCGGCGGTGTTGGCGAGGTTCGGGTCGTCGAAGTCGTCGGGGCCGGGAATGACGCCGTCGATCGGCATGACCTGGGCCGGGTTGGTTCCCCAGCTGACTTGAGGCGCGATGTCGGCCGCATCGATGATCACCTCTTCGTCGAAGACGGCGCCTTCGTCGGTGGTGAGCGTTTTCCAGTCCTGGATGGCGGCCTCGAGTTCGGCGCCAACGGGCGAGTTGGGGCGGCCCGCCACGTACTCGAAGGTGGTCTCGTCCGGGGCGATGAGGCCGGCTTTGGCACCACCTTCGATCGACATGTTGCAGACCGTCATGCGGCCTTCCATCGACATGTTCTCGAATACGTCGCCGCGGTACTCGATGATCTTGCCGATGCCGCCGCCGGTGCCGATCACGCCGATGACGTGGAGGATCACGTCCTTCGGGGTGGCCCCTGCCTGCAGTTCGCCGTTGACGGTGATCGCCATCGTGCCGGGTCGGGCCTGGGGCAGCGTCTGGGTGGCGAGCACGTGCTCGACCTCGCTGGTACCGATGCCGAAGGCGATTGATCCGAAGGCGCCGTGGGTGGCTGTGTGAGAGTCGCCGCACACGATGGTCATGCCCGGCTGCGTGAGGCCCTGCTCGGGACCCATGACGTGCACGATCCCGTTGTTCTCGTGGCCCATCGGGTAGTGGACGATGCCGAATTCTTGCGTGTTGACGCGGAGCGTCTCGATCTGTGAGGCACTGATCTCATCGGCGATCGGCTTGTCCTGATCCTCCGTCGGTGTGTTGTGGTCTTCGGTGGCCACGGTGAGATCGGGGCGGCGGACCGGTCGACCATTTTGGCGAAGACCGTCGAAGGCCTGCGGCGAGGTGACCTCATGGATGAGGTGGAGGTCGATGTAGAGCAGGTCGGGGGCGCCGCCCACGCCGGGTGTGACGACGTGGTGGTCCCAGATCTTCTGGCTCAGGGTGCGGGGTTGCGACATAGTGATCACCAAGTTGGCATCTCACATTGTGAGAAGTACGTTTTGCAATGTGGAATTCAGTGTAAGCGGTGTTGGCGTCATCGACAAAGCGGCCTTGGTCCTCGGTGCGGTCGAGAACGGCGGTGCGTCGCTCAACGAACTCGTCGAGCGCACCGGCCTGAGTCGGGCGACCGCCCACCGTCTCGCCTCGGCCCTCGAAGTCCACGGCCTGCTGCGCCGAAATCACGACGCCCGGTTCGCGCTCGGCCCCCGTCTGATCACGCTCGGTGAGACCGCTGCCGCTGGGTGGCCGCTCGCTGAGGCGGCTCGCCCCGCCCTCTCGGCACTCCGTGACACCACCGGTGAATCCGCGCAGCTTTTCGTGCGGCAAGGTGACGCTCGCGTCTGTCTCGCCTCCCTGCAGTCGCCCCACGGATTGCGCACGATTGTTGCCGCCGGCGCAATCCTGCCGCTCGATCAGGGCTCGGGTGGCCGGGTCCTGCTCGGCACCGACGATGGGACGTGGGTCGCCACAGTCGAAGAACGTGAGGCGGGTGTTGCTTCGGTGAGTGCACCGGTGCACGACCGCCACGGGACGGTAGTCGCAGCGGTCTCCGTGAGCGGGCCCATCGAGCGGCTCACTCGAGACCCTGGGTCGGCGTTTGGTCCGGCGGTCGTCGAGGCGGCCCGTCGGGTTGCCCAGGAGGCAGGTTTGCGGTGAGTGAACGGCCGAACTCCGGCGCAGAACCCGCCGCCGCTGAAGCGGAGGTCAGCCCTTTCTCGCTCTGGTTCCTGCGCGGTGTTCTCGTCGCCGCCGCGGCGGTCGTGCTTGCGTTCGCCGTGCAGGCGGTCGTCAGCCTGCTCGATGACGACGAGGCCGCTGAACTGCCCGCGACCACAACCCCGACGGCCCTGGGCCTCGACGAAGCTGCCGATTCGGTCGAGGCAGGAGCATCGGAGACCTCCACTGATGAGCAGACCGATCTTGACGCGTTTGTCGACGAAGCGATTGCGTTCATCGAGGAGACCCGACGGCGCAACTTTCTTGACCGCCCGGATGTCGAACTGGTCGACGTCGACACGATGACCCGCATCGTGCTCGACGATCTCGAGTCCGAGTTGGCCGCCGATCCCGAGGGGTCAGCGGCGAGTCTTGCTTTTGCCCGGTCGGTCGGCTTCTTCGGCCCAGACGACGGGTTTCTCGACGTGTACGAGGTGTTCGTTTCCGGTGGCGTGCTCGGCGTGTACTTCCCCTCCTCTGACCGTCTGCTCGTCCGCTCGAATGGCGAACTCACGCTGTTGGCCAAGGCCACGGTCGTCCATGAACTCGTCCATGCCTTCGACGATCAGCACTTCGGTCTCGACCGGCCCGAACTCAGTACCGACGGCGACGCCGCCTGGGCGTTCACTGCCGCAGTCGAGGGCAGCGCCACCGTGATCGAGGATCTCTGGCGCGACTCACTCTCCGCTGCTGATCAGGCCGAACTCGCTGCGGAGGAAGCCGTCTTCGAAGTCGGTGACATCTTCTCGCTCGATTTCGGCTTTCTGCTGTACCAGACCGCCGTCTACGACTACGGCAACACCTGGCTCAACGGGCGTATCGCCGAAGAGGGGATCTCCGCAGTCGACGATGCTGTCGCGAATCCGGCTGTCAGCAGCGAGGCGGTGATCGAGTTACCGGGGACCGTCGATCCCGCGATCATCGACGTGTCGTTTCCCGATGTCGACGGCGAGGTTCTGTGGCAGGGGAGCGGTGGCCAGGCGCTGATCGAAGCGATCACGTTCGCGGTCGGTGGCACACCCGACACGGCGTCGGGCTGGGGCGGCGACGCACTCTCCGTCTATCGCGATCCCGGCGGTCGCGAGTGTCTGCGATGGGACATCGTTATGGACACCCCGCGCGATCTCGACGAACTCGATGAAGGGATCGCTGGGTGGGTCGCCGAGGCCGCCGCCGACGGGAAGATCATCGGCGATCTGCTCCGAATCGATCGCTGTGTTTGACGCACCGCTTAGCGGCTCGCGACGAATCGAAGCAGCGCAGCTCGATCCTCGGCGCTGAGCGCCATGAAGGCGTCCGTGACGTGCTGGGCCTCGCCGCCGTGCCACAGGATCGCCTCTTCGATCGAGCGGGCCCGGCCGTCGTGCAGCAGCGACACGTGGCCGTTGACGGTGTCAAGCAGGCCGATGCCCCACAGCGGTGCAGTTCTCCACTCGCTACCTGACGCACGGTAGACGCTCCGGCCGTCGTCGAGACCTGGTCCCATGTCGTGGAGCAGCAGGTCGGTGAAAGGGATGAGCAAAAGGTTGTTGAGTTCGGCGTACTGGGTGATGCCGGTGCGTTGTGTCGGCGTGTGGCAGTCGGCGCAGCCGATTGCAGTGAAGAGATTGGCGCCACGGATGACGTCGAGATCGTCGACGTCACGTCCGGCAGGAATCGCAAGGGCCTCGACGTAGAACGCGAGATCAGCGAGCTCTTCGTCGGACAACTCAATCGAGCCGTTGACCGGGATGAGCGAGGTACCAACACCGATATCCTCGGCAAGGGCATTGGCCGACTGGTGGACAAGATCGGGCGTATCAGCCTTCCAGCCGTGGCGGCCGATGCGGCCGTCGACGACATAATTGACGGCGCCGGAGATGCCGTCGCCGTCGGCATCATCGGGATCGGCCGCAGCCACGATGTCTGCCGCCGGCACGTACTCAAGCAGGCCTGGTCCCGCAACCTGCGGCGGGATGCGGAGCGAGAGTTGTGCGTCGGCGGGAAGTTCGCGGGCGAGACCGACGGCTGAGACGACGGGTCGACGGAGGTCGTAGGGCGTGCCGTCGGGGTAGGTCCCCTTGATCGTCTCCCACGTCACGTCGATCCGGGCTTCGGGTTGGCTGCCGTCGACGGTGAAGGTTTGCAGGCCAGTGCCGAAGCCGGGTAGGTCGAACGGCGCCTCGTCGTCGGTGGCGCCCGGAGCGGACACGTGCATGACGGGACCGATACCCACGGTGCCGCTCTCCACCGGGAACTGTTGACGGCCGTTGTTGACATGGCACGACGTGCAACTGTTGGCGTTGAAATCGGGGCCGAGCCCCGTGTCGGTGTCGAAGAAGGCTTCGAAGACTTCGTCGCCGTCGGCAAACCGAATTCGTGCGGGAAGACCGACGTTGCGGGCCGAGAGGTTGTAGGAGCGCTCGCTCACCTCGAAGGTTGTCGTGGCGTCGCCGGCTCGCTCGATCAACCAGTCCGGCGCAGTTGTCGGAACGACGAGCGCGTCGGAATCGGCGTCGGTGCTGCCGCCACACGCCGCCACGAGGACGGCGAGGGCGCCGAGCAGGACGCCGATTCGACGAGTTGGTTGTTCAGGTACCGCTCGGGACTGCGATCGCATCCAGATCGAAATCGTCGAACTCGGGCAGGACGTCGGCAGGTGACGCCGGAGCGGTCAACGCGTCGGGCATGGACGGCTGATCGGCAGCGCCCGGCGACGCAACATCGGCGTATGGCACGTTTTCGTCCGCGCCGGGCGGGGAGAAGAAGTCGATGCCGATCATGTCGCTGAGGTCGCCCTCGGGCCCGTCGCACGGCAGGACCGTGTCGATGTCGGCCGGGCGGGAGGTGTCGAGGGTGTTGCCGCTGAAGCAGTTGCCGAGGCCCTCTCCTCCACCCTGGTCGACCATGACGGCGTCAATGCCGTTACCACGGAACACGTTGTCGGTGATCGTGTTGTTCTCGGCCAACCAGAACGTGTCGCCGTCGGGCATGAACGAGACCGCAACGCCGCCGTTGAGGTTGTTCTCGATCAGGTTGCGGCTGACGAGGTTGTTGTTGGCCCCTGGTAGCACCATGCCAACGCCGTAGGCGAGCTCCCAGGTGTTGCCTCCCTTGGGGGTTTCGGGGTTGCCGTTGCTGTGGATCCAGTTGCCGGCGAAGGTCGCGCCGCGCTGCGGGGCGAGCTCTTCGGAGTTGAGCGTGTTAGGAGTGACCCCGATGCGGTTCATCCGGAACTCGTTGTTCACGATGAAGAGGTCGCCGCCGGCGTTCGTGCCCGAGTAGGCGAGCGTGTTGTACTCCGACAGGTTGTTCGACAACACGGCGTTGCACGGCTGGCACTGGCCGATGTAGTAGCCCGAGTCGGTGTGTCCGGCGGCGTAGGTGTTGTCGAACAGGCCGTACTCGGCATTGAAGGCGTAGATGCCGTAGACCCGGTTGTTGAGAGCGTTGACATAGCTCACCCGGTAGCCCCGGAGGATGAAGTCCGAGTCGTAGTCGCCGGTGAAGAACACGCCGTTCGAGAAGTAGTTCTTCACGGTGAGGTTCTCGACGGCGACACCGTTGGAGAACACGATGATGCCGTTCGCCATCTCCTCGGAGTGCTCGCCATCGAGCACGACAGTCTGGCGGTCGACACCGCGAATGACGATGTTGTCGGTCTCGACGACGACCGACTCGTTGTAGACGCCTTCGTCAATCAGCACGAGATCGCCGGGTTCAGCGGCATCAACAGCATCCTGAATGGTGGCGAAATCTTGTGGCACCCGGAGCGCATTGAGGGGGTTGTCGTTGGCGGGCTCCTCGGGCTCTGGCTCGGCCTCTTCTTCGGGTTCGGGCTCCGGCTCGGCCGTTTCTTCGTCGGGCTCTGCTGCCGAATCGGACTCGGTCGGCGTGTCCCCGGCGGTGGTTTCGGTGCTGTCGTCACCTCCACCGCAGGCGGACGCAACTAACGCGAAGACGGATAGTAGAATTAGCAGGCGACGCATGATTCCCCCTCAGAAAAGCGACGCTCGGGACCCTAGTCCCGATGGTTGGGCGCCCGAAACTCGAGCGACTCAGGAAACGACGATCACGCGGCCTGTCTGCCCGTTGGTTGCCGTGCCGTGGAGGCTGCAGAAGTAAGGGAAGTCGCCGGGGGTCTCGAAGACGAGCGAGGCGCTGTCTCCCTTTTCGGCGAGATCGAGCGTCGAGATCGGTTCGAACGCCCCTTCGACGGCGGGCCGGACGTTGTGCTCGTTTCGTCCCTGGTTGGTCCAGGTGATCTCGGTTCCGGCACTCACGACCACGACCCGCTGGGTGAACGCGTTGTCCTGGATGTCGAGCGCAACCTGGTCCATACCGCTGAGGTCGAGGGCGTCGTCGGGGATTTCGATCGGCGCGGCTTCGTCCACCTCGGATTCGGTGTCGGCTGCAGCCTCCTCGAGCGCATCGGTGTCGGGTTCTTCGGTCTCGATGACGATCTCGGGCTCGACCTCAACGAACGCATCGAGCGGGTCGTCATCGACACACGACGCCGCAACGAGTGCGGCTAGAGCGAGAATCAGGCGCAGGCGCATGGCGAGGACCGTAGCGGGCTTGCGGTTCGAGACCAGTGTCGCTCTCGAGTCGTGGAGCAGCAGCGCAGTTGGTGCACCGGCAGGCTCCAGAACGGGCACCTACGCGATCGCAAGGACTTTGACCTTCAAGACGGCGCCGGTCGGCGCCTCGTACTCGACCTCATCGCCAACGGCGGCACCGAGCAGGGCGGCACCCATCGGCGAGCCGGGCGAAACGACGGTGACGTCCTTGACCTGTTCCTCGATCGAGCCAACGAGATATCGCTCCGCGTCGTCTTCGCCATCGAAGATGATTGTGACGATGGCCCCCGCCTTGACGGAATCGCCCCCGACCTCGGTCTCGACGATCACGGCATTCTCGATCATGCGACCGAGGTGCATGATGCGGCCTTCCATCTTGCCCTGCTCCTCCTTGGCGGCGTGGTAGTCGCCGTTCTCGGAGAGATCACCGAGCTCACGGGCGGCCTCGATCTTGCGGGCGATGTCGATGCGCCCGCGCGTGGTGAGGTCGTCGTACTCGGCCTTGAGCCGGTCGAAGGCGGCTTGGGAGAGCTGCTGTGCGTCTGCCATCTGGACGAGGCTATCGGTCCCGTCGGTTCGCTCAGCCGCACAGCCCATGAGTCACGTCGACGGGCGATTGAGTCCAAGAAGGGCGCCCGGTAGGCTTCTGGCCATGATGACCATCTCGATCATCATCAGCATTTCGTAGCGCACGTCGGGCTTTCGGCGTGCGCCACCAGCCGTCCACTTCGGTGGGCGGTTTTTCTTGTTCCAGGAAGGTTCCAACGTGACGCACCGCATCGGCATCATGGGTGGCGACGGCATCGGCCCCGAGGTCGTGGCCGAAGGCCTCAAGGTCATCGACGCCCTCGGCATCGAGTACGAGCGCATCGACTACGACCTTGGCGGCGAGCGGTACCTGAAGGACGGAACCGTTCTGCCCCAGAAGATCATCGATGAGTGGCGCGGGATCGATGCCCTCTACGCCGGCGCGGTCGGCACCCCCGATGTGCCGCCCGGCCTCATCGAGCGAGGCCTGCTGCTCAAGATGCGTTTCGAACTCGATCTGTACATCAACTACCGGCCGTTCCTCGGTGCGCGCACCGACGACGGAGGGGTCAGCCACGACTTCGTCGTGATCCGGGAGAACACGGAGGGCACCTACGCCGGAGAGGGTGGTCTGCTGCGGGCCAACACCCCACACGAGATCGCCACCCAGGGTTCGGTCAACACCCGCATGGGTGTCGAACGCTGCGTCCGCTACGCCTTCGACCTCGCGATGAAGCGCAGCAAGCACGTCACGCTCGTGCACAAGACCAACGTCCTCACCTTCTCGGGTGATCTCTGGGAGCGCACCTTCAACGAGGTGGCCACCGAGTACCCCGAGGTCGAGACGGCGTACAACCATGTCGACGCCGCCTGCATCTACTTCGTGCAGGACCCTCAGCGGTACGACGTGATCGTCACCGACAACCTGTTCGGCGACATCCTCACCGACCTCGGGGGTGCGGTGTCGGGCGGTATCGGCCTGGCTCCCACCGCAAACCTGAACCCGAACGGCATGTCGATGTTCGAGCCGGTCCACGGCTCGGCGCCCGACATCGTCGGCACCGGCAAGGCAAACCCCATCGCCGCCATCCTGAGTGGTGCGATGATGTTGGACCACCTCGGCGAGTCCGAGGCGGCCGACCGCATCCGTGCCGCCTCTACCGAGCCCGAAACTCTGACCGGAAGCACCAGCGAGATCGGCGACGCGATCGTCGCTCGCCTCTGAAACCCACCATCAACCACCGAGCGCCTTTGGGCGTTCAGCGAATGCAGCGAAGGTAACGATATGCCCATCACCCCGACGCCCCACATCTGGATGAACGGCGAGATGGTGCCGTGGGAGGACGCCAAGATCCATGTCCTTACGCACACGCTCCATTACGGCACCGGCGTCTTCGAAGGCATCCGTGCCTACGAAACCGATCAAGGTCCGGCCATCTTCCGGCTTACCGAGCACATCGAGCGCCTCTACAACTCGGCGAAGATCCTCGGCATGCCAATGTCATACGACGTGCCGACCATCGTGCAGGCCTGCAAGGACGTCGTCGCTGACTCCGGACTCGACGCCTGTTACCTCCGCCCGATCGCCTACTACGGCTATGGCGAGATGGGGCTCGCCACCGGCGCCTGCACGACCGATATCGCCATCGCAGCGTGGCCGTGGGGTGCCTACCTGGGCGACGACGCCGTCACCAAGGGTGTGCGCATGAAGATCAGCTCGTGGACCCGCCACGACCACAACATCATGCCGCCGGCCGCAAAGACCACCGGCAACTACGCCAACAGCACCCTCGCCAAAATGGAAGCCCTCAATGCGGGCTACGACGAGGCGATCATGCTCAACGGAGCCGGTCTCGTTTCGGAGTGCTCGGGCGAGAACATCTTCGTGGCCAAGGGCGATGTCATCCTCACCCCGCCCACCTCGTCGGGGGCACTCCCCGGCATCACCCAGCACACCGTGATGACCCTCGCCGCCGATCACGGCATCGATATCCAGGTCGGCGACCTGGCCCGCAGCGATCTCTACACCGCCGATGAAATCTTTGTCGTCGGCACCGCCGCTGAGGTCTCTGCCGTCAACTCCGTCGACGATCGTCCGGTGCCGTGCCCCGGCCCCGCCACCAAGGCGCTGGCCGATGCCTACGCCGATCTCGTGCGGGGCAAGAACGAGACGTATCGGGCCTGGAACGAACTGGCGTCATGACCCTCATCGACCGCAGCGCTGTCCACGATCCGTCCTGGCCCACCCAGGTCGACATCTACGACACGACCCTCCGCGACGGAAGTCAGTTGGAGGGTATTTCGCTGACGGTCGACGACAAGCTGCGCATCGCCGAGCAGCTCGACCGCCTCGGTGTCGCGTTCATCGAGGGTGGTTGGCCGGGCGCCAACCCGAAGGATGACGAGTTCTTCGAGCGGGCCAAGACCGAACTGGACCTGTCGACGTCGACCTTTGTCGCGTTTGGTTCCACTCGGCGGGCGAAGGGCAAGGTCAACAGTGATCAGACCCTGGCGAACCTCGTCGCCGCCGGCACCGAGGTCGTCTGCATCGTCGGGAAGTGCTGGGACTATCACGTCACCGAGGCGCTGAAGACCACACTCGACGAGGGTGTGGCGATGGTGGCCGATTCGGTCGAGTACCTGGTCGCCCAGGGCAAGCGAGTGTTTTTCGATGCTGAACACTTCTTCGACGGCTACAAACGCAATCCCGAGTTCAGCCTTTGCGTCGTCGAAGCGGCGGCTATGGCCGGTGCCGAGGCCGTTGTGCTCTGCGACACCAACGGCGGGTCCCTCCCACCTGATGTCGAAGCCGCGGTCGGTGCGGTTGTCGATCATGTCGACTGCCAGGTCGGCATCCATCTCCACAACGACACGGGCTGCGGCATCGCCAATGCGCTTGCCGCCGTGCGGGCGGGCGCCACCCAGGTTCAGGGCACGATCAACGGCTATGGCGAGCGGGTCGGTAACTGCGACCTCGTGCCGATCATGGCCAACCTCGAACTCAAGATGGGTATCCAGTGTCTGCCGGAGGGGCGTCTCGCTAACCTCACTTCGGTTGCCCACCATGTGGCCGAGCTCGTCAACTTTTCGGTCGACCCGCAGCAGCCATACGTGGGTTCGACGGCGTTCGCGCACAAGGCAGGTCTGCACACCTCGGCGCTGAGCCGGGCGAGTGACGCCTACGAGCACGTCGATCCGGAGGCGGTCGGCAACGGCACCCGTGTGCTCGTGTCGGAGATGGCTGGCCGTTCGACGCTCGAGTTGAAAGCCGAGGCGCTCGCCATCGAGCTCGACGGCAAGACGGTCGGCGATGTCATCGACACGCTCAAGAAGCTTGAGCACGAGGGCTACCACTTCGAGGCGGCTGATGCGTCGCTCGAGCTGCTCATGCGTGGCGCTGCCGGCTGGGAGCAGCCGTTCTTCCGACTCGAGTCGTTCTCGGTCGATACCGATCACCGGTCCGGCACCAACGCCCGCCTCTGGAATGACGTCGCGGTCGATGTCGAGACCTCGGCCACCGTGAAGGTCTGGGTTGACGACACCCGTCACCTTGCGGTGGGTGAAGGCAATGGTCCGGTCAACGCGCTCGACGCCGCCCTGCGCAACGCGCTCGGCGACATTTATCCGGCGCTCGACCGCATCAGCCTCACCGACTTCAAGGTTCGTGTTCTCGACACGGGCAAGGGCACCGGCGCGATCACCCGCGTCTTGCTCGACTCGACCGACGGTTCCCATGATTGGACCACGATCGGGGTGAGCGAGAACATCATCGAGGCCTCATGGCAGGCCCTCGTCGATTCTCTGGTCTACGGCCTGCTCCACGCCGCTGACTGAGCCATCGGGTCCTAGGTGAGGGCGTCGGTCTCGACCAAACGGTCCAGCACGGCGCCGTCGAGTCCGAGCCACTCGGTGAGGATCCGTCGGGTGTCGGCACCCAGGCAGGGAGCCGGTCCTGCAGTGCGGGTTGGTGTGCGCGAAAAGCGGGTCGGGTTGGCGATGTGATGCTCGGTGCCGCCGACGGGATGCTCAACCTCGTCGAATGCTGCTCGGCTCAGGAGATGCGGGTCGGCGAGGTGATCGAGTGGCCCCATGACGGGCATTGCCGACACACCGGCCTGCTGGAGGCCAGCGGCGGCGGCGTTCTTGTCGCGATCACGGGTCCAGACAGCGAGGCGTTCATTGATCTCATCAACCCTCGCCAGGCGAGCCTCGGTGGTAGCCAGACTCGGGTCGGTCTCCCAACCACAGGCGGTCTCAAGTCGCCGCCACGCGTCATCATCGGGGATGGCGATCGCAACCCATGCGTCGTCGCCATCGGCCGGGTACACGCCATGGGGCGCTTGGTGTGTGTGTCGATTTCCGAGATTGACCGGATCGATGCCTGACTCGATCGCGGCGAGGTACTGCTCACCCAGGAGATAGACCGCCGCTTCCGCCTGAGACAGTTCGACAAACTGGCCCTCGCCAGTGCGTTCTCGATGGTCGAGGGCGGCGAGTACAGCGGTGGCGAGCATCTTGCCGGCGATGTGATCGGGATGGTTCATGGCCGTGCCGGATGGGTACGGACCGTCGGGGTGGCTCCACAGCAGGTGGATGCCGGCAAAAGCGGCGTTGAGTGGTCCGTAGGCCCTCTTGTCGCCCATCGGGCCACCGCGCCCGTAGCCCTGAGATGCGGCGTAGATCAGCTCGGGCTTCTCCGTGCGGAGATGGTCGTGATCGAGGCCGAGCTTGGCCATCATCCCGCCGCGATTGTTCTCGGCGACGACGTCGGCGGCGAGGCAAAGCTCTCGGGCCAGACGACGTCCCTCCTCGAGCGTGAGGTCGAGCGTGACGCCGGCCCGCCCCCGCGCCTCGGCGTTGAAGGCGAACCCCTTGTTGGGGTCGCCGAGGCCGGTGAAGCGGAGGTTGTCCATCTTTCCAGTGGACTCGATCTTGATCACCTCGGCACCGAGTTCGCTCAGCATCCAGACGCATTCCGGGACGACGGCCGCAACGCCGAACTCGACGACCCGTATCCCGGCAAGTGGGGGTGACGCCGCAGCACCGCTGGGGGAGGGGAACGACCGGCGGTGATGATCGACCGACGCTCCCAGCCGGGGTGACGGAGTGGCCGAGAAGTTCCAGACCGACGACGCAATGCCGTCGACGAAGGGAGCACGGGCCACCGTCTGGGGGTGCGCTACGTATTCGAGGGGGGTCTGCACCATCCCGAGCGGCATTCCCAGCGGTTCGGCGGCGGCGTACAGATCGGCGCGTGTCCGATCGACAAACTGCCGCGCGGCGACCTCGCGAATCATCGGGGTGTTCATCCCACGGTGGGCAAGATCCTTCCACTCGGGCCCCACGAGCTCGTCGGGCACGCCAAGGAGTTCGACGAAGAGGTCCCACTCTCGTCCGGAGGTGAGCACGACTCGGACGTAGCCGTCCGCGCATGGCAGCACGTAGTAGAGCCCGTCGGCCGAGCGAGTGCCCTCGACGGGAAGGAACGGATTGACATCAAGATAATCAGGGACGATCACGGTCCACGGCACGAGGCCGCCCAGCGCCGCCTCTTGCGAGCTGACCTCGATGCGCTGCCCGTGACCAGTACGGCTCCTCTCAAGAATTGCGGCGGTCGCACCGAGCGCGCCGTGCACCGACGCGCAGTCATGAGCGAGGTAGCCGGGAAGGCTTGTCGGCGGCAGATGACTAAAACCCGCTGCGTGGAGGCCGCCCGACGCAGCGAG
This sequence comes from uncultured Acidimicrobiaceae bacterium, assembly GCA_913041415.1. Lineage (GTDB taxonomy): Bacteria > Actinomycetota > Acidimicrobiia > Acidimicrobiales > Aldehydirespiratoraceae > UBA11606. The sequence continues at coordinate 2,878 of CAJWHS010000004.1, read as the reverse complement.
AGCGGGAAGGGGCTCGAGATGCCAGTGCGCTCGCTCGCCGGTGAGCCCCAGATCGGTGAGGGCCACGTGAATCAGGTCGGGGTGCGCTTCGGCGATCGCGTCGCGATCGAGCTCTCCGGCCAGACCATGATTCTCGACATAGATGTCGATGTCGGCCAGATCGAACGCGTCTGCCGCGACCGGCTGCTTGCGGGCGTTGCGAAAGCGGTCGGCAGGGGAGCCGTCGTCTTCGGCATGGCGGATCCGTCGGACGTTGGCACCGAGGTCGGCGAGCAACCGGGCGCAAAGCGCACCACGCAGATCGGTGTCGTCGAGGACGACGACACCGGTGAGTGGGGCAGGGCTGGGCATGTTTAGAGTCTCGCGTGTCTCGGTGACGCAGGCGATCTCGCTACGATTTCGGACATGGCTGCCCCGTCTCGTGTCCCCACCTCGCCCACGGCCCCGAAGCACTACGCCTCACCGCCTCGCCGGAGCGATTCGTGGCGCGCTGAGCGTCCGGGCGAAACCATCGGCGCCCCCCATCCGACCGGCGGTGCACTCGGAAACCAGGGCCCCGATCAGGGATACGCCATCAAACTCGCCAAGGCCTTCGCTGGCGATCTCATCCTCGCGCCCGGCGAGCATGCTGCCGACGCTCTCGACGGCGCCGTTGCCGTTGGTCTGCGTCGGGCGTCGATGTTCGGTCGCGCCCCGGTCCGCGACGACATCGAGTTGGGCCTGCTCGCCTATGGATTCCTCGGTGAGGCGCCGGCTGCACTGATTAAGTTGCGCAAAGCGCTGTTCTCCGAGGTTCATCACACGACGATCCATTACTTTTCGGCCCGTGAGATCGCTGACCGAGTCGACGGCGAGTGGCTCCGTCAACCGATCGCTTCAGCTCGCGTCGCCCTGCAGGCCGACTGGAAGGCTGCGCTCGTCGACGACGAGTCCTGACCAGGGCCCCGACCGGCGAGCACCTGCTCCTTGCCGGAAAGTGACGACCGTTCCGCCGGTAGCCTCGGCCGGGTGACCAACCCCCGCGTTCGTTTCGCTCCTGCACCCACCGGTTTCCTGCATGTCGGAAGCGCCCGGTCGGCGCTCTTCAACTGGCTCTTCGCCCGCAACACCGGCGGCACATTCGTATTGCGGGTCGAAGACACCAACGCCGAGAAGACGACCCAGGAGTTCGTCGACGCCATCACCGAGCCGCTCGCATGGCTCGGCCTCGACTGGGACGAAGGCCCGTACTTCCAGTCCGAGCGCCTCGAGCTGCACATGGCGGCGGTGCAGCAGCTGCTCGACACCGGTCGCGCCTACTACTGCGACCTCTCCCAGGAGGAGATCGAGGCCAAGAACGACGAAGCGGGCGTCAAGGGCGGCTACCACGGCTGGGCGCGAGATCGCGACGTCGAGGATGGGCCTGGTGTTGTCGTGCGCTTCCGGGCCCCCGACGATGGCGTCACCGTCATCAACGACATCGTTCGTGGTCGAGTCGAGGTCGCCCACGAGACGATTGAGGATTTTGTGATCCGTCGTGGCGACGGCAGCCCGGTCTTTCTCATCGCCAACGCCGTCGACGACCACGACATGGGCATCACCCATGTCATCCGCGGCGAGGATCTCCTCAACACGGCGCCGAAGGTCACGTTGTTGTGGGATGCGCTCGGCTACGGCGAGAAGCCGGTGTATGCCCACTTGCCGTTGCTTGTGAACGAGCAGCGCAAGAAGTTGTCGAAGCGGCGAGATTCGGTGGCGCTGGCCGCCTTCCGCGACGAGGGATATCTGCCCGATGCCATGGCGAATGCCCTCGCTCTGCTGGGCTGGGGTCCGCCCGACGAGGTCGAAATTCGTCCGATGGCTGAGATCGTCAAGCTGTTCTCGCTGGGGACGGTCAACAAGGCCGCCGCAATGTTCGACGTGCAGAAACTCGGCCACATCAACGCCGAGTACATCAAGGCCCTAAGCCCGGCCGAGTTCGCGGCAGCCGCCGAACCCTGGCTTACCAGTGACGACGCCCCGTGGCCGTCCGATGCCTATGACTCGGCGGTGGTCGAGGCCCTCGCCCCCGAGGTCCAGCAGCGCATTTCGAAGCTCGACGAAGCCGCCGGCTGGTTGACCTGGCTGTTCGTGCCCCCGACCGAGTTCGACGAGAAGTCGTGGTCCAAGGCCATGGTGAAGGGCCGGGCTGCCGATCGCGTGCTCGACGCCGTGATCGCCGCCCTCGACGGTGATGACTTCTCTGACGCTAGGCGTATCGAGCAAGCCGTTCTGGGGGTCGGCGATGCGCTCACCGAAGCGTTCGGCGCCCGGGTCATGTCCCAGGCGCCCGTACGGGTCGCGCTGACCGGGGGGGGAGCGGGCATCCCGCTGTGGCAGGCGATGACCCTTCTCGGTCACAACGAGTGCCTGGCCCGCCTTCGAGCTGCCCGAGCGCAGCTCGGTTGATCATGGCGTCGCCGCTGCAACAGCTCCGGGAGCGGTTGTCATGGCGACGGATCGCACTGTTCGGGGGTGTCCTCGGCGTGCTCTACGTCGGGATCACGTTCTTCCAGGTGCTGCTCGCAGCCGGCGCAGACGACCGTGTCGAGGCCGATGCGATCGTTGTGCTCGGCGCTGCACAGTACGACGGCGAGCCCTCGCCGGTGCTCGCCGGCCGACTCGACCATGCCGAGAAACTCTGGCGTGAAGGTGTGGCGCCGATCGTCATCACCACCGGATCGAATCTGCCCGGCGATCGTTTCACGGAGGGGTTCACCGGCTACGAGTACCTGCGCTTCGCCGGTATCCCCGATACGGATCTGCTGGTGATTACCGACGGCGCATCGACGTGGGAGCAACTCGCCGCCACGGCGCGGCAGGTTCGTCTGCGCGACCTCGATTCGGTCGTGCTGGTGTC
>CAJWHS010000003.1 GCA_913041415.1 uncultured Acidimicrobiaceae bacterium | reverse complement strand
ATGCAGGTCATCACCCGCAAGGCCTACGGCGGCGCCTACGTCGTGATGGATTCCAAAGGGGTCGGCTGCGATATCTCGCTGGCGTGGCCATCGGCGGAGATCGCAGTGATGGGACCACAGGGCGCGGTCGAGATCGTCTACCGGCGCGAACTCGCCGACGCCGCCGATCCCGAGGCCCGTCGGGCCGAGCTGGTGGAGGACTACACCCAGCGTCTCGCCAACCCGTACCTCGCGGCTGAGCGGGGCTATGTCGACGACGTTATCGAGCCCTCACAGACCCGACGCAAGCTGATCGCCGGCATGCGACTCCTCGAGTCGAAGCGTGAAGAGATCCCGGAGCGCAAGCATGGGAACGTTCCGCTGTAGCCATGGCACGCGACATCGATCCGCAGCCGACCGACGAGGAGATGGCTGCCATTTTAGTGGCCTACGAGGCCTTGTGGCCCCGTCCGTCAGCGGCCCCCGAGCCCGAGTCACCGTCTCGCTGGCGTTTCGCTGGGCGACCCTGGACGCGCCGTGTCGGGTACGGCGGCTGGCGCTGAGCCCAGCCAGCCCGACTCGTCAACCCGTAAGGCCTGAGTCTCGGGTCAGTGAATCCGGCTGCGGATGTCGGCCAACCAGGTATCGGCCGACGATACGCCGTCCCGGTTGGCCTCTTGGATCTCGGTGGACCCGTAGGCCGACGGGTAGGAGCCGAGGAATTTCACGTTGCCCTGCTTCATGTGGATGTTGCGCAGGGCATCGCCGACGACCTCGTCGCTGATGTGACCTTCGCAGTCGATCAAGAAGCAGTAGTCGCCCAGCCCCTTTCGTGTCGGACGCGACTCCAGCCGGGTGAGGTTGATCGAGCGAGCAGCGAACTCCTGCAGGATTCCAACCAACGAACCCGGGGCGTCCTTGCGCTGATAGATGAGGATCGAGGTCTTGTCATGGCCTGATGGGGCGGTGATGCTATTGCGGCCGACCAACACGAAGCGCGTCTGGTTCTCGGGATGGTCCTCAATGTTGGTGGCGAGCACCTCGAGGCCGTAGACCTCGCCAGCCCGCTTCGGTGCGATCGCTGCGGTGTCGCGGCGCCCGCTCTCGGCCAACTCACGTGCGGCATCGGCCGTCGAGTTGGTGGCTTCGATCGCTGCGTGGCCGAGCTGGTCGGCGAGATAGCGCCGGCACTGGGCGTAGGCGACCGGGTATGACCGCACGTGAGCAATGTCGCTGAGTGGAACGCCTGGGTGCACCAGCAGGTTGAGGCTGATGTTCATCACCACTTCGCGCTGGATCAGCAACTCATCGGCCTCGAATGCCAAGGTGTCGAGGGTGGCGTTGACCGACCCCTCGATCATGTTCTCGATCGCCGCAAATCCGTAGGTGACGTCGCCGCGCTCAGCGGCTCGAAGGACTTCGACGATCGACCCGTGAGGTCGAAGGTTGAGGGCCGCCAGATCGGCCTGGCTACATAGGGCCTGCTCGGTGAAGGTGCCGCGCGGCCCGAGATAGCCGACGGTTCCGCTGGGATCGATCGAACTCACGAGAGCTGAGGATACGACGGCTGGCGGCCGACTGGGGTTGATTAGCCTTTGACCGAGCCGGCCAGGAGGCCTCGCACGAAGTATCGCTGGAGGCTGAAGAACACCACGAGCGGCACAAACGCCTGTACAAAGGCACCGGCGGTCAGCAGATGCTCGTACTCGCCGAAGTCGCCCGCAAGGTTGGCGATTCGCTGTGTGGTTGGGAACACCTCGGGGGTACCACCGTTCAACATGACGACCGCGATCAGGTAGTCGTTCCAGGTCCAGAGGAACTGGAAGATCGCGAAGGCGGCGATCGCCGGCACCGACAATGGCAAGACGAGACGCACGAAGGTGCTGAAGTGGTCCGCACCATCGACTCGGGCGGACTCGATGAGTTCGCCTGGGAGGCTTGACATGTAGTTGTGCAGCAAGAAGATCGCGAACGGCATAGCGAAACCGGTGTGGGTCAATACGACCGCCCACGGCCCGCCGGCCAGCGCAAAGTCCGGCACCATCGTCAACGTTCGTTCGGTGAATGGAATGGTGAAGTGGGCACCACCGCTGTACATGATGAGCAGTGGGATCAGGGCCACCTGCAGCGGGATCGACAGCAGCGCGACCGTACCGATGAACAGCGGCTTGCGGCCCTTGAAGTCGATCCAGGCGAAGGCGTAGGCCGCAAACGAGGCGATCGAGATCGGGATGATCGTCGATGGCACGGCGATGGCGAGCGAGGAGATCACCGAGCTGAGCATGCCGCTTGACTGATCGTTGCTGAGGACCATGCAATAGTTTTCGATCATGTGGAACAGGTCGGGAGCGTTGTAGTCCTCGGGGCAGCCGAACTGATAGTCGCGGTCGCCGTCGCGTACGAATTCCCAGAAGCCTGAGTCGCGCTGGCGGGTGCGACTCCGGAACGAGTTGATGAAGAGCGACAGGGACGGGATGGTCCAGATGACGACGATGCCCCACATCACCCACATGGGGACGTTGCTGAGCCGGCGGTAGATGCGGTCGATGAGCGAGTTGTTGTCGTGCATCACGCTTCTGCCTTTTGCATGTTGTAGACGTTGAAGATCAGCACGGGCGCAACGATCAGCAAGATCGTCACGGCGATGGCGGATCCGACACCGCGATTAAGGAAGCTGAACGCCTCGTCGAAGAAGTCGGTGGCAAGCACGTTCGTGCCGAAGTTGCCGCCGGTGCTCACTCGAACGATGTCGAACACCTTGGCCACCGCCACCAGGATCGCAGTGACCACCACGCCAACGGTCGGGAGGATCTGGGGCAGCGTCACGTTGAAGAACTGCTCGCTCTCGCTGGCGCCGTCGATGCGGGCTGCCTCGAGGAGTTCCTCCGGCACGGCCTTGATCGCAGCGGACAGGATCACCATTGCAAAGCCGGTCTGGATCCAGATGAGGATGAACATCAAGTAGACGTTGTTGAACGGCCGCACTTCTTCGCGGAAGGCGACGGTCTGGGGTTGGATCGAACCGTCTTCGAGAACGGTGAAGCCGCCCATGCTGCGGGTGAGGAATTCGACGAAGAGCCAGCCGACGACGATGAGCGCGACGGTTGCGCCGGCGAAGCCTTCGTTGCGTTGCCACGAGCCGTAGATTCTGAAGCCGAGGCGGACGAGCAGGGTGGCGAGCACCAGGAGCAGGAGCCAACGGCTCCACGCCGGGTAGGTATTGCCGTCGAGCCCGGCGTTACTTAGCTTGCCGAGCGCAATCCACGCCGCGTTCGGCGCACCTGTTTGTTCGCCGCTGATGTTCTTCGGGGCGTACTGGAGTCGCCAGATGACCGATGCGCCGACCATCGAGATGGCCATCGGCATGAAGACCAGCGACTTGGCAATGTTCTCCCATCGACCGGCCCGCTGCGAGAGCACCGCCATCACGAGGCCGAGCACGGTGGCACCGATCGTGACGGTGAACATCCACCAGATCGTGTTGGAGAACGTGCCTCGGATCACCGAGAAGAAGGCAAACGCCAGAAGGAAGAAGCCGGCCGCCATCGTGCCTCGAGAGGTCGGGGAGTGGTCGAGCCCCGACGTGCGGTTACGAGTCCAATTGATCGAGTAGGCGATGCCGATGCCGGCAACGATGAAGAACAGGCCGAACCAGGTGAGTCGGCTCGTCAGGATGTTCCAGGTGCCGTCATCGCCGCTCCACGACCGCCAGTCGAGGAAGGTTTCGGAGGTGACGAGGTGCTCGTAGTTGTCGAGCCCGACGAACTCCTCACTGTCGCGGTCGAGGAACGAGGTGAGGATTGTGCGGACCGCCGGCACTACCAGGTTGATCGACAAGAAGGTGAGCGCAGGTGCGAGGAAGATCACCGCACGGGACCGCCGGTCGAATGAGGCGAGCCCGTTGGCGTCACGGTCGCTTGGCCAGCCGAATCGCAAACCGAGCAGCACAAGCGGGATGGCGGCGGCGATGATCGCCGTGGAACCCGAGCCGGAGCCGAGGTCGGGAAGCAACCAGCCGCCGACGGTGGCTCCGATCGCTGCGCCGAACAACGCGCGTTCGACGAGCACGTGGCGTTTTCCGAAGAGATAGGAGACTCCTGCGAGGACTGTGGCGCCCACGATGGCGTAGAGCACGATTTCGACGATCGAGGCGTCGGGTCGATTGCGGAACAGCAGGTTGGTGCCGATGAGCCAGCCGGCGAAGGCGCCGATGGCGGTCGGCGCGGCGAGACGGATGATTCGGTTGGCGTGTCCGGTTGCGTAGCCGGCGACGAGACCGAGCATGAGTCCTACGAGTGGCCACTCGACTGTGCCGAGGCTCACAAAGCCACCAGTGGCGTATTCGGCGAGACCCGAGCGGAGCTCGGTGACCTTGCTGATGGCGTCGATCTGTGCCGGGTCGACGACGACGAGGGGCTCACTGTCGTCACGGGTGAAGATGAACTCGCTGTCAGCGACGAGAGTCGAGATAGACCGGTTGCCCCGCAGCAGGCCGAAACCCGTAGCGCCGAGCAAGCCGCCAGCAAGCGCTCGGTAGCGGGCCCAGTTCCGGCGACCCTGCGAGATCAGAAGGTTGGCGCCGATAAAAACAGCGGCACTGGTCCCCACAACGAGAACGATTTTCCATGACACCGAATACAGCCGGCCGAGCTGGTCGCTCTGTGCGGATGCGTAGATCAGGAGTAGCAGTAGCGATGTCAGGACGAAGCCGCGCATGCCCCCGTTGGGCGAGAATCGATGGCCTGTGCCGTCGCTGTGCTCGTCGGTCGCCGATTCTTCGGCAACTGCTGTCATGTCCGATCCCCCCGGTTTCGCTCAAAAGGTGCTGGGGGCGGCGGCCGCATCGACCACCGCCCCCAACTGCACATCAATCAGATTTGCATGTGTGGGCTTTGCCCACCAGCTGCGACCTCATGGGTCGCAGCGCATCACTCCGGCCAGGTGGCGTCGATGGCGGCGGCAGCCTCGGCAACGGTCTTCTCACCGTTGACGAGCGCCGTGCCCTCGGTCCAGAACGAGCCAGCGCCGACGTCAGCCGGCATGAGGTCCGAGCCGTCGAAGCGCACGTCGTTGTTTGCCATGACCTCAAGGAAGCTCTGCGCCAGCGGGGACCACAGCGAACGGTCGACGTTCAGGTTGGCGGTGTTGAATCCCGAAAGGACGTCGCCACCACCCTTGGCTTCCCTCTGCGCCGACTGACGAAGGTTGGCGAACTCCGGCGAACCGAAGTACTCCATCACGGCCATGACCTCAGGACGTTCGTTGAACGCGCCGACCAGAGTGCCCGAGGTGAGCACGATCGGAGGATCGGTGTCGCCGAGCGGGAACCCGAACACGTCGATAGCGCCCTCAGAGCCGTCCTGGACGGGGGTGCCGTCGGGGAAGAAGGCAGAGAAGAAGGAGGCCTGGCGGTGCATCATGCAGTCGCCGTTGACGAGCGGCTCGCCGTTGTCGCGGAACGAGGTTGAGGCGATGGTGCCGCCCTGGGCGTAAACCATGCCCGGGGTGTTCCAAACGTCGAGGACTTCCTGCATGACGCCCGAGACTTCGTCACTGGCGAAGAGGAGTTCGCCAGTGGTCCAGGCGTCGTAGGTCTCGCCGCTGTGACGGCGAAGCATCATGTCCTCGACCCAGTCGGTGAAGGTCCAACCGGTGGCAGTGCCCGACTCGATGCCGATGCAGAACGGCGTGTTGCCGTCAGCGATCATGGTCTCGGTAAGAGCAAACAGCTCATCGAGCGTGGTGGGGACCGTGTAGCCGTTGGCTTCGAAGCGCGCCGGCTGGTACCAAACGAGCGACTTGAGGTCGGTCTTGTCGGGCACGCCGAACTGGGTGCCGTCGACGTTGCCGAAGCCCATGGCGCCGTCGGACCAGTTCTGGCTGACTGCCTCGGTGACATCGTCGGGCAGCGGCACGAGGAAGCCGTCGCGAGCGAAGTCGGCAAGCTTTCCAGGCTGCGGGAAGATCGAGATGTCCGGCGGGGTGCTGGCTTCGATCTGGACGTTGATCTCGGACTCCCAGTCGGCGGAACCGACGTAGAAGATGGTCATGTCGTTGGCTTCAGCAAAGGCATCGAGTGCGCCCATCAGGCCGGCGACTTCGTCTGGCGAGCGGACCGGCCCGGTGATTCGGACAGCGGTGCCGGCAAGTGGGTTGGTATCTCCACCGTCGGACGCCGCGGCATCGGCGGCGGCCTGAGCTTCCGCGGCCTCGGCCTCGGCAGCTTCGATGGCATCCTCGGCAGCGGCGAGCGCGGCCTCGGCTTCAGCAAGAGCGTCGCTGTCGCCGCTGTCAGCCGTGTCGTCGTCGGAGCCACAGGCGGCAGCGACGAGCGACAAGGTGAACAACGCAACGAGCAGCTTCAGCAAGGTGCTTTTCATTGGTTCCCCTCTGGGTATTAACGCTGTGGCCCTTCGGGCCACACGGGTGTAAACGCTTACATCCCGCGGAAACGCTATACGACGGTACGGCGTTTGGCTAGCCGTTTCGGTCGCCGAGGCGTGCTCTTGAAGCGACATGTTGACGCTGCCAGGGGCGTCGACGAAACCCGCTGGTATTACATGGACTGTCATGCGTGTTGGACGATGTGTAACATCACGCCATGGCCGAGAGCTTCTCTTCCACCGGACTGCCGTCGATGGCAGCCACGCTGTCGCCGGAGATGGGTCACGACGACAAGGTCGCCCACTTCACCGGCGGACTGTCGTCTCAGCTGCCGGATCTCCTGCCGTTTGCAGGCTCCGAGCGGCTGCGCCCCGACGGTCGCCCGCGTCCGGAGTTCCGCACCGAACTCCGCCGCATTTCCAATGCGACGAATGCCTTCCACGTGATGTTCGCACTTTCGCTCCCGTTCCTGTTTTGCGGACTCGCCGTCCTCGCCGGCGACTGGTCTCTCGTCCCCGCGGCTGCGACCTATGTCCTCGTGTTCTTTGCGATGGGGTCGTGGTTCCAGCGAGCGCTGACCCTCAATCACGAGGCTGCGCACCGGCTGTTGTTCTCCGACAAGCGATGGAATGACTGGATCGGTGAGAAGCTGATCGGATGGCTCGTTTTCGGCGACGGCAGCGACGGGTATCGGCTCGCTCACACGCAACACCATCGCGACGAGTTCGGTGAGAAGGAACCCGACTTTCTCCTCTACGCCCGCTATCCGGTCTCGAAGGCCTCGCTGCGCCGCAAACTCGTTCGCGACACAGTCGGTATCTCGGGGTACAAGAACCTCAAGCCCGCCTTCAAGGGGTTGTTCAAGAAAGGCCGCCGGATTCGGGCAATGCGGTACCTGAGTGGCCAAATCTTCGTGCTCACGGTCTTCGCCCTGCTGGGTCAGCCGCTCTTCTACCTCTTCTTTTGGCTGCTTCCCTGGGGTACCTACTTCCGTGTCTTCAACCGCTTGCGGGCGCTCGCAGAGCACGGTGGCATGACCCGCTCGAGTGATCGCCGACTCACCACGCACGACATCCGTCAGGGCTTTTTGTCAAAGCACGTCTTCCTCTCTCAGGGCATCGGGTTCCATCTGGCCCATCACGTCGACTCAGGCATCCCGATGAACAACCTCCACAAGCTGCACCAAGCACTCGTCGAAGACGGCTACGTTGCGCCCGGCATGACCCAGCGCGGCTACTGGTCGTTCTTCCGCACCCTCGCTCGCTGACGTGGCCGACCTCTCCGCTCGGAGCGTGATCGCATCGACCCTGCTCGGTACGGTCCCGCCGCGACTTCCGGGCCGACTCCTGGTCGCCTTCGCTGGCGAGTTCGGGATCCAGGCCGGCACGACCCGGACCGCGCTGTCGCGCATGGTCGACAAGGGGGAACTGCGCCATCTCGAGGGTGGACGGTACGAACTCGACGGGGACCTTCTCGCCCGACACCTCCGCCAGGAGGCTGGCCTGCATCCGGTCGTGTACCCGTGGGACGGCACGTGGGAACTCCACGTCGTACCGCCAGGTGCCCGCTCGTCGACTGATCGGGCCGCGCTGCGTCGCGCAGCCGGCCATCTCGGATTGTGGGAACGGCGAGACGGCGTGTGGATGCGCCCGGCGAACCTCGCGCCGGATCGCCTGCCGAACGCTCGGGCAATCGTCGCGGCCCAGACCGAGTCCTATGTCGCGTCGCCGACCGAGGATCCCGCTTCCGTGCTGGCGTCGCTGTACGACCTCGCCGGGTGGTCGGGTCGCGCAGCCGACCTGATCGCCGAACTCGACGAGACAGGTGCCGAACGCACCACCCTCGAACGACTCGCCGACGGCTTCGTCCTCGCTGCCTCCGCGCTTCGGCATCTCGTCACGGATCCGCTTCTGCCCGCCGAACTCGAACCGGAAGGGTGGCCGGCCCGACATCTCCGCACGGCGTTCGGCAGCTACCTCGCTGAGTACCAGGCCGGCCTGCATGCGTTCTTCCGGCGCCACACGATGTCCGACGCGTCGGTTCCTTGGGTCGAGGGGCCTGGTCCTACGATGATGCCATGAGCGATCGCTTCTACTTCCGTCAGCTGCTGTCCGGGCGCGATTTCGCCCAGAACGACCCGGTCGCCCGCCAAATGGTCAACTTCGTCTACGCGATCGGCGATCGCCAGACCGGCGACGCCGTTCTGGTTGATCCGGCCTACGACGTCAACGGCCTGGTCGACGCGATCGAAGCCGACGGCATGCGTTGCTCTGGCGTGCTTGCCACGCACTACCACCCGGACCATGTGGGCGGTTCCATGATGGGCTTCGAGCTTGAGGGCATCACCGCCTTGCTCGACCGCATCGATGTGCCGGTCCATGTTCAGGCCGATGAGGCCGAGTACGTCCGGAAGGTCACCGGTGTCACCGACGAATCGCTCGTCCAGCACCAGAGTGGCGACATCGTCCGGGCCGGCGATGTCGAGATCGAGCTGATCCATACGCCGGGCCATACGCCTGGGAGCCAGTGCTTCCTCGTCGACGGCCGTCTTGTGGCCGGCGACACCTTGTTCCTGGATGGTTGCGGCCGCACCGACCTTCCCGGCTCTGATCCCGAGCAGATGTACGAGTCGCTCACGACCCGTCTCGGTCGAGTCGACGACGATGTAATCTTGTGCCCGGGTCACGCTTACTCGCCCGAGCCCACCGCCACCATGGGCGCAACCCGGGAGCGCAACATCGTGTTCCGTCCCGACACGAAAGAGCAGTGGATGATGCTGTTCGGGCGGTAGCCGAAACACCGAGCGACGTGTCGGTCAGACCGACCGACTCATGTCGACGTGATCTCGCTCAGCGGCGTGTCGAGAAGCCGATACATCGCTGCCGAGCTCCAGTTCGGTCGAACCCCAGGGGAGTGGCCGACCCGCTCGACGATGACGGTGTCGTCGAGGTCGTGAACCTCTCGGAGTCCGTGAAGGATGGTGGCGAGATACGGCGCACTCGGTGGCGCAGGGGGACGCTGTTCCGGTGGTGTCGGCGCCGTGAAGGTGAAGGTCGGGTGGCCGTCGAACGGGTCGAGCGCGACGACTGCGCCGTAGGCGCCGTCGATCACCGTCTGCCGGTGACCGGGGGTGAGGTCGAGAATGTTGTCGGGAAACTCGAGACCACCGGGCTGCATCCGGTTTTCCTGAGCCTGGACATCGGCGAACTGCTCGAGGGTGATGAGGTAGCGGCGCCCGAGCGCTCCGGTTGGAGCGGCGCGGTGCTCGAGGAAGGCGGGCGCGCCGTTCCACCGGGTGGAGTGGCCAGCGAAGCAGATATCCGTGCCGAACACGGTGGGGCCGTCGGCGATTGGCGGTGCGTCGTTGCGGGCACCCGTGTGGTCGTGGTCAGCGCCCTCGGCACGGCCGCTGGTGAGGTACACGAGGAAACGATCGCGAGCGCAATTTGAGCCGTAGCAGGCGTACCAAACCAGCGTTGCAGGATCAGGGGCCATCGCCGCCGAGGTTAGCGGCCGGACGAGATCGGCTCGGAGGTTCGTGAGAAGGCCGAGGACCCGCCTGTGTTGTGCGCGAGGAGGGACTTGAACCCTCACACCCTTTCGGGCACAGGCACCTGAAGCCTGCGCGTCTGCCAATTCCGCCACTCGCGCGTGGCGCACTCCGGAAAGTGCTCGGAGGAGCGTACCGCAACCCACGCAGATTGCGTCAGGGGTATCCTCACCGTCGTGGGCATGCGATCAGTCGAACGACGACTCGAACGGTTGGTCGACGGCGCCGTCGGGCGTTTCTTCCGCGGCGGCGTTCGACCAGTGGAAATTGGGCACCGTCTCGTGCGCGAGATGGCCGATTCCCGCTCTGTCGGTGTGAAAGGGCAGTCCGTTGTTCCCAACCACTTTGAGGTCCAACTCAACGAGACCGACCTGGCCCACTTCGCCGATGTCGAGGAGTCGCTCGTCCGTGAACTCTGCGAGGCCGCTCGTGAGGCCGCACGCGATGACGGTTGGAACTTCATGGGCCCTGTGCAGGTCATCTTGACCGAGGGCGCCAATGTTCGACCTGGCCAGTTGCGCGTCGACGCCCGCATGAAGGAGGCCGATGGCGCCACCGGCGTGTTGCACCTCTCTAACGGGCAGCAGGTCGTGCTCGGGGAGTACCGCCTCACCTTTGGTCGGCTTCCCGAGTGCACGATCACGTTCGACGACACCAATGTCAGCCGCGAACATGCCGAGATCTGCCCGGACGGCGATGGTTTCGTGCTCACGGATCTCGGTTCCACCAACGGCACCACCGTCAATGGCGTCGCTATCACCTCTCGTCGCCTCGACGACGGCGACATCGTCTCGCTGGGCGCGACGACCTCGTTCGAGTTCCGCGCAGGTTAGGCGCCCCCGATCGGCCGCAGCGACGTCAGTAGGATCACACGACCTTGACGGATCAATTCCTCTTCCTCTTGCGCCTTGGGCTCTTGGCGATCGTCTACCTCACCTTCTTTCGGGTGCTGCGGGCGGTCTGGGTCGAACTGCGTACGGAGAATCCGGTCGTTGTGCCGGGACCGGCTGCCGTGCCCGCCACCAACGGCGCGTCGACCCACGCCGGTGCGCCGCCGCCTGCTGCGCCCGTCGACGACGACGGCGAGGCTGGTTCCCGACTCGTCGTGATCACCCCTCCCACCGTGGCCGGCCAGGTGTTCGAACTCCAGGCTGAGACCACCATCGGGCGGGCATCCAACTGCGCGGTCGTGATCGACGACGCTCGTGTCTCCAAAGTCCACGCCCGCATCTTCCAACACGATGGCCGTTGGATGGTCGAGGATCTCCGCTCCACCAACGGCACGCTGGTGAACGACCACGTCCTCGACCATCCCGAGAACGTCGGCCCCGGTGACCGTATCCAGGTCGGCGAACATGTGATGGAGTTGGCGTGACCGCCTTCGTATCCGGTGCGGCCACCGATGTCGGCCAGGTCCGAGCCCACAACGAGGACACGTTTGTTGTCGCCGGCACCGTGTTCGTCGTTGCCGACGGCATGGGCGGCCACAACGGCGGTGAGATTGCCTCACAGGTCGCCGTCGACCGCCTCGCCGACATCGGCCCGATCAACTCGATCAACGATCTCGTCCGAGGCGTTCAGGAAGCCAACGCCGACATTCTCGAACGTGCCCGTGAGCAGCCCGAGTTCAGGGGCATGGGAACCACCGTGGTGATGCTCGCCGACATCGAACGGGCGGGATCCCATCGACTCGGGGTGGCCAATGTCGGCGACAGCCGGCTCTACCGGATGACCGACTCCGGTCTGCATCAGCACACCGAGGACCACAGCCTGGTCGAAGCGCTCGTCCGCGACGGTCGTCTCACCCGAGCCGAAGCCGCCGTGCACCCGCAGCGCAACATCGTGACGCGGGCGCTCGGTATCGACGACAAGGTCCTTGTCGACGCCTGGGAGCTGATTCCTGTCGTGGGCGACCGCTACGTTCTCTGCAGCGACGGACTCTTCGGTGAAATCGACGATGGCGAGATCCACGAGGTTCTGCAGTCCGCGTTGTCGCCACAGGATGCTGCCGACGAACTCGTGCGCCGAGCCCGTGAGGCTGGCGGCCGCGACAATATCACCGTTGTCGTGGTCGATGTCGTCGAGGCCGACCCCGGTGTGGAGCGTCCCGCTGATCGCGTTGCCGGCATCCACAAGGCGTTGTCCGGCGAGGTGCTCGGCGATGCCGGCCCGATCACTTCCGGGCCTTGCCGCGACGAGACTCCAAGCGGGTTTGTGCCGCCGACCGTGACGCGGCGTGTCGGCCTCGTCACCGCTGCGGTGCTCTTCGTCATGATCGGCATGCTCGTCGCAGTTTCAGCGATCGGGCGTTCGGGTTACACCGTTTCCGAGGGCGACAATGGCACTGTTGTCATCCTCAAGGGACGCGACGGCGGCTTCCTCTTCTTCGACCAGACCCTCGAGGTCGAGTCCGACATCGATGTCGACGAACTCCCCCCGACAGCGGTCACTGCAGTCCGCGACGGCCAGCGTTTCGACGCGCTCGAAACCGCCGAGTTGTACCTCGAGAACCTCCGGAACTCGAGCGACTCCTCGGGGTCGTGATCCACCGCCGATCATGACGGCCACCGAGTCGCCACCGACGCATCTGGTCTCTCCGCTGCTTGCAATGAAGCCGCGGCGTGTCGAGACGGGCCTGCTGGTGATGGTGGGGGTCGCCGTCGCCGTCGCCTACGGGCTCGCCAGTTTCGGCACCAACGATGCGATCCCCGCGAACCTGGGGCCCTTCCTGCTCTGGATGTTCGGTCTCGGTGCGGTCGCCCACCTGGCTAACCGTCACTTTGCGTCGGCAGCCGACCCCGTTTTCCTTCCGATCTCGCTCTTGCTCAACGGGCTCGGCTATGTCGTCATTACTCGCCTCGACGGCAGCCTGGCTGCGCTCCAATCGACCTGGACGGCGATCGGGATTGGCGGTTACATCGCCACGCTGCTTTTCTTGCCGCGAGTTCGGGTCATCGAGCAGTACCGTTATCTCCTCGGGGTTGGCGGGCTCCTCTTGTTGATGATTCCTCTCGTTCCAGGGCTCGGCACCGAGATCAACGGTGCTCGGATCTGGGCAAGCGTCGGCCCGATCAACTTTCAGCCCGGCGAGTTCGCCAAACTCACCCTTGCGGCGTTCTTCGCCGGCTACCTGGTCGACTCGCGGGAACTGCTGCGCAGCCGCCTCGAACTTCGTGATCTCGCGCCGATTGGTATCGCGTGGGCCGGTTCGCTCGGCGTGATGGTCTTTCAGCGCGATCTCGGCTCGTCGCTACTCTTCTTCACCCTCTTCGTCGTCGTGCTGTGGGTCGCCTCCGAACGGTGGGTGGTGCTTGCCGTCGGCGCAGTCCTCTTCTTCGCCGGTGCCTTCGCAGCATGGACGATGTTCGACCACGTGCAGAAGCGCGTCGATATCTGGCTCGATCCGTTTGCGGATCCGAAGGGCGATGGCTTCCAGATTGTCGAGGGTTCGTTTGCGCTCGCCGACGGCGGGCTCACCGGCACCGGTCTCGGTCAAGGTGAACCAGGCCGGATTCCGTTTGCGGAAACCGATTTCATCTTCGCCGCGATCGGGGAGGAACTCGGTCTCGCCGGCTCCGCGGCGGTGTTAATGGCGTTCTTGCTCCTCATCGGCTCAGGCCTTCGGGTTTCGTTGCGGGCCGATCGAGTCTTTGAGAAGCTCTTTGCGCTCGGCCTCACCACCCTCCTAGCCGTGCAGACCTTCGTGATCGTCGGCGGGGTATTGCGGATCGTACCACTCACCGGCATCACCTTGCCCTTCGTCAGCTACGGCGGTTCGTCGCTCGTCGCCAACTATGTCCTGCTTGCACTGCTCGTCCGCATGTCCCACGAGCAGCGGGTCTCGATCCGTCCGGCGAAGGGCACCGCGTGAACCTCCGGATCCGGCGTCTCGGCGTCGTGCTCAGCGTGCTGTATCTGGTGCTGTTCCTGCAGCTCAACCGGGTCCAGTTCTTCGGTGCTGAACGCCTGCAGGACGACGTCAACAACACGCGGGGCTTGATCCGTGAGTTCGGTCGAGAGCGCGGCCCAATCATCACCGCCGATGGTGTGCTTGTCGCCCAATCGGTCGAGTACGACGGGTCGGTCGACTTCCGCCGGGAGTACCCCGAGGGTGAGCTCTACGCGCACATCACGGGCTATCAGTCGCTCAACGTCGAGGCCGTTGGACTCGAACGCAGCTACAACGACGAACTCGCCGGCGATCCGATCGACCAGCGCTTTGCGTCGCTCGGTGATCTCTTCGCCGATCGCAACTCCACCGCCACGCTCACGCTGTCGATCCGCGACGATGTCCAGCGGGTTGCGGCGGAGGCACTCGGCGACCGCAAGGGCTCGGTCGTCGCACTCGACCCGCGAACCGGCGAGATCATCGCACTGTGGACCTTCCCCAGCTTCGACCCGAACCCGCTCGCCGATCCTGACGGCACGGTCGCGAATGCCGCCTTCGACGCCCTGGTCGCCGACCCGAATACGCAGCTACTCGCTAAGAGTTACCGGGAGATCTACTTCCCCGGCTCGACCTTCAAGCTTGTCACTGCCGCAGCTGGCGTCGAGACGGGTCTGATCGGCGCGAGCACGCCCGTCTTCCCGGTGGCGACGACGTACGAGCCGGTCCCGGCCGGTGCACCGATCCGCAACTTTGCCGGGTCGGCCTGCGGCGGTGACCTCGTCGAACTTTTGCGCGTGTCGTGCAATACGGCGTTCTCCGAAATCGGCGCCGAGTGGGTCGGTCCGGAGCAGATGGTCACCGCTGCGGAGGCGTTCGGTTTCAACGCCGACCTCGGCATCGACCTTCCGGGCGCCGCCGAGTCTCGGTTTCCAACCGACTACGGCGAACAACTCGCCGATGTCGATCGCTACCGGGCGCCCGATCAGCAACCGGCCGAAGGGGCCGAGACGGTACTGCCCAACGGTGCAGTGCCGGTTCACGAGAACTCGGCCCGGCTTGCCCAGACCTCGATCGGCCAAAACGACGTTGCCGCAACCCCACTGCAGATGGCGCTCGTTGCTGCGGCGATCGCCAACGATGGCGTGGTGATGACCCCTCACGTCGTCACCGAACTCTTGGCGTTCGACGGTTCGCTCCTTGACCGCGTCGAGCCCGAACCACTGCGTGTTGCGATGTCAGCATCGACCGCCGCAATCCTACGCGACGCCATGCGCGTCGTCGCCGAGGAAGGCACAGCCCGAAACTTGCTCACCGAAGGAGTTGTCGTCGGCGGCAAGACGGGCACCGCCCAGCTCGGAACCACTCCACCCAACAGTCACGCCTGGATCGTCGGCTATGCCGGTATGCCCAATGAGCAACCATCCCTTGCGTTCGCTGTGATCGTCGAGGCGCAGGAAGGCGCGAGCGAGCAGACCGGTGGTCGTGTGGCAGCCCCAATCGCCCAAGCCGTCATCGAAGCAGCGTTCAATTGATGCCGTGTTGCCGTCGCTCCGATTTGGAGCGTGCATCGATGAGGTCGCAATGCAGCGGTAGGGTTCGTATCCATGTCTGATCAGGGGCCTGCTGTCGTCGATGCCCGCGACGAGCTCGAACCGCGTTTTGCCGACGGTTTTTGGCGGACTGCGGCGCTGTTCGGCGTGCTTGGTTTTGTCCTTGGGTTCTTGTTTGCCTGGCTCCTCTTTTCGCTTGGGGGCGACGACGAGAACACGCCAGTCGATGTTGTTGTCGACGTGCCCAGCGTTGAGGGCCTTGATGTGGAAGAAGCTCGTGAGCTTTTGCTTGAGGCTGGGTTGGCTCAGCCTGATGTTGAGTTTGAGACCAATGATGAGGTGCCGGTGAACCAGGTGTTTGCTCAGGTTCCGCCCTCGGGTGAGCGGGTTGAGCCCAACTCGGTGGTGACGCTCCGGGTCAGTTCTGGCACGGCGGACACGGTTCCGAGCGTGATCGGCAGTCTTCGTGAGGAGGCGGTTGCGACGTTGCAGGAGTTCCAGTACGTCGTTACCGAGGTCACGGCGGCGAGTCCCCAGGACGCGGGGACGATTATCAGTCAGAGTCCGTCGCCGGGTTCGGTGCTTGCCCCTGGCAGCACGGTGGAGATCACGGTTTCTTCGGGTCCGGAAGTGATGCCGGTGCCTGATGTTGAAGGTCTTGATGTGATCGCAGCGGTGAACGCGTTGCGAGAGGCGGGCTTTCTTGTCAATCCTTCTCAGGTCGAAGAGGCGAGTGAGGAGATTGAAGAGGGCAAGGTGATCCGTACGGAGCCTGCTGCGGATCAGCTGGCCGCGGTTGGTTCGCAGGTCTCGATTGTGGTGTCGACGGGTCTGCCGACGGTGACGGTGCCGGCGGTGACGGATCTCTTCGCTGAAACTGCGATCCAGGTCCTGCGCGATGAGTTGCTTGATGTGGCTGTCATCTTTGAGCAGGTGCCTGCTGGTTCGCCGAGTGATGGTCGTGTGATGGCGCAGGATCCGGCACCGTTCGAAGAGGTCGAGGTCGGTCTGGTTGTCACCATCACCGTCGGTCAAGCCGCCCCGGAGACGACGACGACGACAACAACGACCCCTCCCACCACGACCTACCCGACGACCCCAACGACCCCTCCCACCACGAGCTACCCGACGACGTCGCCGTAATCGTCGAGACCAGCGAAGGGGCGAGTGAAGAAACCGTGGTCGATCTTCGGGGCCCCGTCGGAGTTGCGGACAACTAACAGCCTCGTGATGTCGTTCCGATCAGGACCGTGCATCTGTGCGTTCGTCATGCAACGGTAAGCTGCTGAGCTATGTCCGAGCAGGGCCCTACCGTCTTCAACGGCCGTTACGAACTGTTGCGCCATATCGCCCGCGGTGGCATGGCCGACGTTTACCTCGCACGTGACGGGCTGCTCGGTCGCGAGGTCGCGCTCAAGGTGCTGTTCCCCGAGTTCGCAAACGATCCGAACTTTGTCGAGCGCTTCCGTCGTGAGGCTCAGGCTGCCGCAAACCTCAACCATCCCAACATTGTCGGCATCTATGACTGGGGGCAAGAGCGGGGCACCTACTACATCGTGATGGAGTACGTGTCGGGCCGGTCGATGTCCGATGTCCTGCGCTCCACCGGACCACTGCATCCCGACCGCGCCGCTGAGATCGCTTCCGATGTCGCCGCTGCGCTCAGCACCGCCCATGCCGCAGGCCTCGTGCACCGCGATATCAAGCTCGGCAACATCCTCGTTTCTGACAGCGGCGACGTGAAGGTCGCCGACTTCGGCATCGCCACCGCCCTCGTGAGCGGCGGTGATGCGGCCCTCACCCAGCACGGATCGGTCATGGGGACCGCCACCTACTTCTCGCCGGAGCAAGCCCAGGGCAAGGCGCTCGACGGCCGTTCCGACCTCTACTCGCTGGGCGTTGTGCTCTACGAGATGCTCGCCGGCGTGCCGCCTTTCCAGGCCGAGACCCCGGTCGCTGTCGCCTACAAGCACGTGCAGGAGCGTCCCGACGGCCTCATCGAACGCGGGGTCCAGGTCGCCGAATCGCTCCAGGCGATCACGATTAAGTTGTTGGCCAAGAGTCCGGCCAACCGGTATCCCACTGCCGACGACCTCCGAAACGACCTTCGGCGCTATCTTGCTGGTGCCCACCGCATCTCTGGCAAGGGTGCGGCTGCCGTAGGCAGTGCCGCTGGCGCTGTTGCGGGCGCCGCTGAGGCCCCTCCCGATTCTCCGGCCCAAACGCCAGTCACCGAGCCACCGGCCACGGCGCCGATCTCAGCGGTCGATGCAACCACCGCACAGCCGGTCACGCCGACACCAGGCACTGGGGTACCCCAGCAGCCGATCCCTGGCTACGCTGACCCGGCCCAGCAAGCGGCCATCACCCAGCAACAGGCGGCCTATGGCGCTGCCGGTTACTACTACGAAGAACCCCCTCGCGGCGGTGGGATCTGGCGCACCGTTGCGCTGGTCGCCTCGCTCGGTGTGCTCATCGTGATCCTCGGCTACCTGTTCGCCTCGTTCCTCGATGCTCTTGGGGGCGACGACGAGAACACGCCAGTCGATGTTGTTGCCGACGTTGTCGACGTGCCCAGCGTTGAGGGCCTTGATGTGCAAGAAGCTCGTGAGCTTTTGCTTGAGGCTGGGTTGGCTCAGCCTGATGTTGAGTTTGAGACCAATGATGAGGTGCCGGTGAACCAGGTGTTTGCTCAGGTTCCGCCCTCGGGTGAGCGGGTTGAGCCCAACTCGGTGGTGACGCTCCGGGTCAGTTCTGGCACGGCGGACACGGTTCCGAGCGTGATCGGCAGTCTTCGTGAGGAGGCGGTTGCGACGTTGCAGGAGTTCCAGTACGTCGTTACCGAGGTCACCGCGACGAGTCCCCAGGACGCTGGCACGATTATCAGTCAGAGCCCGTCGCCGGGTTCGGTGCTTGCCCCTGGCAGTACGGTGGAGATCACGGTTTCTACGGGTCCTGAAGTTACGCCGGTGCCCGATGTTGAAGGCCTTGACGTGATCGCAGCGGTGAACGCGCTGCGAGAAGCGGGCTTTATTGTCAATCCTTCTCAGGTCGAAGAGGCGAGTGAGGAGATCGAAGAGGGCAAGGTCATCCGTACGGAACCTGCCGCTGATCAGCTCGCCGCTCTTGGTTCCCAGGTCTCGATCGTGGTGTCGACGGGCCTGCCGACGGTGGAGGTGCCGGCGGTGACGGATCTTTTCGCTGAGACCGCGATCGAGCTCCTGCGTGATGAATTGCTAGATGTGGCTGTCATCTTTGAGCAGGTGCCTGCCGGTTCGCCGAACGTTGGTCGTGTGATGGCGCAGGATCCGGAACGGAATGAAGAGGTCGAGGTCGGCCTGTTCGTCACCATCACCGTCGGTCAGGCCGCCCCGGAGACGACGACTACGACAACGACTACGACAACAACGACGACGACCCCACCGACCACAACGGCCGACGGCGACTGATTCCGCCGTTCGACCGGCGTCTTAGCGGCAGCGGTCGAGGAAGTTGGTGATCAGTGGGCGCCCGGCGCTGGTCAGCACTGACTCGGGATGGAACTGCACACCCTCGATGTCGCGCTCGCGGTGCCGTAGGCCCATGATCAGACCGTCGTCGGTCTCTGCGGTGATGTCGAGCGCATCAGGCAGGGTGGCGCGCTCGACGATCAGCGAGTGATAGCGGGTGGCCTCGACGGGGTTTGGGAGACCGCGAAACACGCCGATGTCGCGATGATGGATCATCGAAGTCTTGCCGTGCATGACCTGCGGCGCTCGCACCACCTCGCCACCGAAGGCCTGACCCATGCACTGCATACCGAGACACACCCCAAAGATCGGTGTGTCGGTCGTGAGGTTGGTCAAGATGTCCATGCTCACGCCCGAGTCGTCGGGGTTGCCGGGACCGGGAGAGATGAGCATGCCATCGGGGTCGAGCGCCCGGATGCCATCGAGGTCGATCTCGTCGTGACGTCGCACAACCGGACGCGCTCCGAGTTCCCCGAGGTACTGCACGAGGATGTAGACGAACGAGTCGTAGTTGTCGATGACGAGGATGGTCGGTGAGTCCGTCACAGTCGCTGACGTTATCGGCGGTGCGGATCAGTCCCGGGTGGTGACGCCGCCGCCGTCCGACGGGCGCTGCAGCGAGAGCGAGGCGAGCTCGGTCTGGGACGCAAGCGACGCGGCTTGTGACTTGGCCTCACCGGTCTCGATGGCCTCGAGCACGGTGATCGCGATGTCAGCGACGCGGACCTCATCCTCTTCCTTGCCCGCAGCTTTCACGCCGTCGTCCATCATCACGTAACAGAACGGGCAGGCGACCGCGACCCGGTCGGCGCCGGTTTCCACCAGCTCCTTGGCCCGGACGTCGTTGACCTTGTCGCCGATGTCCTCTTCCATCCACATGCGAGCGCCACCGGCGCCGCAGCACATGCCCTTGGTGCCATTACGCTCGGCCTCGACGAGCTGGATTCCGCCGAGCGACCCGAGCACCTTGCGCGGCGCCATGTAGACGTCGTTGTGGCGGCCGAGGTAGCAGGAGTCGTGGTAGACGACGCGCTCGTCGAGCTCAGCAGTGGTGAGGTCGAGGCTCCCTTGGTCAACGAGCCACTCGAGGAACTGCGAGTGGTGCACGACCTCGTAGTGACCGCCGAGTTGCGGGTACTCGTTGGCGAGGGTGTTGAAGCAGTGCGGGCACTGGGTGACGATCTTCTTCACACCCATCGAGTTGAGCGTCTGGACGTTTTGGGTTGCGAGCATCTGGAACAGGTACTCGTTGCCGGAGCGGCGGGCGGAATCGCCGGTGCAGGCCTCGGACGGGCCGAGGATGGCGAAGTCGACGTTGGCGCGCTGCATGAGCTTCGCCATCGACTGGGTGACCTTCTTGTTCTTGTCGTCGAACGAGCCGGCGCAGCCGACCCAGTAGAGGTACTCCGCTTCGAGCGGGTCGCCGCCCTCGACGATCTCGATGCCCTCGACGCCCCGTGTCCAGTCGGCGCGGTCGCTCTGCGACATGCCCCACGGGTTGGAGGAGTTCTCCATCGATCGGTACGCCTGGCCGAGCTCGGACGGGAAGTCGGAATCCATAAGCGTCAAGTAGCGACGCATGTCGAGGATCTTGTCGAGGATCTCG
Source organism: uncultured Acidimicrobiaceae bacterium (assembly GCA_913041415.1). Lineage (GTDB taxonomy): Bacteria > Actinomycetota > Acidimicrobiia > Acidimicrobiales > Aldehydirespiratoraceae > UBA11606. The sequence continues at coordinate 53,352 of CAJWHS010000003.1, read as the reverse complement.
ATGTTGACCGGGCAGATCTCGTCGCAGGCCTTGCAGGAGGTGCAGCTCCACAGCTCTTCCTGGCTGACGCGGTCGAACATCCAGTTGGCGGGAACGGTGATCTCGCTGTCGACACCGATCGGAGGCGAGACGGCCGGATCGCCGGTGCGTGCCATGACCTCGCCCGTCTTCAGCACGATCTCGCGCGGGTCGAGCGGCTTGCCGGTGGCGTGGGCCGGACACACGGAGGTGCAGCGACCGCACATCGTGCAGGCATCGGTGTCGAGCAGCTGCTTCCAGGTGAAGTCCTCGATGACGCTGGCACCAAAGGTTTCGAGCTCGGTGTCACCCTCGACGAGGTTCGGCATCGGCTTCATTGCACCCTTCGGGCGGTCGCGATCCTTTAGGTACATGTTCAGCGGCGACGTGAACATGTGGCGCAGCATCGTCGTCGGGAGGATGACGAGGAAGGCGATGAAGCTGATGACGTGAGCGATCCACCAGAACTGGTGCCAGCCGGCCAGGTTTGCGTTGTTCTCGACCAGCGTGGCGAGCGGATAACCGACGAAGCTCCAGCGTTCGTACTCGGGCATGCCTTCGAGAGCGATGCGGAACATCTCGGCGCCATAGCCGGTGATCGAAATTGCGAGGAACGTGCCGAGAATGACGGCGTGTTCGGGCTTGCTCTTGACGCGGATGCGGTACGGGCGCCAGGTGAAGGGGCCGTAACGGCGAATGATCGCCCACACGATGCCGAGCGTGAAGATCAGGCCAGCGGTGTCGCCGATGAGGGCGTAGGCGCGATACACGTTGCCGTGAAGGAACTTGAGGTCGGTCGGCAGCTGATGGTTGACCTCAAGCACGGTGGTGACACCCAGCAGAATCAAGAAGCCGAAGTAGATCATGGCGTGCATGACACCGGCGCCCGGTTCGCGCAGCAGGGTCTGCATGTAGACGCCGGCGCGGAAGTCGCCGGCGCGGCGTTTGGCGTTCTTAAGTGTGGTGCGGCGGTTGTCGGGCCGACCGCGCTCCCAGTTCTTCACCCGGTACGAGGCGACCCACCCGCCATAGACGATCAGCATGGGGATGGTGGTGTAGAAGGCCAGCTTCAAGCCGGCAGGGACGTTGCCGAACACCTTGCGAGTGACGTCGGACGCCTCGTCGAACTCGAAGACGAACGGGGCCAGATAGGACCCGAACGTGAACAGGGCGATACCGACACCGATGATGCGGACGATGTGATGGGGCTTCACGCGCGAACTCATGTCAAGCGAAATCTACCTCTGTCAACGTTTCCGGCGCGCACTCGGCACGGGTTGGATTCAGATTGGGGAGGTGAGCGCCTCGGGTACTCGCCGTGAACTCATCGGTTCTGGTTGGGCATTCCGACGCGTCTATTCTTTGCCAGCTTCGATTAGGTTCACTTTCATATCGTCGAAACACTATTGAAATCGTTTCGTTCTACCTTCATCCCATGGACGTCCGACTCGTTCGATGGCCCGCTGCTCGAGAGCAGCTGAAGTCTCTTCGCGCCGAGGGGATGCCGCGGCTCGTCGTGGTCGACGCCGACGTTGTCCCGCCGGAGCCGTCCGACGAACTGGAGGATTGGGTTCGACTGCCGGCCGATCAGGCCGACGTGCGCATCCGAGTCGACACGCTCGCCCGCCGGGCCGAGGCCCGCCACCGTCCTGCCCTCTCGTGCGAAGGCGTGCTGCGGTTCCAGGGCGAAGCGGTTCTTCTGTCGCCTGTCGAGGCGCGAGTGGTCGACGCGCTGATGAAGCGCTTCGGTGCGGTCGTGTCGCGACGAGATCTGATGGAAGCGGTCTGGTCCGACGAGGCTCCGATGCGCAACGCGCTCGACGTTCACATCTCGCGCGTGCGCCGCCGCGTGGCTGAAGTGGGTCTCCACATTCGCACCGTGCGCGGTCGCGGGTACCTGATGGACGCTCTGTCAGAATCCGGTCAGCAACTCGCGGCAAACGGGTAACACACCGAAAACTGATCGGAAAACCCGGGTCCTTAACTTTCAGATGAATCCGAGAAAGGAATCCGTCATGTTTAAGAAAACCGTTGCGGGCGCAACACTGGGGGCAACCACGCTGTTGTGGGCGTCACCAGTATCCGCTCAGGACCTCGACTCCGCCCCGCAGGCCGTGGTGGACAATCTGTGGCTCGTCATCGCCGGCGCGCTGGTCTTCCTGATGCAGGCGGGCTTCGCCTTCGTCGAGGCAGGTCTCACCCGTGCGAAGAACCTCGCCAACATCATGGCGAAGAATCTCGCCGACATGGCCATCGGCGTAACGATGTTCTTTGTCGTCGGTTACACCATCGCCTACGGCTCGGGCGGCAGCGACTGGTTGGGTGGCTTCGGCGATCTCTTCTTCCAGGATTCTGCTGACCCAGCCGTTCTATTCGATCTCGAGGCAGGCCTCACCCCGGCCACGAATTTCTTCTTCCAGGTCGTGTTTGCCGCCACCGCCGTGACGATCGCGTCAGGCGCCTTGGCCGAGCGTACCAAGTTTACGACCTACCTCATTTTCGCCGCCGTCATGACCGCCATCATCTACCCGGTCGTGGTGCACTGGACCTGGGGCGGAGGCCTTATCGCCCAGATGTCTATTGGCGACGCGGTGTACTCAGACTTTGCCGGCTCGACCATCGTCCACCTCACTGGCGGCGTCGCCGCTCTTGTTGGTGCCTACATGGTTGGCCCTCGAATCGGCAAGTACGGCGAGGATGGGAAGCCCCGGGCGATCCCCGGCCACAACGTCGGCTATGCCGTCATCGGTGTTTTCATTCTCTGGTTCGGTTGGTTTGGCTTCAACGCCGGATCGGAGCTTGCCGCTGACGAGTTTGTGCCGTTCCTCGCCATGAACACCTTGATCGCCGCAGCGGCCGGTGTGATCGGCGCCACCGCCATCATCTGGCTCAAGACGGGTGTGGCCGACGTGGCGATGGCGGGCAACGGGGCGCTTGCCGGACTGGTGTCCATCACTGCCCCGGTCGGCACCGTAACCCCGGTCTTCGCCTTGGTCATCGGCCTCGTCGGTGGTGCGATCGTCGTCTTCTCGGTCCTCGCCTTCGACAAGATCAAGATTGACGATCCGGTGGGCGCTATCTCGGTGCACGGCACCTGCGGCATCTGGGGAACGCTCTCGATTGGCCTCTTCGCCAAGTACGACGATGCATTCCTCGGCCGTGAAGACGCGGGCCTTATCTACGGTGGCGGCTTCGATCAGCTCGCCATGCAGCTCGTTATGGTGCTGATCGTGACCGCCTGGGTCGGCATCACCTCGTTCGTCCTGTTTGGCGCTCTCAAGGCCACCCTGGGCCTGCGAGTCTCCGAAGAGGAAGAGGTCACCGGCCTCGACGTCGCCGAGCACGGCTCGTCTGGGTACGGCCTTGAAACGGTCGGCGGCGGCTGATCCCTCACCCTGCGCTTCTGCGCAGTTGAACCCAGGAACGGGTTCTGAATCCACGGCATCGCCGGTTCCGACGATTCGACCACTCCCCCCTGGAGGGTCGTCGGGGCCGGCGTTGCCGCGTCCGGGGTGGTTCTTCTTGGACGACGTGCCGTTGATCAATGCCAAGATCGCAGGCGGTCAAGCACGCGAGTTGGGATCGGAGGAAAGTTGATACAGTCACACTCAACTTTTTGGATCAATCGGGAATGCATTACCGCCCCGCCTGGTTGTTACCTCCGTGTCCCCCAACCACAAACCGCTGGGTGGCTACACCGCCCGGCACCCCGAAAACCGCCTGCGAAATAGCGCAGGCGCGTAATCTGCGGCGACGTCGCAGCGAATGAAGGAGCTTCACATGCCCAAGGCCGTCGGTATCGATCTCGGCACGACAAACTCCGTCGTCTCCGTTCTCGAAGGTGGCGATCCCGTCGTGATCCCCAACGCCGAGGGTTCGCGCACCACCCCGTCGGTGGTGGCGTTCGCCAAGGACGGCGAAGTCCTCGTCGGTGAGGTCGCTAAGCGTCAGGCGATCACCAACCCGGAGCGCACGATCCGCTCCGTCAAGCGTCACGTCGGCACCAACTGGACCATCGACATCGACGGTAAGGCCTACAACTCTCAGGAGATCAGCGCCCGCACGCTGATGAAGCTCAAGCGCGACGCCGAGGAGTATCTGGGCGACACCGTTACCCAGGCTGTGATCACCGTCCCGGCTTACTTTGACGACGCGCAGCGCACCGCCACGCAGGAAGCCGGAGCGATCGCAGGTCTCGAGGTGCTGCGCATCATCAACGAGCCCACCGCAGCGGCGCTCGCTTACGGCCTCGACAAGGAGACCGAGGATCAGACGATCCTCGTGTTCGACCTCGGTGGCGGCACCTTCGACGTGTCGGTGCTCGAACTCGGCGACGGCGTCTTCGAGGTGAAATCGACAAGCGGCGACACCAAACTCGGCGGCGATGACTGGGATGAGGCCATCATCGATTGGCTCGCTGAGACCTTCCAGGGCGAGCACGGGGTTGATCTCCGGAAGGACCCGATGGCCGCCCAGCGCCTGAAGGAGGCGGCCGAGAAGGCCAAGATCGAGCTCTCGCAGACCACCTCGACTCAGATCAACATGCCGTACGTGACCGCAACCGACGCCGGTCCGCTGCATCTCGATTACGAGCTGAGCCGCGCTAAGTTCCAGGACCTCACGTCCGATTTGTTGACCCGCACCCGTAAGCCGTTCGAGGCAGCGATCAACGACGCCGGACTTACCAAGGGCGAGATCGACCATGTCGTGCTCGTCGGCGGCTCGACCCGGATGCCAGCCGTCGCCGAACTGGTCAACGAGATGACCGGCAAGGAGCCCAACAAGACGGTGAACCCCGACGAAGTCGTTGCCATCGGTGCGTCGGTCCAGGCCGGCGTGCTCCGCGGCGAGGTGAAGGACATCCTCCTTCTCGACGTGACCCCGCTGTCGCTCGGCATCGAGACCAAGGGTGGCGTCATGACCACCCTCATCGAGCGCAACACCACCATTCCGACCCGCAAGAGCGAAACCTTCACCACGGCTGAGGACTCCCAGCCGTCGGTTGAGATCCACGTGTTGCAGGGCGAGCGCGAGATGGCGGCGTACAACAAGACGCTCGGCAAGTTCCAGCTCGTCGATCTGCCCCCGGCCCCGCGCGGCATGCCGCAAATTGAGGTCACCTTCGACATTGATGCCAACGGCATCGTTCATGTCGCCGCCCAGGACAAGGCGACCGGCAAGGAGCAGTCGATGACCATCACCGGTCAGAGCAGCCTCGACAAGGACGCCATCGATCAGATGATCAAGGACGCCGAGGCCCATGCGGAAGAAGACCGCAAGCGCAAGGAGGAGGCCGAGGTGCGCAACAACGCCGACGGCCTCGTCTACCAGACCGAGAAGATGATCAAGGATCAGGCCGAGAACATCAACGACGACGAGAAGTCGACGCTCGAAGCCAAGATCGCCGACGTGAAAACGGCGCTTGAGGGCACCGATATGGAGGCGATCAAGGACGCCACCGAGTCGCTGATGTCAGCGAGCCAAGAGTTCGGTCAGCGCTTGTACGAGCAGGCTGCCGCCGACCAGGCCGCGGCAGGTGATGCCGAGGACGACGCCCCGAGCGACGACGATGTCGTCGACGCTGAGATCCTCGATGACGACGAGCAGACGTCGTGAACGATGAGACCAACGACGCGCCGGTTGCCGATGTGGAGGACGGTGCCGCTGAGGCGTCTCTCGACACAGCTGTTGCTGACGCGCCGGTGACGGTTGAGGATCTCGTCGCCGCGCTCGAGGCTGTCACGGCCGAGCGCGATCAGCACCTCGCCGATCTGCAGCGGGTGTCCGCCGAGTTTCAGAACTTTCGCAAGCAAACCGAGAAGCGCAACTCGGACTTAGCGGCCCAGGCCGGTTCGCGGGTTGCCGAGGCGCTCCTGCCGGTGCTCGATGCGTGTGACGCAGCGGCTCAGCAGGAAGTCGAGGGTGTGGAACCGATCGCTGGTCAGTTGCGGGGCGAGCTCGAACGAGCCGGCCTTCAGGTGATCGCCGAGGTCGACTCTCCGTTCGATCCGAATCTGCACGAGGCTGCCATGAGTGAGCCCGGCGACGATGACCAGGACGGACCGGTCGTCGCCCAGGTTCTGCGCACGGGGTACGCCTGGAACGGTCGGGTCCTCCGGGCTGCGATGGTAAAGGTGAAGGGTTGATCCATCCGTGGATCGATTGATGAACGTCAGCGAGTGAGACGAAAGGAGGCAGGCGATGGCCGAACCCCAGCGTGAATGGTTCGAGAAGGACTTCTACAAGGTGCTTGGCGTCGCCGAGAACGCCTCCGACAAGGACATCACCAGGGCGTACCGCAAGCTCGCCCGGGAACTGCATCCGGACAAAAACCCGGGTGACACCGCAGCGGAGGAGCGGTTCAAGGAGGTCTCCGCGGCGTATGACGTCGTCGGCGACGAGGAAAAGCGCAAGCGTTACGACGAGGCGCGGCGCCTCGGTCCGATGGCCGGCGGCTTCAACGTCGGGTTTGACGATCTCAGCGATCTGCTCGGCGGCTTCTTTGGCCGCGGTGGTGGCGGCAACCCACCCGGGTTCCGCAGCGCCCAACAGCGATCCCAGCGAGGCGATGACCTTGAGGCCGATCTTGCCCTCGACTTCGAGGACGCGGTCAACGGCATTGAGACGACGATCCATCTCAACGGTGGCGAGGGCCCGCGCGACATCAAGGCGCGGATCCCAGCCGGCGTTACGACCGGCAAGAAGATCCGGCTGAAGGGCCGCGGTTCTCCCGGCCGGTTGGGCGGTCCGCCCGGCGATCTCTTCATCAAGGTCACCGTCCGCGACCACCACCTGTTCGGTCGGGCCGGCAACGACCTCACGCTCGACGTGCCGATCACCTTCGCCGAGGCCACCCTCGGCGCCGACATCTCGGTGCCGACCCTTGATGCAGGTCCAGTGAAGATGCGCATTCCGCCTGGCACTTCCTCGGGCAAGACCTTCCGTCTGCGTGGCAAGGGAGGTTCGGGCGATCTGTTGGTTACTGCCGTCGTCGCCGTGCCTGAGGCGCTCTCGGAGGAACAGAAGGCGGCGGTTGAGGCGTTCGCTGCGGCAAGTGACGTTTCACCCCGCACCCACCTGGGCGTGTGAACATCGAAAGGGGAGAGGAACTGATGGACAACGAACGTTTCAACCGGGCGGTCTACGTCATCTCGGTCGCCGCCGAGTTGGCGGGCATGCATCCTCAGACCTTGCGCATCTATGAGCGCAAGGGGCTCGTCGAACCGTCGCGCACCGGTGGCGGAAGCCGTCGGTACAGCGACGCCGACATCGCCCTGCTCAGCCGCATTCAGGAACTCACCAACGAGGGCATGAACCTCGCCGGCGCAAAGCGAGTGCTGGAGCTCGAGGCCCGGGTCGCCGAACTCGAAGCGAAACTCGGCGCCGCACGCCAGCAGACCGCCGACGCCGTTGCCGAAGCGCATCGCGAGCATCGGCGTGATCTCGTGCCGCTGCATCAAGCGCAGAGCATCACCATCTACAGGCGTGGTGGCTGACCGCAACTAGCCTCGCCGTCGTGCGCATCGCCTACGTCGGCCCCGTACCGCCTCATCGCGGCGGTATCGCACAGCATGGGTTACGCACGGTTGAGGCGTTTGAGCGTCTCGGGCATGAGGTCGTGGTCGAGTCGTGGCAGTCGTTGTACCCGGCGGCTCTATTCAAGGGTGAACTGCCGTCGGTGTCGCGGCGTGATGGGCAGGTGCGGTTTCGGTTGCGGTGGTGGAACCCGCTCGGCTGGGTCCTCGCAGGGTGCCGGTGTCGGTCTGTTGACCTGATCGTGTTCCCATGGGTCACGCCGTTCCATGCCGTTGCGTTGTGGGTGCTGCTGCGGGTCGCTGGCCGTCAGGCCGTCGCGTTCGTACACAACCCCGAACCGCATGAACGCATGCCTCTCGCTCGCCCGTTGCTGCGAATGGTGATGCGTCGCTGTGAGGGGGCGGTCGTCCACGCCGAGACGTCTGCAGCCGTGATGCGTGAGCGCGCCAGACTCGAACGCATTGCGGTGACACCACATCCGCCGAACCTGCCGCTCGTCGCTGAGTCGATGCCGGAGCGTCCACCGCTTCGCCTGCTCTTCCTCGGCTTCGTCCGGGCCTACAAGGGGGCCGATCTGGCAATCGATGCGGTTGCAGAATTGCGGCGTCGCGGCGTCGATCTCCGTCTCACGATCGCAGGTGACTTTTGGGAGGATCCTGCGCCGATGCGTGAAGATCTCGCGACGCGGATGCTCGCCGACGTGGTCGAGGTGCGGGTCGGTTACGTGCCCGATGACGAGATCGGTCCCATCCTCGCCGAGCACCACCTCGTGATCGCCCCGTATCGCAGCGCAACGGTGTCGGGTATCGCCCCGTTGGCGTTCGCCGGCGGCCGACCGGTGGTCGTGACCCCGGTCGGCGGCCTCCCAGAGGTCATTGAGCATGGCGTCAACGGCGTGGTCGCCGACGCGGTCGATGCGGTCTCGGTGGCCGATGCGGTGCTCGCTGCCGCAGGCCAACTCGATGAACTCGCGGCGGCGGCCGCAGCCTCGTCGAGTCGCTGGGAGGATGTCGCAACGGCCTTGCTCTCCGTTCGAGCCTTACGCCACACGTGATCAGCCGCGCCCGACATGGCGCTGCTCACCCCAACGAACAAACCCTTCCAGATCTGGAATACATCAGCCCCGGTAAAGTTGAGTCAGAGGCACTCAACTTTGCTTCCCTCGCCGCACCGGCACCCGGAGGTTCCCCCATGGCGCTCGATCCCAACCGTTGGACGCTCAAAGCAACCGAAGCCTTCTCGGCGGCCACCGAACTCGGCCGGTCCGCGTCACACCCGGAGATCGTTCCGGAACACCTGTTGCTCGCCCTGCTCGGCCAAGAGGAGGGCATTGTCCTCCCGCTCCTGCACCGGGTCGAGGTCGACATCGTCGCCGCGCGCAACGAGGCCGAACTTGTCCTCGACAAGCTGCCCAACGCCTACGGCTCCGAGCCCCAGCTCAGCCGGGCCCTTCGCAACGTCTTCGACAAAGCCGACCAGGTTCGCGAGGACCTCACCGACGAGTACCTTTCCACCGAGCATCTCTTGCTGGCGCTGCACGGCCAATGCAAGGGCCTCGGCGGGGTCGACCACGAGACCTTGCTCAATGCGCTTCGCGAGGTGCGGGGAAGTCGTCGCATCACCAGCCAGAACCCGGAGAACCAGTACCAGGCGCTCGAGCGGTTCGGTCTCGACCTCACCGAGCGGGCCCGCAAAGGCGAACTCGATCCGGTCATCGGCCGCGATGAGGAGATCCGCCGGGTGATCCGGGTGCTGAGTCGTCGCACGAAGAACAACCCGGTGTTGATCGGTGAGCCGGGTGTCGGCAAGACCGCCATCGTCGAGGGGCTCGCCCAGCGCATCGTCGAAGGTGACGTACCCACGAGTCTCCAGAACAAGCGGCTCATCAGCCTCGACCTCACCTCGATGGTCGCCGGCGCGAAGTACCGCGGCGAGTTCGAAGAGCGACTGCAAGCGGTGCTTAAGGAGATCGAGGATGCCGACGGCGAGATCGTCACGTTCATCGACGAGATGCACACGGTCGTAGGTGCGGGCGGCGGCGCCGACGGCGCCATGGACGCCGGCAACATGTTGAAGCCGATGCTCGCTCGCGGCCGTCTACGAATGGTGGGAGCCACCACGCTGGACGAGTACCGCAAGTACATTGAGAAGGACCCGGCCCTCGAGCGACGCTTCCAACAGGTACTGGTCGAACCACCGTCGGTCGAGGCTGCGGTGGCGATCCTGCGCGGCCTCAAAGAGCGCTACGAGATCCATCACGGCGTCCGTATTCAAGACGCTGCGCTTGTTGCTGCGGCGGTTCTCAGCGATCGCTATCTCACCGGACGCCACCTTCCCGACAAGGCGATCGACCTCGTCGACGAGGCCGGCTCGTCGCTTCGGATCGAGATCGACTCGGTGCCGACCGAGATCGATGTCGTGGAGCGGCGCATCCGCCAGATCGAGATCGAACGACTCGCCCTCGCCAAGGAGACCGATGCGGTTTCCGCAGAGCGGCTCCAGGATCTCGACCGCGAGATCGCCGATCTTCAGGAGGAACTCGCCGGTCTCACCGTTCGGTGGCAGTCGGAGAAGGACGCCATCGAGTCGCTGCAGACCATCAACGAAGAGCTCGATCAGCTTCGGGGCGAGGTCGATCGCGAGACCGATCTCGAGAAGGCCGCTCAGCTCCGTTACGGGCGCATCCCTGATCTTGAACGCGCCTTCGAGGAGGCCCGCGAGAAGCTCGACACGATCCAAGCACAGGACTCGATGCTGAAAGAGGAGGTCACCGAGGAGGACATCGCCGAGGTGGTGTCGCGCTGGACGGGCGTGCCTGTCAGCCGGCTGATGGAGGGCGAGGTGCAAAAGCTCGTCCGCCTCGAAGATCACCTCCACGAGCGAGTGATCGGCCAACACGACGCCGTGTCGGTCGTCGCCAACGCGATCCGGCGCAGTCGGGCCGGCCTTGCCGACCCCAACCGCCCGATCGGCAGCTTCCTCTTCCTCGGCCCGACGGGTGTCGGCAAGACCGAGCTGGCGCGATCGCTCGCTGCGTTCCTATTTGACGACGAACGCTCGATGGTCCGCATCGACATGTCGGAGTACCAGGAGAAGATCAGTGTCAGCCGACTGATCGGCGCACCCCCCGGCTACGTCGGCTACGACGAGGGCGGCCAGCTCACCGAGACCGTCCGGCGGCGTCCGTACAGCGTCGTGCTGCTCGACGAGGTCGAGAAGGCCCATCCTGACGTTTTCAACACCCTGCTGCAGCTGCTCGACGATGGCCGCCTCACCGACGGTCAGGGTCGCACGGTCGACTTCAGCAATGTCGTGTTGATCATGACGTCTAACCTCCCCGGTGAGCCCGGAGACTTCTTCCGACCCGAATTCGTGAACCGCATTGACGACATCGTTCGGTTCCGGCCGCTCACCGAAACCGACCTGCTGTCGATTGTCGATATCCAGCTCGCCGGCCTCGGCACGCGCCTGGCCGAGCGGCGTCTCTCGCTTGTGGTGACTGACGAGGCAAAGGAGGCGCTGGCGGCCGAGGGCTTCGATCCGGCGTTCGGCGCCCGCCCGCTAAAGCGGTTGATCCAACGCGAGATCGGCGACCGTCTGGCGCTCGCCGTGTTGGAAGGTCGCTATCTCGAAGGCGACACGGTCACCGTCGATATCGAACCCGATCAGTCGCTGTCCCCACTTGGAGAAACTGCTGGGGACAAGGCTGTGGACAACTCGGAATGGTCGCGTGAACCGGCCGACCAGATGCCAGAGGCAGCAGTACGCACCTTCGTTCTGCGCTGACCCCAATCACCGGGCGGGTCGCCGCCAATGACAAAGGGGCTGCTCAAGCTGCTTCGGTTCCGTTAGCCTCACGTGGTAACGCAAATCCGCGAGAGGAGTGCGCCGTGCCTGCGACCGTTGTCGTCGGTACTCAATGGGGAGACGAGGGGAAGGGCAAGTTCACCGACCTCGTCGCCAAGGAGATGGAGGTGGTCGTCCGCTATCAGGGCGGCCACAACGCCGGCCACACCCTCGTGGTCGACGGTGAGAGTTTCGCCCTCCAACTCGTCCCGAGTGGAGTGCTCTACGACCACATCACGCCGGTGATCGGCAATGGCGTGGTCGTCGATCCCCGAGTGTTGATCAGTGAGATGGACATGCTCGAGTCCCGGGGCGTCGACACGTCGATGCTCAAGGTTTCCGGCAGCGCCCACCTGATCATGCCGTACCACCAAGAGCTCGACGCCCTGCACGAACGCCATCTCGGCGACGCCAAGCTCGGCACAACCAAGCGGGGGATCGGCCCGGCTTACGCCGACAAGGCGATGCGCGTCGGTCTGCGAGTCCAGGATCTCACCGATGCCAAGATCTTCCGGGCCAAGCTCGATGTCGTCCTCGGCTACACCAACCAAGTGCTCACCAAGGTCTTCGACCAGCAGCCGGTCGATCCCGACGAGATCGCTGCAGAGTATCTCGACACCTGCGCCCCGCGGGTCACTCCGCACATCGGCGACGCCATTTCAATCGTTCACAACGCGCTTGAGGCCGGCCAGCACATCCTGCTCGAGGGTGCACAGGCGACCTTCCTCGATCTCGACCACGGCACGTATCCGTTCGTCACCTCGTCGAACCCGGTGTCGGGTGGCGCATGTACTGGCGCCGGTGTCGGCCCGCGCGACATCGAACGCATCATCGGCATCGCGAAGGCGTACGTCACGCGAGTCGGTGCTGGTCCGTTCCCGACCGAGTTGTTCGACGAGATCGGGGACCACCTCGTCGACGTCGGCCACGAGTATGGGACCAACACGGGTCGTCGCCGTCGACCCGGCTGGTTCGATGCCGTGATGATGCGCCACGCTGCGCGCATCAACTCACTGTCGGAGATCGCGCTCACGAAACTCGACGTGCTCGATCAACTCGACGAGGTCAAGGTCTGCGTCGCCTACGAGATCGACGGCGTCCGGCACGATCATTTGCCGTACCACCAGTCGGATCTCCACAAGGCCGTTCCGATCTACGAGACACTGCCTGGTTGGAAGACCGACATCAGCGGCGTCACCCGCCCCGACGACCTGCCGACAGCGGCAGCCGACTACGTCGCCTTCCTCGAGCAGCAGATCGGTGTGCCGATCCGGCTCGTCGGCGTGGGTCCGGGTCGCGAGCAGTTCCTCGATCGAGCCGCCTGACCTCGTGGGCATCGCCGGACATCATGGCCTGCCTCTCGATCAGCCCGGGTTCTTGAAGACCCCTGAACGGAATGGAACGGTGACACCATGACGACAGATCCAATGCTGAACGTGCTCTCGGCTCGCTATGCGAGCGAAGCGATGAATGAGGTCTGGTCCCCCGAGCGCAAGGTTGTGCTTGAGCGCGAACTGTGGATCGCCGTGATGCGGGCGCAGCAGCGACTCGGCGTCACCGTGCCCAACGAAGCAATCGAGGCCTACGAGGCGGTCAAAGACCAGGTCGACCTGGCGTCGATCGCTGAGCGCGAGGCGATCACCCGCCACGACGTCAAGGCCCGCATCGACGAGTTCTGCGCGTTGGCCGGTCACGAACTCATCCATCGGGGGATGACCTCGCGCGATCTCACCGAGAACGTCGAGCAACTCCAGGTCCGGCGATCGCTCGAGATTTTGCGCGACCGTCTCGTCGCCCTCCTCGCCTGTTTCTCGTCGCTGGCCGAGCGTCACGCAGGCGAGGTGATGGTCGCCCGCACCCACAACGTCGCCGCCCAGGCCACCACCCTCGGCAAGCGGTTTGCCGATGTTACGGAAGAGACGATGATCGGGGTTGAGCGAGTCGAGGAGCTCCTTGCTCGCTATCCACTCCGCGGTTTGAAGGGCCCGGTCGGTACTCGTCTCGACCAACTGGATCTGCTTGGGGATCCCGATCGTGTCGATGAACTCGAGCAGGCGGTCGCCGAACACCTCGGTTTCTCGCGGGTGCTCGACTCGGTCGGCCAGGTCTATCCCCGTTCGCTCGACCTCGACGTCGTGTCGGCGATCGCGCAGGCCGTGTCGGCTCCGTCGAGCGCGACCACCACGCTTCGCCTCATGGCTGGTCACGAGTTGGCGACCGAGGGCTTCCGCCCGGGCCAGGTCGGCTCCTCGGCGATGCCGCACAAGATGAACGCCCGAAGCGCTGAACGGGTCAACGGTCTCAAGCTCGTTATCGACGGCCACCTCACCATGGCCGCGGGCTTGGCCGGCCGCCAGTGGAACGAGGGCGACGTGAGCTGCTCTGTAGTGCGGCGGGTCATGTTGCCCGACGCCTTCATGGCTGCCGACGGTCTCATCCAGACTGCGCTCAGCGTGTTCGATGAGTTCGGGGTCTTCCCGGTGGTCGTCGAGGCTGAGCTGCGCCGCGACCTCCCCTTCCTCGCGACCACCCGCATTCTGACCGCTGCGGTCGATGGTGGGCTCGGCCGCGAAGCGGCACATGAACTGGTCAAGGAACACGCCGTGGCTGCCGCACTCGACCGGCGCGAAGGTGGCGATCACGCGTCGCTCGTCGACCGCCTTGCCGGCGACTCGTTGATGCCGCTCGACCGCGACGAGCTAGAGGCGTTGCTCGAGAATCCCCAGGAGTTCACCGGCACGGCCATGACGCAGGTGGCGCGAGTCATCGCCCGTGCAAACGGCGTCTTGGCTGCGCACCCCGAGGCTGCGTCAGCTGGCGCCGAGGTCCGGGTTTGATCAGCTCACGCGGGTGATGCCTGCCCGCTTGAGGAGCGGGGTGGGAACCCCGAACTCCTTCCATGCGGTGTAGGAGATGCCCTTGCGTTCGCTGTAGGCCTTGGCCACCGCAACGAACCGATCCTCGAGGGCGCTGAGGTCGATTGGCCGTTCGGCTGCCTCGAGTTCGGCTGTGAGATCCATGCGCTCCTGAATCATCTGGAGCCGGCTCATCGGGTCGGCCTGTTTGATGGCCGCATCGACTGTCGTAAGCCGCGCCCGGATGGTCTCGGGCGTGCGTTTGCGGCCGCGCTTCGGTTTGTGGCTCTCGAGAGCTTCGAGGTAGGCGCGCACAGCGCTGCCCTGAGCGCGGCCTTCTGCCAGAGCAGCCTTGTGCTCGTCGGTCATCTCTCCGGGACGGGGTGCCATGTGATGGACTCTAACGAGGGATCAATCTGCTTTCTGGGATGGCGCCGAGGCCTGTTACTGCGTGTCGGCGAGAACGGAAAGACGGCTGACGGGCTGCATGGGGGCTAGGACCGGCGGCCCCGCTAGCGTCCCGGGTCATGAGCAAGGTCCCGACCGCCGCCTACTCCATCGGGCTGAAGATCGTTCTCGACAACGTTCCCGGCACCCTCGGCCGTTTCGCCGTCGCCATTGGCGAAGCCGGCGGCAACATCGCCGGCGCTACCGGCTTCGAGGCCAAGGGCCCCAGCGTCTCGCGCACCATCGATATCCACGCCCGCGATGAGGCCCACGGTCGCAAACTCGTCGAGGTGGCGGAGACCTTGTCGGGTGTCACCGTGGTCGAATGGTGGGACCGCACCTTCCGCATCCACGAAGGCGGCAAGATCGAGGTGCTGCCGTTGTGCGGCGTCGCCGACGCCCACGATCTCGCCATGGCCTACACCCCTGGCGTCGCCCGCGTGTGCATGGCCATCCACGACGACGTGGCCAAGGCCCACGAGTACACGATCAAGAAAAACACGGTCGCCATCGTCAGCGATGGCACCGCCGTGCTCGGCCTCGGCGATATCGGTCCCGAAGCGGCCATGCCGGTCATGGAGGGCAAGGCGCTGCTGTTCAAGGAGTTCGCCGGCGTCGACGGTTTCCCGATCTGCCTCGACACGAAGGACCCCGACGAGATCATCGAGACCGTCGAGCGGATCGCCCCGACCTTCGGTGGCATCAACCTCGAGGACATCGCCGCACCGGCGTGCTTTACCATCGAGGACACCCTCAAGGAACGTCTCGACATCCCGGTCTTCCACGATGATCAGCACGGCACGGCGGTGGTGACCCTCGCTGGCCTCACCAACAGCCTGAAGCTAATCGACAAGAAACCGGAGGACTGTTCGGTCGTCATTTCCGGCATGGGCGCTGCGGGCCTCGCCATCGGCAAGATCCTGCGCGACGCCGGGTACGGCGAACTCGTCGGTGTCGACTCCACCGGCTCGGTCTACTCGGGTCGCGACCGACTGAACTTCGCGAAGGAGTGGTTCGCCGAGCACACCAATCCCGATCGCAAGGCCGGGACCCTCCAGGACGTGCTCGAAGGCGCCGACATCTTCATCGGCGTGTCCGCCGCCGACCTGATCGACGCAAGTGACCTTCGCAAGATGGTGCCGAATCCGATCGTTTTCGCCATGGCTAATCCCGATCCGGAGATCCGTCCTGAGGCGGCTGACGGGCTTGCTGCGGTCATGGCCACCGGCCGGAGTGACTTCCCAAACCAGATCAACAACGTGCTGGCGTTCCCCGGCATCTTCCGGGGGGCCTTCGATGTCGGCGCCCACAGCATCACCGAGTCGATGAAGGTCGCGGCCGCCCACGCCATTGCCGCCACCGTCGACGAGAACGATCTCACTCCGAACTTCGTCGTGCCCTCTGTGTTCGATCACACGGTGGCGCCTGCCGTCGCGGCTGCAGTTGCGAACGCCGCAGTGATCGACGGCGCCGTCCGGTACTGAGGTGATTTCGCCGCCGTCGGGCGCGGTTCGCTACGGTCCCGCGCGATGACCGAGCATCTCCTTGCGCCCGTGAAGATCGGTTCGATGACGGTGGCCAACCGCATCGCCATGGCGCCAATGGGTGTCGAGATCGTCGGTGACGACGGCATGGCCAACGACGAGGTCATCGCCTATTACGAAGCACGAGCCGCTGGCGGTGCCGGACTTCTCGTCACCGAGGTCGCTGCCTTTGCCTACCCGCATGGCGCTAACTCGGTCCACCAGTTGGCGATGTCGGACGATCGCTACATCGCGGCGCTGCGCAAGCTCACCGACGCCGTCCATCGCCATGGTGCAAAGATCGCCGTGCAGTTGGTGCATCACGGCAAGATCAGCCGGGTCGATGTCGCTAACGGCGACCCGGTCTATGTGCCGTCGCTGCCCGAGTGGCACGGCTCGCTCGACATGATCAACGACTTGTCGATCGACGAACTGATGGCGATGGCGGCTGCATCAGGTGGCGCCGACATGAAGCCGCAGTTCCAGGCCATGACCACCGACGAGATCGCTGCGATCACCGAGCAACTCGGCGACGCAGTCGTCCGCGCCCGAGTGTCTGGGTTCGACGCCGTCGAAATTCACGGCGCCCACGGCTATCTGCTCTCGGGGTTTTTGTCGCGCCAGTGGAACCGGCGCGACGACGAGTACGGCGGTCCGATCGAGAACCGGGCCCGGTTCCTGTGCGAGGTCGTCGCCGAAGCGAAGTCGCGCACCGGTGGAGACTTCCCGGTTTGGGTGCGCCTCGATGCGCTTGAGTATCGAACCCCCGACGGCATCACGTTCGACGAGTGTGAGATCACTGCCCGGCTCGCAGTCCAAGCCGGGGCCGACGCCATTCATCTGTCCGCCTATGGGGACATGACCTCGGGCCAGGCGTTCACCGACGGCATGATCCTCGACCAGGAGGCGAAGCACGCAGCGCTCAGCGGTCGTCTCACCGAGGCGCTTCCGGTCCCGGTGATTGCCGTCGGGCGGATCCGGCCGAGCACCGGCGACCAGATGATCGGTCACGGCAAGGCCGATATCGTCGCGATGGGGCGTCAGATGCTTGCTGACCCTGAGACGGGACTAAAGGTCCGCGAGAACCGGGTCGAGGAGATCCGGCCCTGCATCAACTGCTACGTCTGCGTCGCCCAGCCTTTCTTCGACCGTCGGGTGAAGTGTGCGGTGAATCCCGTGCTCGCCCGTGAGTCCGAACTCGGTGCCGTCGAGTCCACGCCGGCCGAGACGCCGAAGAAGATCGTGGTCGTCGGTGGCGGACCTGCCGGACTCGAGG
Source organism: uncultured Acidimicrobiaceae bacterium (assembly GCA_913041415.1). Taxonomy (GTDB): domain Bacteria; phylum Actinomycetota; class Acidimicrobiia; order Acidimicrobiales; family Aldehydirespiratoraceae; genus UBA11606. Next base: position 35,851 of record CAJWHS010000003.1, on the reverse strand, counting down.
TCGCTCGCGTCGCAACCCTGCGAGGGCACGACGTCACCGTCTTCGAGGCGTCGGGGAACATCGGCGGAGCGTTGCGTTTTGCGGCGCTGCTCTACGAACCCAACCTTCGGCTGCTCAGGTGGTACGAGCACGAGATGCGGCGCCTGGCGGTCGACGTCCGCACGGCCACGACCGCAACCTCCGACGCCGTTGCTGCGCTCTCGCCCGATCATGTCGTGGTGGCGACCGGGGCGGCCCGCACGCGCTCGACGTTGCCCGGAGCCGACCGCTCGCACGTCTTCGACGGCGACGACTTTCGCGAGTTGCTCACCGGTGCTGGCGCCACCGGGGTGGCGAAGAAGCTTTCGTTGCCGGCTCGTCTCGCGCTCGGCATCGGTCGTCGGGTCGGCTTGATCGACGACCCTGGGATCCTCGCCAAGTTCACCGAGCAGTACATGCCGGTGGGGAAGCGGGTTGTGATCATCGGCGGTGGTCTCGTCGGCGCCGAACTCGCCGAGTTCTTGATGGAACGAGATCGGCAGGTCACCGTGCTTGAGGAAGGCGACAAACTCGCACTTGAGATGGCCCATCCTCGGCGTTGGCGTGTGCTCGGCGATCTCCGTGATCACGGCGTCGCGCTCGTCACCGGTGCCCGCGACATCGAGATCGGGGCCGACACCGTCACCTGGTCGACCGACGAGGGCGATGCCGGCGCGGCTGCCGACACCGTCGTGATCGCTCAACTGGTTGATGGTGATCTCGCCGTGGCCGAGGCCTTCACGGAAGCCGGCTTCGAGCCGATCGTGATCGGTGATGCGGGCGGGGTGGGCTATCTCGAAGGGGCGATCCACGCCGGGTGGCACACGGCCGCAGCGTTCTGAGGACGAAAATGCCATCACCCCGACCGATTTGGCCGGGGTGATGTTCGAATGGTGGTCGGGACCGGCGTCGATCCGGTGACCTACCGCTTTTCAGGCGGTCGCTCTGCCAACTGAGCTACCCGACCTCTGGGTGCGCTCTGCATTCCTGCAAGGCGCATGTGCGGTCCTGACGGGATTTGAACCCGCGGCCTCCACCTTGACAGGGTGGCGATCACTCCAAACTGATCTACAGGACCCCTCGCTCGGCGGACCGAACGACATAGGAACGGTAGAGGTCGTTCATCGCGATGACAACCTGCAACCGTCTCGCACCCCATACGGGATTCGAACCCGTGTTACCGGCGTGAAAGGCCGGCGTCCTAGGCCGCTGGACGAATGGGGCCTACCTCCCGGTGGGCCGGGGGCAGAACTATCGGCCGGAGCCGATGGTTCATGGTCGGCGAACCAACCGACTAGAGAGTGTACGGGGTTCCGGGGGGTTCTGGTGGCCGACAGAACCCGGATTTGTCAGTGGTCGAAGCTGTTCATCGCAGCGTCGACCAACTGTTCAAGAAGCCAGCCGAGCCACTCGTACAGTGCCACGATCGGCACCCGATCGTCGTCGGGGTCCAGGTCGTGAAGGAGGTCGTGGCCGATCACGTCGACATCGAGCCGCTCACCGAGCACGAGACGGAGGGCGTTGAGGCTGTGCATCCACGAGTCGACACCAGCGTCGTCGAGGACGGTGCCGCCGATGCCTTCCTCGACGACCTCGATCGCCTTGAGACGCGACGCCAGCAACTCGTCGGTGATCATCTGGCGGTAGAACGCCTCGGCGTCAGCGTCGTCGGGTCGTGCCGGTGGCGACAGCCGACGCAGTGCAGGGTCGGTCTCGCCCATCACCAGTTCGCGCAGCTGGGGCAGCACGTGGCGAAGCATGTCCTGCTCGTCGTCGGGTAGTTCGACGACGACCTGACCGTTCTTCCAACGGAAACGACGACGAAAGAAGGCCGGCATCACTGGTCCTGTTCGAGCGTGGCCCACAGGCCGTGTTCGTGGAGCCGGAAGACGTCGAGTTCGGCCTTCTCGCGAGTTCCCGACGAAACGACGGCTCGGCCCTCGACGTGCACCTGCATCATCAACTGCTCTGCTTGGTCCTTGGAGTAGCCGAAGACCTTCCGAAATACGAAGGCCACATACGACATCAGATTGATCGGGTCATCCCAGACGATCACCTTCCACGGGTGATCGAACGCCACATGTTCCTCGGTGTCGATGGTTGGTGTGGTGAGCGGGGCCGTCATACGAGAACACGATCGCGCGCCGGCACCTGTTCGGCCTGCCACGCAAGACGCACGATCTGGATCCAGGTGATCGAGGCGAGGGTGATGTGGACCGCCACGAGTTGGGCCGGAACGCCACTGAAGTACTGCCAATACCCGACCGAACCCTGAGCGACCAGCAGGGTCATAAGCCGCATCGCTTGCTCACGCAACACGAACTTCTCGGCGCAATGGGCACGACGGATGATCACGAGCACCACGGCGAGCACCGTGAACGCCGTGATCGAGTGGATGCGAGTCACGTCTCGCACAAGAAACGGGAGGCGATCGGCGACGAGTTCGTCGTCGCTGCCGGAGTGTGGGCCTGATCCGGTGACGATCGTGCCGGTGACTAGCAGGATCGAGCCGAAGGCGAAGAGGGTGCGGCTTGCGTTGCGGATCGGGCGGTCGTGACCCGATGGTGCGCCCATCCAGAGCGGTGCCGGGTCGGCGATGTCGGTCTTGGCCTTCTCGATCAACACCGCTGCGTTCCATAGCAGCACCATCGACAAGATGAAGTGCCCCATCGTGAAACGCGGATCGAGGTGGGTGAGCACGAGCACCGCCCCGAGCAGGATTTGGGCGATCACGCCGACGACGAGTCCCAACGACCACCGGATCAGGTCGCGTCGCTTTGGACCGCGGCGAATCGACCCGAGGACGGCGAGCACCACGGCGATCGTGACGACCCCGGTGAAGAGGCGGTTCCCGAATTCGATGAGCGCGTGGTGTTCAAGTGAGGCGACGAATTGGTCCTCCTCGCATGTCGGCCAGTCTGAACAGCCGAGGCCGGAACCGGTGAGCCGGACGGCTGCCCCAGTGATCACGATGACGGCCAGAGACCAGAGTGCGCCGCGGGCGAGCTGCACGTAGCGCTCAGGGGAAATCGCACCACGGAACATGCCTAAGACGTTAGGGCCAGCTGGTTGGAGTTGCCTTAGTGGCCGTAGCCTGAGATTGTGACTGCAACCACCCATGCGCCGACGCGCCCGAAGGTCCTTGCGTTCGTCGCCTTGATGAAACTCCGGATCGTCGAGTTGCTGCTCGTCACGACGGTGCCGACCATGATTGTCGCCGAGGGTGGGCTGCCGTCGCTGTGGTTGATCTTCGCCACCGTTTTTGGTGGCACGCTCGCCGCCGGCGGCGCGCACGCCTTCAACATGTACATCGATCGCGACATCGATGCCCTGATGGAACGCACCAAGGACCGCCCGCTCGTCACCGGGGAGGTCACCCCGCGCCAAGCAATCGTGTTCGCCTTTGGCGTCGAGATCTTTGCCTTCCTGTGGTTATGGGGCACCGTCAACCTGCTGTCGGCCTGCCTCGCCGTCAGTGCTACCCTCTTCTACGTCTTCGTGTACAGCCTCTGGCTGAAGCGCAACTCCACGGCCAACATCGTCATCGGTGGCGCCGCCGGGGCGGTGCCCGTGCTCGTGGGCTGGTCAGCGGTCACCAACACGCTTGACTGGCCGCCGGTGGTGCTCTTCGCAATCATCTTTTACTGGACCCCACCGCACTTCTGGGCCTTGGCGATTCGTTACCGAGACGATTACCGGGCAGCGGACGTGCCGATGCTGCCGGTGGTGAAATCGCTCAGGACCACCGCCACCCGCATCATTCTCTACACAGTGTTGCTTTGGGGCCTCACGCTCGCTTTTGCCCCGGTCGCTGACATGGGTGCCATCTATGTCGGTGTTGCGATCGTGACCGGCGCCGTGTTCCTCGGCCTTGCGGTGAAGGTGTACCGGGATCCTCGACCGAAGCTGGCGATGGCGCTGTTCGGTTGGTCGATCACCTATGTGACCCTGCTCTTTGGCGCCATGGCTATCGATGTCATGGCGCGAAACGGCCTCTAGGCACGCGCTGCGGCCGTTCATTCGGGCCCGAACCGGCCCGAATTGCGCGAGAAGGGGCGAGATTGCGCAAAACGGTGCGAGATCGCGCCGCATTTCCTTGTGCTCGGTTTCCGCTCCAAGCGGTGGGCACCTGTAGGCTTTGGCGGGTTCGTGTCCGTGCTGTCCGGACGCGCACCAAAAACATTTCAGCGATGAGGGCAGGGGCCCGCGCCGTAGAGGATTGCAGAACCCATGACGATGACTGAGGCACCGCCTTCGGAGGCGGCCGAGTCCAGTGCTGCGCCGCTTCCCGCGGTCGGCGGACTGTACGACTGGCTGACCACCAGCGATCACAAGGCGATTGGCCGAATCTGGCTGCGCTTCGGCGCCCTGTCGCTCCTCTTCTTCTCCGTGATCGGTGTCCTGGTCTCTTTTGAGCGACTTGATGCCGATGCGATCGACGTGTTCGGCGGGGTGAACAGCTACTTCCAGATGTGGTCGCTGTATCGCTTCGGCATCGTGTTGATGGTCGCGATCCCGCTGTTCGTCGGTCTCGCCACCATCATCGCGCCGATGCAGGTCGGCAGCACCAACATCGCCTTCCCTCGAGCGGCGCTCGCTGCGGCGTGGGGCTATGTGCTCGGCTCGCTGATCACCGTCATTTCGGTCCTCGCGGGCGGGGGCTGGGGTGCCCTCGACGGCGTCTCCGGTGACGAAGCCGACGCCATCCGACTCACCCTCCTCGGCACCGGCATGGTGATGGTGTCGATCATCCTCGGCACCATCTGTATCGTCACCACCGTGGTGTCGCTGCGCACCTCGGGCATGGGTCTCACCAAGGTCCCGTTGTTCGCCTGGTCGATGCTCGTCGCAGGCAGTGTCTGGGTTCTCACCCTCCCAGTCGCCATCGCCAATATCGCAGTTCTCTACATCGACCTCTCCGGCGGTGCCGGCCTCTTCGTTGGCGCACCCAATCCCAGCTTCGACTTGTACGCACAGCTGGCGTGGATTCTTGACCAGCCGGCGGTGTACGCCGCTGCCGTTCCTGTCCTCGGCATCGCCGGCTCGGTCATCCCGGTCGTCGCTAAGGGCCGCCAGGTCAGCCACGAGGCGATGATGATCCTCCTCGGTCTCGCCGGCCTGCTCGCCATCGGCGGCTGGTCCCAGCCGTTCTTCGGCGACGAGCGCGACACGCTGGTGTACATCGCGTTCGGTGTTGCCGCCATGGTCCCCGTGCTCGCCTCGCTTGGCGGCAACAGCGCCACCCTCGTCTCCGGCGAAGCGCCGGTCGGCATCCCGCCCGCCCACATGATCGGCGTTCTCGGCTCGATGCTGCTCTTCTTGGCCGCCACTGCCGCTGGCGCTCTGCGTGTCATCGACCCGCTCGACCTCATCGGCACCACCGCCGATACCGGCGTGCTCAACCTCGTTGCTGTCGCCGCCATTCTTGGCTCCCTCGGCGGCTGGTGGTTCTGGGCCCCGAAGACCGACGGTCGCCTCTTCTCGGGCATCCAGGGGCTTGGCGCGATGATCCTCCTCCTGCTCGGCGGCGTCCTGCTCGGTGCCACCGACGTGATCGCCGGGTTCGTCGACACCCCTGACGTGCTGTTGGCGTCCGCCGACGACAGTCTCGGCGACGCCATGATCGTCCTTTCGATGATCGGCTCGATCGTCGTGCTGCTCGGCGTCCTCGGCGCACTTGGTGCGATCACCCTGGCCTACGTCAAGCCAGGCGAGGCCGGCGACGACCCATGGGGCGGCCACACCCTTGAGTGGGCCACCGCCACGCCGCCGCCCGCCGGCAACTTCGCCGAGCCGCCCGCCCGAGTCCGTTCGGAGGCGCCGCTGCTCGACGAGACGCCTGGCGACGAGGGAGGGGAGTCCTGATGACCGCCACCACCACCCAGCTCGCCGCACCCGCGATCCGCCGGCCCCGCACGGTGCTCGTCGGCACAATGTTCGCCAGTGGCGCGGCCCTCATGGCCTACTTCGGCGTGCTTGCCGTCTATGTCAGTGAGCGGGCCGCCGCCCGCGATGCCGGTGAGGAATGGTTCCCTGAAGGCGTGATCGAACTCGGCCCGTCGGGCTGGATCTTCTGGACCCTCGTGCTCGCCGCCTTCACGGTCCAGTGGGCCGTGCAGGCAATCCGCAACGACGATCGTCCCAACGCTTACATAGCGCTTGCGCTCACCGGCATGTTCGGGGCGGCGGTGTTCAACCAGCTCTGGTTCATCATCAACGACACCGGGTTCGCGCTGGCCGGCACCCAAGGCCAGTTCCTGTTCTTCGTCATGACCGGCACCTACATCGTCTTCTTGATCGGTGCCGTCGTCTTCCTCGCCCTCACCACGATGCGGGCACTGTTCGGTCAGTTCGGTCCTTCCCAGGACGATGGTGTTGCCGCTGCTGCCATGTTCTGGCATGCGGTCTCCATCATGTATTGGGTCACCTGGATCGCCATCTTCGTCACCAAGTAGGGATCAGATGTTCACCACGGGCTTCAAGTTCTTCTTCGGACTCACCATCGCCCTCACCATCGGCGCGGTCGCCTACGGGTACTCGACCGGCGGTGAGCACGTCGGTCCGGTCACGCTCGGCTGGAAGGGCGGCGTGGGCGACCATGTCGGCTACCTGGTCCTCATCGGTGGCGCCTTTGCGTCTGCCTGCTTCGCCGGCATCATCGTCGCCTTCCGCGACGCCGACCCGGCCGCTCAGTCCCACTACATGGGCGTCGAGGCCATCGCACCAACCACACCCGTCTCGGGCAGCTTCTGGCCCGTTGTCGGCGCCTTCGGTGGCGCCGCCATGGTGCTCGGCCTTGTGCTCGGCCCAGCTGTGTTCGTTCTGGGCCTGGTGATCTGCTCACTCGTGGCGATCGAGTGGACCATGGACGCCTGGGCCGACCGCGCCACCGGCGATGCCGAGGCCAACAAGGCCCTGCGCGATCGCATCATGGCGCCCTTCGAGATCCCCGTTGCTGGTGCTCTCGGTGTTGCGGTCATGGCACTCGCTGCCAGCCGGATCTTCCTGAACGCGACCAAGCTCGGCGCCGTCGTTTGGGCCGGCGTGATCGCCGTCACCATCTTCGGACTGGGCATCCTCTACGCGGCCCGACCCAAGATGAATAGGAACGTAGTCGCAGGCCTCGTGCTTGCGGTCGGCGTCGCCGTCATCGCCGGTGGCATCGTCACCGCAGTCGACGGCCAGCGCGACTTTGAACATCACAGCGAACATCACGGTGACGACCATGGTGAAGACCATTCGGAAGAGGGAGAAGCCAGTGAGTGATTCCCGCACGCGCCTGTTAGGCGTTCTTGCCCTGATCGGCCTGATCACGGCCGGCTGCGCTGGCGATGCCGAACTCGACACGCTGCAACCGCAGAGCAACAACGCCCGTGACATCGACACCTTGCTCGACCGTGTGCTGGTCATCGCCGGGGTGATCGGCGTCCTCGTGCTTGGCGCCGTGGTTTACATGGCGAAGAAGCAGCGGGTGAAGAGCTACGACGGCGACGACGAATTCCCTGAGCAGATCTCCCACAACAACACCCTGGAGATCGGCTGGACCATCGTCCCAGCGATCATCATGGTCGTCGTGGCAGTGCTCACCACCGTCGCGCACTTCTCCCTCAACGAGACCGAGGCCAACGCCTACGAGGTCGAGGTCGAGGGCGACTCCACCAGTTGGGAGCCCAAGGTCGTCGTGGTCGGCCAGCAGTGGTGGTGGGAGTTCCGCTACTACTTCACCGAGGATGTCGACGCCGACTTCCTCGATGATCCCCGCAACCTCCCGCCCGCCGACATCGTCACGGCTGGGCAGATGGTCATCCCGACCGGTCAAGAGGTCGAGTTGCTCGTCACGTCCCGTGACGTGATCCACTCGTTCTGGATCCCAGCGCTCAACGGCAAGCGCGATGCCCGCCCAGGCTTCTTCGCTCCGTGGGAAATCTCCGCCGATGAGCCTGGCGTCTACTTCGGTCAGTGCACCGAGTTCTGTGGCCTCTCGCATGCAAAAATGCGGATGCAGACCATCGCAATGGACCCCGTCGACTTCCAGAACTGGATCGATGAGCAGATGGTCCCGCAGAGCGCGCCGCCGGAGAATGCCGACGACCCCGTCTCGCGAGGCGCCACGGCATTCCTCGCCAACTGCTCGTCGTGCCACCTGGTCGAGGGTTTCAATGGCGATGAGGACATCGCCGCTGCCGTGGTCTCGCAGGCCGCGCCGAACCTCACCCACTTCGCGAGCCGCACGACCTTCGCTGGCGGCATCCTCAACACCTACACCGAGGCTGGCGAGTGGAATCGCAACGACATTTCGCAGTGGCTGCGAGCCCCCGAAACTGTGAAGGAGAACTACGCCAACGGGCTTCCCGATGGTGAATTGCCCCGAGGCATGCCCAATCTGGGTCTGTCCGAACGAACGATTAGCGATCTCGTCGCCTATCTCGAGACCCTCGGCGAGAAGCCGTCGGCCGAGATCCTGGCGGCGACGGAGGTGGAGTGAGCAATGGCGATCATCGAAGAACCTCTTGCTCTCACCAGTGGTGAGCAGCACGCGGAGCGGCCGCTCGGCGTCCTGACCCGGCCCCAGGCCAACGGAAGTTGGAAGGACTGGGTTAGCACCGTCGACCACAAGAAGATCGGCATCATGTACGGCGTTGCCGCGATGTTCTTCTTCCTCGTCGGTGGCCTTGAAGCGCTGCTCATCCGCACCCAGCTGGCCTTCCCGGAGAGTGGCTTCCTGAGCGCCGACGTCTATAACCAGATCTTCACGATGCACGGCGTCACGATGATCTTCTTGTTCGTCATGCCGTTTGCGGCAGCGTTCGCCAACTATTTGATCCCGTTGCAGATCGGCGCCCGCGATGTCGCCTTCCCCCGTCTGAACGCGCTCTCGTTCTGGGTCTGGCTCTCCGGGGCGATCTTCCTCAACACGTCGTGGATCGTCGGTGGCGGCGGCGCCGACTGCGGTTGGTTCTGCTACTCACCCAACAGCGGCATCACCTTCTCGCCGACCAACGGCGTTGACTTCTACGCGATCGGCCTACTGATCACCGGTATCGCATCGTTGGTCTCCGCTGTCAACCTGGCGGTGACGTGTCTCAACATGCGGGCTCCGGGCATGAGCCTGTTCCGCATGCCGGTGTTGACCTGGATGCTCCTGGTCACGCAGTTTCTGCTGGCCTTCGCCCTGCCGGTCATCACCGTGGCGCTTCTGTTGTTGCTGTTCGACCGCCAGTTCGACTCGCAGTTCTTCGATCCTGAAGCGGGCGCTGATCCGTTGCTCTGGCAGCACCTCTTCTGGATCTTCGGTCACCCCGAGGTGTACATCATCATCCTCCCGAGCTTCGGCATCATTTCCGAAGTGATCCCGGCATTCAGCCGGAAGCCCATTTTCGGCTACTCGTTCATGGTGTTCTCCGGCATCGCGATCGGGTTCATGGGTTGGGGCGTGTGGGCCCACCACATGTTCGTGTCCGGCATCGGTCCGATCTCGGTGTTTGCCTTCTCGATGGCGACGATGTTCATCGCCGTGCCGACCGGTGTGAAGATCCTGAACTGGCTCGCCACGATGTGGGGCGGCAAGCTCAACTTCTCCACGGCGATGCTGTTCGCCGTCGGCACTGTCACGATGTTCACCATCGGTGGCCTGTCGGGGGTCACCCACTCGCTCGCCCCGGCCGACACCCAGCAGACCGACACGTACTACATCGTTGCGCACTTCCACTATGTGATCTTCGGTGGCGGTGTCCTCGGTCTGTTCGCCGGCGTCTACTTCTGGTGGCCGAAAGTGTTCGGTCATTTGCTTGACGAGCGACGCGGCAAGATCCACTTCTGGGCCATGCTCATCGGCTTTAACCTGACCTTCGGCCCGATGCACGTGCTCGGCCTGCAGGGCATGAGTCGCCGCATCAACACCTACTCGTCGGGCTTCGGCTTCGAGTTCTGGAATCTCGTAGCAACGATCGGTTCGTACATTCTCGGTGCGTCGGTGTTGTACTTCCTGTGGAACGTCTACAAGTCCAAGAAGGACGCCCCGAACCTTCCGGCCCCAGGCCCCGATCCGTGGGATGCCCGCAGCCTCGAGTGGTCGATCCCGTCGCCAACTCCGGAGCACAACTTCGACGAGATTCCGGTCATCGAGTCGCAGGACGACTGGTGGTTCCGCAAGTACAACATCGAAGACGACGGTTCGGTCGTTCGTATCTCCTCTGCTGAGGACGCAGCGCAAAAGGGCGACGCCGTCGGCGTGCACCTTCCGTCGCCGTCGTTCTGGCCACTCGTGCTGGCCATCGGCCTGCCGCTCATCGGCTACGGCCTCATCTTCAACCTTTGGCTTTGTGTGGTGGGCGGTCTGCTCACCGGCGGCGCCATCTACGCCTGGGTGTTGGAGCCGGTCGATGATCCGGACGCCGGTGCCCATGGCCACGACGACCACCGCGACGGTGGCGACCCCGATGGCGAACTCGCCACGGTTGGCGCCGCCGGCGACGATATGGAGGGGGAGGACTGATGGCGACCGCAACGGCCCCGGCCACCGATATACATCACGACTCCCACGACCCGCACGCCACGAACACGGGCATCTCCAACAACAAGTTGGCGATGTGGTTGTTCTTGTCGACGGAGTGTTTGCTGTTCGGTGCGCTCATCTCGACGTACCTGATCTACAAGACACGGGGCAATAGTGAGGTCCTGCCAACCGACCTGTTCGACATCCCGTTCACGTCGGTCTCGTCGTTCGTGCTCCTCATGAGCTCGCTCACGATGGTGCTCGCCCTCTCGGCGTTCGGCCGCAACGACCTCGATCGAGGCAAGGCGTGGCTGCTCGTCACGGCCATGCTCGGCGCCGTCTTCATGGGTGGCCAGGCCTACGAGTTTACCGCCTTCTACGAGGAGGGCCTCGGCTACACCACCAACCCGGCGGCGTCAGCCTTCTACACCCTCACCGGATTCCACGGTGCCCACGTGAGCATCGGCATCATCATGCTGATGTCGCTGTGGGTTGCTGCCAACCAGGGCAAGCTGACCGGCAAGAACAGTGAGACCGTTGAGATCGTCGGCCTTTACTGGCACTTCGTCGATCTCGTGTGGATCTTCATCTTCACCGTCATCTATCTGATCCCGCCGGAGTGAGCGACATGAGCGAAACCACCGAAGCGGCCGTCGAGACCCACGACGATCACCACCCGTCCGACTGGGAGTACATCAAGGTCGCCACCATCCTTGCTGTGGTCACTGCGGCGGAGGTTGCGACCTACTTCGAATCGGTCTTCACCTTCTTCGAGACCCGCTGGATCCTGCTCACGTCGTTGTTCACGATGATGATCTTCAAAGGCTGGCTGGTCGTTCGGGTGTTCATGCACTTGAAGCAGGACAAGCCGGTTCTGCAGCAGTCCTTCTTCGCCGGGGTGCTTCTTGCCACGACGGTTTACATCGTGACCCTCTTAGCGTTCAACGTATTCGGATAACGCCATGACTTCCCTGTTCGCTGCGAGCGCGTCGGACTACGACTTCCACCCGGAAGTGTGGTTGCTGGTGGCTGCGATCATCGGCTTGGGGATCTATTCGGTCCGAACCATTGGACCACTCGTGGTGCCGGCAGGGGAGCCGGTTACCACGGTCGATCAGAAGCGGTTCTTCATCGTCGGTGTGGTCATGTTGTGGTTCGCCGCCGACTGGCCGATGCATGACATCGCTGAGGAGCACCTGTACTTCGTTCACATGCTCCAGCACCTGCTGATCAGCTTCATCATTCCGCCGTTGCTCTTGTTGGCGATGCCGGCGTGGCTGGCCCGCCTCGTCATTCTTGACGATGGCGCACCCCAGCGGATTCTGCGGGTGCTCACCAAGCCGATTGTGGCGGGCACCGTCTTCAACGCGCTGCAGATCCTCACCCACTGGGGAGCAGTGGTGAATCTGTCGTCGAACAACGGCCCGTTCCACTACGCGATCCACCTGTTGGTGTTTGCGTCGGCGCTGCTCATGTGGTTCCCGGTCGTCGGTCCGCTCAAGGAACTCCAGATGGGCGAGCCCGGGAAGATGCTGTACCTCTTCCTCATGTCGATCGTGCCCACGGTGCCGGCCGGTTGGCTCACCTTCGCCGAGAGCGTCGTCTACGAGGCCTACGAGACCGACGATGCACTGTGGGGCATCTCGCCGGTCGAAGACCAGCAGGCCGCCGGTGCGGTCATGAAGGTCATCGGCGGCTTCTACCTCTGGACGATCATCGCCGTCCGCTTCTTCCGTCTTGCTGCGAACAACGCCCGAGCCGAAGAGCAGGCCCGGCGCGACCGTCACAACCGGCGGCTCACGTTTGACGACGTCGAGCAGCGGTTCGCCGAAGCCGGTGAGCCGCCCGTCGAGACTCGCTAGGACTCGGCCCGACGCTCAGATGGCGTTGTACGTCAGACGAGTTTCGCCGTTGAGGAGATCGGGATAGGCGGCTGCGACGGCTTGCATCATGCCCGTCCACCACGCCCTATCGACGATGGCGTCGGAGAACTTACCCTGGGCTTCGAACGAGTCGAAGTCGATCATGTATTCGACCTTGTGGACGTCGCCGCCCGAGACCGAGCGCATGAGGCGGGGCTCTTCGCTCTAAGCCCCTCATGGATCGGAGCTGCCTCCTGAGATCCGGCCACGACCGCCTCGATGGCTGCCGGGGTTCCTTCCCACGTGGTGGTCTGTGTGATGCGCATGGTGTTTCTCCGTAGTGGTTGGACTGCGCAACCCTGGTCTGGCGTCAATGTGAAATTCTCGGCGATGCCGATTCGCACGTAGGCTCCCGGCCGGCTCGGCGGATCCGGACACCGATGAAACGAGCGCCGCTGGGTCCTGCGGGCGGTACCGTCTGACCATGCTCGACATCAAGCTGCTGCGCACCGACCCGGAGGCCGTGAAAGTGGCGATCGCTCGCCGAGGCGACGACACCTCGGGTATCGATCGCGCTGTCGAGCTCGATGCCAGTGTCCGGGTGGTCGGTACCGAACGTGACGACATTCGAAGTCGGGTCAATGCCCTGTCCAAAGAGATCGGGGCGCTGCATCGCGACGGCAAGGGCGATGAGGCGAGCGCGCTGCAAGACGAGAGCAAGTCGCTCGGCGAGCGGGAGAAGTCGCTGGCCGCCGAGGCCGACGAACTCCAGGCCGCTCTTCGCCAGCAACTTCTCCACATCGCGAACATGCCGGCCCCGGATGCGCCTGACGGCCTCACCGATGACGACAACATCGTCGTGCGCGTCGAAGGCCATGACCCTGATGGCTATGCCGAACATCAGAAGGTCCCCCATTGGGAGGTCGGCGAACAGCTCGGCATCCTCGATGGCGATCGCGCGGTGAAGATGTCCGGTTCGATGTTCGCCATGTACCGGGGCGCCGGTGCCCATCTGCTAAGCGCGCTCATCAATTACGGCCTCGATCGTAATCGGGACGCCTTCGAGCAGATCCGCCCTCCGACGGTCGTGAAGACCGACACGATGATCGGCACCGGTCACCTTCCAAAGTTCAGTGATGATGCGTACCACCTCGAGCGTGATGACCTCTGGGCAATCCCCACTGCTGAGGTGCCGCTCACGTCGATGGTCGCCGGCGAGGTGCTCGACGAGTCCGAGTTGCCGATGCGACTCATGGCCCACTCCAGTTGCTATCGCCGCGAGGCCGGGTCGGCCGGCCGCGATACCCGTGGCCTGCTGCGTGTCCACGAGTTCGACAAGGTCGAGCTCTATGCGTTCTGCACGCCCGACCAGGCTCAGGCGATGCACATAGAGATCCTCGAGCGGGCCGAGAACGCGATTCGCGATCTCGGTCTTGCCCATCGCGTGCTCGATCTTGCGTGCGGCGACATCAGCGGTGCCGGTGCTCGTACCTACGACATCGAGGTGTTCGCACCGGGCGCCGACCGTTGGCTCGAGGTCAGCTCCGTCAGCTGGTGCACCGACTACCAGGCTCGTCGGGCCAACATCCGGTACCGGCCTGAGGGCGAGAAGGGCACTCAGTTCGTGCACTCGCTGAACGGGTCGGGCCTCGCAGTGCCGCGGGTCTGGGCCGGCATCGTCGAGACCTACCGGCAACCCGACGGCTCGGTGAAGATCCCTGAAGCACTGCGCCCGTACATGGGTGGCGTCACCGAGATTCCGGCTCCGGCCTAATGCCGGGATCGGTGACCTGGCTTCCCGATGCGGAGGGCACGGTGACCGACCTGCCCGTCTTCGGCTCGGCGTCGCCGATGCGCAAGGTGACCGAGACGGTCGCCTTCGATGCGGCGTGGGATTCCTCGCGCCGTAACGAGGTTCGAGAACTCTTCGACGGCATGGCCGCCGACTGGACGAGTCGCGCCACCCCGGAGCATGAGACTTCGATCCTCGACGCGCTCGAGCGTGGCGGGCTCGCAGGCGACAAGGTGATAGAGCTCGGCTCGGGCACCGGCCTCGGCACCGGGCATCTCATCAAGCGGTTCGACAACGTCATCGCCCTCGATCTGTCGATGGAGATGCTGCGCCATCAGCCCGACCTCGCCCCGAAGATGCAGGCCGACGCCTTGATGCTGCCCTTTCCCGATGGTGCAGCCGATCTCCTCGTCCTGGTGAACATGTTGCTGTTCCCAGCCGAGGTCGATCGGGTCGTGCGCCCGGGCGGTGGCCTGCTGTGGATCAACACGCTCGGGCACGAGACCCCGATCCACCTGAGCCCAGAAGCGGTCGTCGACGCACTTCCGGGGTCGTGGACCGCGACAGCCGGTCGCGCTGGCTCGGGTCTCTGGGCTGCGGCGCAGCGAGCGTGAGCGACATACTGGGCCGATGAAGATCCTCGATGCCGACACCGTTCGCTCCCGGGTGAGCCTCGCCGCCGCGCGAGGTGCCGTGCACGATGCGTTCTGCGCCCTGGCCGACGGTGACGTCGTGGCGCCCGATGAGTTCGCCATGCACCTCGCCAACGGAGGCGAACTCCACGTGAAAGGAGCCCATCTCGGCGGGCCGTATCTTGCCTTCAAGGCCGCCCTAGGTGCGTTCCCTGAAGGGGGCAACTCCGGCTTTACAGCGGTGCTCGACGCCGCCACCGGTGCGCCGGCTGCGATTCTCGACGATGGTGGTTGGCTCACGGAGATCCGCACCGCCGCAGCGTCTGCGGTGAGTGCCCGGGCGCTTGCTCGGCCTGACTCCTGCACGGTGACGATTCTCGGCGGCGGCTTTCAGGCTGCGTTCCAGGTTGCTGCGTTACGCGAGGCCCTCGGGATCGAGTCGGTCACCGTCTGGAGCCGCAGTGCGGAAACTCGAGACAGGTTCGCGGCGGAGAATGACGCCGTCGCCGCAGACACGGTCGTCGAGGCCGTGCGCGGCGCGGACATCGTGATCTGCTG
Source organism: uncultured Acidimicrobiaceae bacterium (assembly GCA_913041415.1). Classification (GTDB taxonomy): domain Bacteria; phylum Actinomycetota; class Acidimicrobiia; order Acidimicrobiales; family Aldehydirespiratoraceae; genus UBA11606. The sequence continues at coordinate 20,494 of CAJWHS010000003.1, read as the reverse complement.
CACACCGAGCCGTGAACCCCTGGTCACGTTCGAGATGCTCTCGCCCGGCACCCACGTCATCGCCATGGGATCCGACCTCCTCGGCAAGCGGGAACTGGCCGATGATGTGCTCCGCAGTGCCGACCTGCTGATCGCCGACGATGTGTCGATCGCTGGTCGTGTCGGCGAACTCGCCCATCTCGCCGAGGCTGCCGAACGGGCGGTCGACCTCGGCGATGTTTTGACCGGCCGTTCGCCGGGCCGCACCTCGGACGAACAGATCAGCGTCTCTGATCACTGTGGTCTCGGCATCCAGGACGCCGCCATGGCTCAACTCGTGATGACCGGAGGGCCATCGTGATCGATCCCGCGACAATCGACGATGCGGCGACCCGCATCGAGCCGCACGTACTTCGCACCCCACTGCTGACCTCGGAGCCGCTGTCGGAGCGGCACGGGGCCGACATCGCCATCAAGTGCGAGCATCTGCAGCGAACCGGCAGTTTCAAGGTTCGAGGTTCGGCCAATGTGGTGCACTCGCTGTCCCCCGACCTTGCGGCCGAAGGTGTGATCACTGCGTCGTCGGGCAACCACGGCATTGGTGTTGCTACCGCAGCGGCCAGCCGGGGCTTTGCGTGCACGATCTATCTCCCGGAGGCTGCCGCCCCGTCGAAGATCGCTCAGATCCGCCGCCTTGGCGCGGAAATCGTGCTCGTGGATGGCACCGATACCAGCCGTGCCGAGATGGCGGCGCGACGGGCCGCCGAGGAGCGAGGCATCACCTATGTCTCCCCGTACAACGACCCGCGCATCATTGCCGGGCAGGGAACGATCGGGAAAGAAATGCTCGAGGACGGGCCTGCCCCCGATGCCGTGGTGGTGTCGGTCGGCGGTGGGGGACTCATCTCCGGTATTGCGACATGGATCAAGGCGCATTCGCCCTCGACGCTCGTTATCGGTGCGTCAGCGGCGAACGATCGGGCGATGGCTGCGTCGATCGATGCTGGCGAGATCACCACCCCCCACTTCGAACCGACGTTCTCTGATGGCACCGCCGGAGGGCTTGAGGACGACACGATCACGTTCGACATCTGTCGTGCCCTCATCGACAGGTGGGTCGACATCAGCGAACTCGATATCGCTCGAGCGGTCGCTGCGATGGTCGACGATCATCACCATCTGGTTGAGGGGGCTGCCGGTGTGGCGCTTGCGGCAGCCACCCACTTCGCCGACACGAACCCCGGTACTCGGGTTGTCGCCGTGACCTGTGGTGCCAACGTCGGTGCAACGTCGCTCGAGGCGATGTTGGCGATGGCCAACAGCTAGGCCAACGTCAACCCTATCCAGGCTACGGCCACCCCGAACACGAAGGTTGCAGCCCCATAACGCCACGCCCATCCCCGGTCGATCTGGTGGATCTCGAAGAGTTCGGCCACGAACGTCGAAAAGGTCGTGAGCGCCCCAATGCCCGCCACGCCACCGATGAGCTGCGAGTCGGCGCTTGCGGTGGAGAGCAGTCCCAGCGCGAACGCGCCGCCGATATTCACAGCAAACGTCGCGATCGCCCGGATGGGCACGGACATCGACGCCTGCCAGCGAAGCAGTGTGCCGGCTGCGGCGGTGACGACGAACAACACGGCGATCACGCCGACACCGCCCGCCCACCCAGAAACGCGATCAGGCCAAGCCCGAGGCTGAGCACACCCATCGCTGCTGCCTCGCCGACGTCGCCCGCGTCGAGTCGTATGGCGAGGTCGACGGCGAGCCCCGAGAACGTCGTGAGGCCACCGCACACACCAACCCCCAAGGCCAAGCGGATCGGATGCTCGCGCTCGGGAAGGGCCGCAATGACGATTCCCAGTATGAAACAGCCGACCGTGTTGACCACCAGCAGGGTCGTTGCGGACGACCAGCCAAACTCACCGATCGCCCACCGGCTGACCGCGCCGGCGGCACCGCCGGCAAGGACGGCGGGTACGACTCGATCCATGACTGCACCGTAGAGTCTGGCCATGAACCTGGAGTCGATCCGTCACCAGTACGAGCAAGCAGGCCTCGACATTGCCGATGTCGACCCGGATCCGATCGTGCAGTTCCGGACCTGGTTTGACGAGTGGGCGGCCACCGGTCCCCGTGATCCCGGGGTCGTGGTGGTGAGCACGGTCGACGCTTCCGGCTGGCCGTCGAGTCGAGCCGTGCTCCTGCGCGGTATCGACGATCGAGGCCTCGTCTTCTACACGAATCGGACCTCCACGAAGGGCAAGGCCCTCAATGCGACCAACCGTGCGGCGATGAGCTTCGTGTGGCACGATCTCGAGCGCCAGGTCCACATCATCGGTTCGGCCGAACACGTCCCTGAGGCCGAATCCGATGCCTACTTCGCGGATCGCCCACGCGGGAGCCAGCTTGGTGCCTGGGCGAGCGATCAGTCGTCGGTGATCCCGTCCCGCGAGATGCTCGACGCTGCGGTGAGCGAGTTCTCGGCGCGATTCCCCGACGAGGTTCCGCGTCCACCGCACTGGGGTGGCTATCTCGTCCGTCCTCACCAATTTGAGTTCTGGCAGGGACGGCCGAGCCGCCTTCACGATCGCGTGCGGTACCGACTCGAGGGTGACGACTGGGTGATTGAGCGCCAGTCGCCCTGATCAGCCCTGCCAGGTTTCGACGGCGACGACCAACGTCTCGATCAACGCATCGACCTGGGGAGCCCGAGGCGTGCCCTCGTGGTCGCTCCAGTTCATCGCTTCCTTGTTCCACCGAATGGTCGGGGGCAGTTCCATCTGCACGCCGGCGTTGATTGGCAGGTTCACCGGATTGCGTGCGTGTTGACCCCGAAGGCCACCGGGAATCTCATCGACGACGTCGAGCACGCCGAACCGCTCGTCGAGTTCGGCGCGAAGGTGACCGGACAGATGTGTCGCGAGTTGTCGGTTGCGGCCGCCGAGCAGCACGTCCCAGAAGTGGTCGTCGCGGCCGTAGCCGTGCACGGCGATGACCGTGTCGACGTGCCCAACGAACGAGGCGAGCGCATCGCTCTCGGTCGGGTCGAACTTGGTGCTGGGAATGTGCTGTCGGAACGGCGCGGCCTGGATCACGCCGTAGTAGGACGATCCGGTGCGCTCGGCGACCTCGGCGGCGATGATGTCGGTGGTGCGTTCGAGGTTGCCGCCGTGGAACGCCATGAGACCGAACGAGCCTCGCAGCTCGCAGATCTCGGTGACCTCAGGACGCTCCAGCAGTGACCGCAGCACGAGAGCGACGGTAGCTGTCGGCTTCGCGGTATGCCCACAGGGCGACCAAGGCCACGAAGAAGACCTCGATCGGGACTCCACCGCGGAGCGGATCGGTGAACCAGTTGCCGATGCGGAACGGCCAGTTCGCTGCGAAGCGCCAGATCGGGGTGATCAGGAAATCGAAGCCGTTGAAGGCCTCGAGGAAGAGCACGACCGCCGCCCACGCGACCGCAAGCGACCATTGGCGAAGGCGATCACCAGGGTTGTCCTCGAACCAGGCCAGGAGGTAGATGCCGGCGATGAGCACGACGGAGAGCACGCCGATGCGTTCCGGGGTGGCATCGACGATCCAGTTGGAAACTGCGGCCTGGAAGGCCTCGAGCTGGTCAACCAGCAGATTCGGGGCACCGAGATCGTCTTGGATCCGGATTTCCCAGATGCCGTAGTCGATCAGGTAGATGCCGGCGATGATGAGAACGATGCCGGAGACCGTCCCCATGAACGGGAGGAGCCGCCGCATGTTGGTGGCGACGTTGTTCTTCGCCCGGGCAAGACTCACGGTGAGAAAGAGAATGATGGTGCCCATACCGAGGCTGTAGGCGACGAAGCTTCCCACCCCCTGAACGAAGCCGTCGGTGGTGAAGGCGTTCGACACTGCCGAGATGAACAAGCCGATCGTGCAGCTCAGCGAGACGACGGCATACGAGACGCCGAAGAGGAACATTGAACTGCTCTCGCGGCTGTCGGTGCCATTGTTCAACTTCGGGAGGTTCAGCATGATCTCTCTGCCCGTGAACATGGCGATCCCCATCGAGATGAGCGCAACGCCGAGAGCGACCGTGACATAGCCGAGGTACTCGACCACCGTGCCCTGGCTCAGGAACAACGAGATCAGAATCCCGAGCCCACCGAACACGGCAACGAAGCCCAGTGTCAGCATCGAGCCGACCCAAAGGCCGCGGGTGATCGCCCGCACCCTGGTGGGCTGTTCGGTGTCGCCGGTGCCGATGAAGTAGCCGATATAGGTCGGCAACATGGCGAAGCCGCAAGGGTTAAACGCCGCCAACATGCCGACACTGAACGGGAACGCCAGCGCTTCGATACTCATCAGGCGATGTTCTCGATCTTGGCGGTCAGCTCTGTGGCGGTGAGCACACCCGACCAGGTTTCACGAACCACCCCTGCGGCATCGACGAACACGGTGGTCGGCATGGCGAACCCGCCGAACCGCTCGAACACGTCGGTGTTCGGGTCCCAGCCAAGGTCATAGGTGACGCCGGTTTGCTCGACGATCAGTTCGGCGTCACCGAACCGGGTGTCGGTGGAGATCCCAACGAAGGCGACATTACCGTCGAACGCCTGGAAGACTGCCTCAAACTCCGGCATCTCGGTCACACATGGCGCACAGGTGCGAGAGAAGAAATTCACGACCAGTGGCGTGCCGGCGTAGGCGGCGAAGTTCGACGGGGATCCGTCGAAGGTCGTGAAGTCGATGTCAACGCCGGATCCGATCGCGTTGTCGTTTTGGAGTTCCTCGAGCGGAATCGGGTCGTTGGTGAGCCGGGTGACGTCGTCCTCACCGCCACAGGCGCCTAGGAGCGCCGGCAGGCCGGCGACGCCGAGAATGACGTGGCGACGGATTGGACGAAAGGCGGGGGAATGAGACACGGAAGGCTCCATGCAAAACGCTAGCGGGCGTCACCGTGAGCGAGGGCGTCGGGGTAGCACGCCCCCAGTGCGGCGAAAACGACGAGATGGCGACCTCCGGCATCGGTCGCCATCTTCGTTCCCATGCCCACCGCCCGTCCCCGGCTACGGCCGGAGCTCGATCGACGTCACTCGGGCCGTGGAGGACGCCGGGGCGGGCGGTGGGGGGATCGTGGGGTGGCGGGGTCCGGGGGACGACCCCGCCACCGGGTTTGGGAGGGACTCAGGCGGACCGCTTCTGGGCGGTGACCTGCAGATGCACCGGAATCGGCACGACCGGCATCTGGTCCTCCGGACGGGCGACCTTCGGGGGTCGACCCCGTCGGCGCTTCACCGTCAGCATCTTGCCGTTGATGAAGAGTTGCCCACCCCACACGCCGAACAACTCGCGTCGGTCGAGCGCCCCTTCGAGGCACTCGGCCAACACCGAACAGTCGGCGCACACGCGTTTGGCTGCGGCGATATCGCCGATGTCCTCGCTGAAGAAGAGATCCGCAGCGTTTGGCACGGCACGGCACGCCGCGATGTCCTCCCAGGGGAGGTCCCCGACGCTGATGGTGGTGTGAATGTTGGTGTCGACGAGGGTTTGCATGACCTCGTCTCCTCTCTTGACGTGGATGGTGCTAGTTGGGTGGTGGTGGGTTGGTCGGCGGAACGGGGACGAAAAGCAGAAAGACCGCCAGGTTGCTGGCGGCCTCGGTGCGTTTCCCCTGTTGTGGGTGGCTGGGATCAGCCAGGGGGTGCTCCGGTGGGCCGCTGGTCGGCATACGGCTTCGTCACGAAGAGGAAGGAACCGAGCCAGGCGCCGCCGCACGAACGCGCGATCGCGCGCGCGCATGCGTCGGGCGTAGTGGCGACGTGATGCTCGTGGCACGTGATCTGGTTCATCGGGACGGCTCCTTGGGCGAGGCCCTGCGCGACCGGACGTTCCGGCGCCGTTAACGATGGCGGGCCGTTTGCAAATCGTCAACCGAATTACGAGCAGAATCTCCCAAAATTGCTACGGTCCACCCCGTGCCGGAGCCGGGAGCTGCTGAAATGACGCCGAAACCGGCCGCTGGTCGGGTCTTCGAGAACACTCGCCGGATTCGACTCGCCGAGGTCGATCCGACCGGCCGCTGCCGTCTCGATGCCACTGTGCGCCAACTGCAGGATGTTGCCCGAGACGATTCCACCGACTCCGGGCTGACCGACGCGATGACGTGGGTGGTCCGCCGCACGATGCTCGACGTCCACCGGGCACCGGTCTTCCAGGAACAGATCACGCTGGCGACCTGGTGTAGCGGCCATGGAGGACGGTGGGCCGAACGCCGTACCGAGATCCGGGGCGACGAGGGTGCTGATGTCGAGGCGGTGACGATCTGGATCTACGTCGATGGTGAGACCGGTGCGCCCCGCAAGCTCAACGCCGAGTTCTTCGACATCTACGGTTCGGCCACAGAGCGCAAGGTTTCGGCCCGTCTCCAACTCCCGAATCAGTCCCCCGACGATGCCGCCGAGCTTGCTTGGCCGATCCGATTCGTCGATCTCGACGTGCTCGGCCATGTCAACAACGCCGCCCAGTGGGCGCCGGTCGAGGAGGTTGCCCATCGCACCGGCATGCAGCTCGAAGGGGTCCGAGCTCAGCTTGAGCACGGGGGCGAGACCCCGCCGGGTTCGGCCACTATCCGTTGGACGGGCGACGCCGGCGGGTTCCGTACCTGGCTCACCACCGGGGCGGGCACGGCTAGTGCGGCCGAGGTGCGGCCATTCTGAGTCGCTGATCAGCCGGCGTCGGAGAGTTCGAAGTAGAGCAGGCCGCCGTCGTCTCGGTGGGTGACTGCCTCTCCGGCCAACCGAAGGTGCTCCAGGTGAGCGAACGTCTCGCTCGCCGCCATGTCGCCCCACGAGCGTTCGCGGAACAGAACCTTCATCCACTCGGTAACCGGCGCATCGCCGGTGCCCCCCGCCGCATCGCGCAGCAACTGCAGGCGATCGTGGTGGTGCTCCTTGATGAAGCCGCAGCGGCCCTGGCAGTCCTCGAATGGATGGCCGTGAGCCGGCAGCACGGTTGTGAGGCCCTCGAGCGCCGCGACCCGGTCGAGCGAATCAAAGAAGATCGACAGCGGGTCGTCGACGGCGGTTGAGCCGGCGATGTGGGGGGTGATCGTCGGCAGAACGTGATCGCCCGACAGCAGCACACCATCGGCTGGATCCCACAGACAGAGGTGGTCGATGGTGTGGCCGGGGGTGTGCATGGCAAACCACTCACGGCCAGCGAAGTGCAACGGATCGCCGTCGGCGACCCGGATCGTGGCCTCTGGCGACAGGAACCGCTGTCCGCCTGCGTCGGCCTGGATCATCCGGATGATTGCGTGATCGGGTGGCGGCTCTCGGCGGGTGCCCCACGGTGTTTCGCCGAATTGCTTGAAGCGTTCCTTCCAGAGATCGACGATCTCCGCTTCGGTCATGTCCGCGATCAACGGCTCCAGATCGTCGTTGGCTTCAGCGGTGAACGAGGTAAACGCTTCGTGGGTCAAGACGTCGGCACCGGCGACCTCGCGCAGTTGGGCGCTGCCACCGAAGTGGTCGGGGTGGGAATGGGTGACGACGACCGTGTGCACCCGCTCGACCGGAATCTCGGCCTGCTTCAGTCGGGCCATGAGCGCGTTCCACGACTCGGGGCCGGGGAGTCCGGGGTCGACGAGGGCGACACCATCCCCATCAACGAGGGCGTAGCAGTTGACGTGGCCGAGACCGGGCAACGAGATCGGCAGCTGCATCCGCAGGACGCCGTCAGCGACCTCCATGACCTCCTCGGACGCTGGCTCTTGTTCCTGCTTCGTGTAGGTGGGGGAGCTCACGCTCTGCAGGCTAGGAGGAAGCGTCGCGGGAAACGAAAAGCGCTTGCCGGTAGTGGCGCAGCTCTTCGAGGCTCTCGCGGATGTCGTCCAGGGCACGGTGGTCGCCGGCTTTTTTCGGCGCCGTCTTGAGGGTGTCAGGGTTCCAACGGCGGGCGAGTTCCTTCAACGTGGAGACGTCGATTGAGCGGTAGTGGAGGAACTCCTCGACCTCGGGGAGATGGGCGGCGAGGAAGCGACGATCGGTACCGATCGAGTTGCCGCACAGCGGCACGGTTCGGGCCTCGGGGATGTGCTCTTGCAGGAAGGCGAGCGTCTGCGCACCGGCCTCCTCGAGACTGGTCGTCGATGTGGTGATCTGGTCAAGCAGGCCACTGCGGGTGTGCATATTGGTGACGAAGTCGTCCATCTCCGCCAACTGCTCCGGCGTAGCGTGGACGGTAAGGTCGGGTCCCTCAGCGATCAACTCGAGATCGTCGTCGGTGAGCAGCGTGGCGATCTCAACGATCACGTGCCGGTCGGGTTCGAGTCCCGTCATCTCCAAGTCCATCCAGGCGAGCATCGTGTCAGGGTAGACGGCTGCGTCCGCTAGCTTCGCACCGTGCTTGATCTCCCCGTCCTCCGCCTCGATCCCGACCTGCCGCTCCCGGCCTACGCCCGAGCGGGTGACGCCGGCATCGACCTGGTCGCCCGAGAGAGCGTCATCCTTGCTCCCACCGGCGGTCGGGCCCTCGTCGCTACCGGTATCGCGATTGCGCTTCCGGAGGGCTACGCAGGCCTGGTCCAGCCGCGGAGCGGTCTTGCGTTCAAGCACGGGGTCACCGTTTTGAATACCCCGGGCCTGATCGACTCCGGTTACCGGGGTGAGCTGAAGGTGTGCCTGATCAACCATGACCCGACCGAACCATTCGAGGTCGCCCGCGGTGAGCGCATCGCCCAGCTCGTCGTACAGGCGGTCGAGCATGTCACGTTCGTCGAGGTCAACACGCTGGACGACAGCGAGCGGGGCGACAAGGGCTTCGGGTCGAGCGGTCGTTGAGTCAGTCGACCTGTGCCGGCGCCTTCCGAAGCCGCAACCAGCCTCGGTCGGGGTTGACTTCGTAGGCGTCGATCAGCGGCGAACACACCTCGCCGAACCGGGCGACCGCGTTACTGCGCAATGCTTCGGTTCGGCCGGTGGCGATCTCGACCTCGAGGTGGCTGTCGTCGAACCGGAAGGTCGCGATGAGTTCGGTATCGCCGTCTGCACCGGAGCCATCGAGCAGCAGGATCACCGCTTCGTCGACGGCGAGCCGCAATTCGTCAATTTCTGCGAACGAGAGTCCTCGCCGCATCCCAAGCGCAGCGCCACCGACCCGCAAGATGCGCCCGTATTCCGGGCGGGCGGGGATGCGGAGGAGGACCTCGTCGGTCGGGTCGGACACGGTGGGCAGTCTCGCACGAAGACGCCCGTCGGAGCATGCGCCGATACCGTACGGCCATGACCATGCTTGTCGATGCAGCCGTGTGGGAGTGGCAGGACGCGCGTTGGGCCCACCTCGTGAGCGACGAGTCGTTCGACGAGCTCCACGAGTTCGCGCAATGTATTGGCAAGCGCCGGCTCGGCTTTCAGGGCGACCACTACGACGTCGAAGAAATCGATCGGCACCGCGCGATCGCACTCGGTGCGGAGGCGGTCGACAGTCGAGAACTCGTCCGCCGGATCCGCGAGGCTGGCCTGCGCCGTCGCGGTGACAAGCCGTCGTGGCAGCGGGTCGCCTACGCCCCGAGTGGACGCAAACTCGATCTTGGCAGCCGCCTCGTATCGTTTGGTGATCCGGGTATGCGGCTCCGGGCGATGTTGCCCTTCGTCCGATCGCTCGACCGGGCGAGCCGCTCAGGTCTTTACGTCGACGATCAGCACCTCGTGGTGCTGTTCGATTGGGTCGGCCCCGAGGCCGTCGTCGAACTTGAGGGCATCGACCGCGTCTGGGCAGGCGAGCCGCGGGCCGACGGCGAGCGGAGTCTGGAGCTTTTCGTTCGGCGGTGATTCTCGATCCGACCGACGACGGCTACCGTCGCCGCATGATCGGCAAGCTCCAGAAGAAGCTCCCCATCGTCACCGAGGATCCCGTCGAGCTGTCGAGCCGCGTGATCGACGCTGGCGTCCACGACGAGCAGGTCAACCGCGTGACCCAGACCCTGAGCGTGCTCGACGACGATCTTTCGATCGTCGAGTCGTTCAGCAACATCGTCTCGTTCCGCACCGACGAGGGCCTGGTGTGTTTCGACTCCTCCGGCCAGATCACGGCAGGCCGCACGATGGAGGCAGTGCGAGGCTGGACCGATGATCCCATCCACACGCTGATCTACACGCACGGCCACGTCGACCATGTCGGCGGCAGCGGAGCGATGGCGGCCGATGCCGCTGATCGTGGCCATGAGCCAATCCGGGTTGTCGGGCATCACTGCGTCGCCGACCGTTTCCGTCGCTACGAACTCACGAACGGCTACAACACCGACATCAACATGCGGCAGTTCGGCGGTGTCGGCGGGGTGAAGGACATGGCGCTTGGCGATGTGCCGCAGTTTTTGCCTGACGACGTGCTGTGGCCCGATCTCGAGGTGGGGTCGAGCCACACGCTCAGCGTCGGCGGTCGTGAGTTCGAGACGCGCCATGCGAAGGGTGAGACCGACGATCACCTCTGGACCTGGGTGCCCCACGACAAGGCGTTGTGTGTCGGTGACCTCGTCACCTGGGTGTTTCCCAACTGCGGCAACCCGCAGAAGGTTCAGCGCTATCCGTTGGAGTGGGCCCAGGCGCTGCGGGAGATGATGACCTATGAGGCCGAGTGGCTGCTTCCGGCGCACGGCCTCGTCGTTCGCGGCGCTGATCGGGTTTCGACCGTGCTCTGCGATCTCGCCGCTGCGCTCGAGCTCCTCACCGAGGAGACACTTGCAATGATGAACGCGGGCGAGTCGCTCGACGCCATCATCCACCAGGTCACCGTGCCGGACGACCTGCTCGTGAAGCCGTGGATGCAGCCGGTGTACGACGAGCCCGAGTTCGTCGTCCGCAATCTGTGGCGGCTTTACGGCGGCTGGTGGGACAAGAATCCGGCCCACCTTAAACCGGCCCCCGAAACTGTGTTCGCCGCTGAGATGGCGGCGTTGGCAGGCGGGGCCGACGTCCTCACGTCGCGAGCGACAGAGCTCGCCGCCGCCGGCGACCTTCGTCTCGCCTGTCAGGTGGTGGAGCTTGCCGTTCAGGCTGACCCGGAGTCAACCACCGCGCACGGCGCTCGTGCCGAGATCTACCAGCAGCGGCGCAACGAGGAGTTCAGCCTCATGAGCAAGGGGATCTTTGCCGCGGTCGCTCGGGAGAGCCGCGCCATCGTCGACCAGTGATGAAATGGGCCTACGCCTCGGCAGGTCGTCTGTGCGGGCGCCGCCGGTAGTCTGTTTGGCCGTGGCGCTCTATGTGCAAAAGTTCGGCGGGACCTCCGTCGGCACCCCAGACCGAATCCGCGAAGTCGCCGACCACGCCGCCCGTTGTGTAAGGCGCGGCAATCAAGTCGTGCTCGTCGTGTCGGCCATGGGGAAGGAGACCGACGAACTCCTCCGTCTCGCCGGTGACGTGAGTACGTCGAAGCCTGGTCGCGAAATGGACATGCTCATCACCGGTGGTGAACGCAAAGCCTGCGCGCTTGTGGCGATGGCGCTCACCGACCTGGGCGTTGAGAGCGAGTCGTTCACCGGCAGCCAGGCCGGCTTCCTCACCGACACGACGCATCGCAACGCCAAGATTCTCGAGGTCAACGCCCATCGCATCGCCGACGCGGTGGTGGCCGGCAAGGTTCCAGTCGTTGGTGGCAGTCAAGGCGTGTCGACCGATCACGATGTCACCTTCTTCGGTCGAGGCGGCTCCGACACCACGGCCGTTGCCCTTGCCCATGCGCTCGATGCCGATGCCTGCGAGCTCTACACCGATGTCCCCGGTGTCTTCACCACTGATCCGCGGCTGGTTCCCGAGGCCCGCAAGATGGATCACATCTCGTTCGACGAACTGCTCGAGATGACCGCCACCGGCTGCCCGAAGCCGGCCATGCGGTCGGTCGAGCTCGCCCGAAGCTACGGCGTGAAACTCCACGTCCGCAGCGCCTTCAGTTGGGTGCCCGGTACCTGGGTGTCCGAGGAGCCTTCCATGGAAAACGCCATCATCTCCGCCATTACCCACGACACCTCCGAGGCCAAGATGACGGTCTCTGGTGTGCCGGATCAGCCGGGCGTTGCCGCCAAGCTGTTCCGCTCGCTGGCCGACGCCGGTGTCAACGTCGACATGATCGTGCAGAACGTCTCCGACGCCGGCGCTACCGACATCAGCTTCACCTTGCCGCACGAAGAGGTGTCGGCGGCGACGATGACCGTCGATGCGCTCGTCGCCGAGATCGGCGCAAAGGGCGTTGTGACTGACGCCGAGATCGGGCGAGTGAGCCTGACCGGGGCTGGCATGCAGACCAATCCCGGCGTGGCCGCCACGATGTTCGAGACGTTGTCGACTAGCGGCATCAACATCGAGATGATCTCTACCTCGGCGATTCGTATCTCGTGCGTCGTTCGCGAGGATCAGGCCGAGCAGGCCGTCTCCGTGTTGCACGCAGCGTTCGAACTCGACAAGGCACCGGCTGACCGGGCCGATATCTGATCCAGCCGAATTCCATCTCGTTGCTGGCGCGAGAGGACTCACGTTCCCGTCGGCCGCAGGTCAGATGATCCAGCCGCTGTGTGCGAAACTCCTGCGATGGATCTCGGTTCGCTCCTCGACCCCACCTCGACGGCGGTTCTCACCATGGAGCTGCAGCGGGGTGTAGTCGGTGATCTCGCAGCCCTTCCACACCTCCGAAATGCCGCCGCACTCGTTTCGATGCCGGCCAACGCCGGTCGGATCTGTGCCTCGGCCCGCGCCGCCGGTGCCACCGTCGTGCACTGCACGGCTGAGTTCCGCCCCGACCGTAAGGGATCCGCAACCAACGCTCGGATCCTAGGCGCCTCCCAGAAACTCAACGGTGACCGGCTCGATAGCGGGCAGCCCGGCACCGAGCTGATCCCCGAGTTGGGTGCCGATGCTGGCGATCTCGTCGTCGCCCGCACCCACGGGCTCACCCCCTTCGTTGCGACCGAGCTCGATCAACTTCTGCGCAACTGCGGTATCCGGACCGTCGTGGCGGTCGGCAACTCGATCAATATCGGGATTCTCGGGCTCGTGCTCGCAGCGGTCGACCTCGGCTATCAGGTCGTCGTGCCGAGTGACGCAGTGGTGGGTGTGCCGGTCGAGTACGGCGAGTCGGTGATGGAAAATACGATCTCGCTGCTCGCAACCGTCGTGCCGACTGACGACGTGGTCGACGCCTGGTCCTGACGCCTCCGCCCGGGCCGACACCGCCTTGGCGCCGCCTAGGACGCCGTCACCGTCTCGGTGTCGACCCCAGCGCGCATGACCTTGCCGGCGATTGCACCGGTCGCCGTGCCGTCGGCAACGGTCACGACACCATTGACGAGCACTCGGCTGATGCCGGTGGCCTCGCTCCAAAGCCGCTTCGAGCCGCCGGGGAGATCGAACATCAGCTCGACGTCGGTGGCACCGACCGTCTCGGGATCGAACACGACGATGTCGGCATGCCAGCCCTCGGCGATACGGCCTCGCTCGGTGAAGCCGAACAGTCGGGCCGGAACGTCAGTCAGGTGACGAACGGCGTTCTCCATCGACGTGAGCTGACGGCCTCGTACACAGTCGGCCAGCCATGCGGTGGTGTACGGCGCTCCGGCCATGCGATCGAGATGGGCGCCGGCGTCCGAACCGCCGATCATCACGTTGGGGTGTTCCCACGCCTGGGCCCGAAGACGCCACGACTCTGCATCGTCGTCGGTTGGCAGCGGCCACCAGACGGTCTTGAGGTCGTCGTTGAGGGAGATCTCGACCATCGTGTGGAAGGCCCGCTGGCCTCGCTCGCGAGCGATGTCGCCGAGCGTTCGACCCTTCAGACCCTCATTGGCTTCGGAGTAGGTGTCGCCGACCATGTAGTCGTCCCAGCCGGTGAGGCGGGAGAACACGCCGGCCTCGGGCAGCGCGGCCTGGTTCTCGAGCCAAGTGACGACCTCGGGGTCGCGGAACTTCTCCATCCGGGCGTCGATCCCCATGTTGAAGTAGTCCATCCAGCCCGGCAGCTGGAACAACGCGCAGAACGTTCCGAGGCTCATGTTCATGCCGACGAGAATCGGCATCGTGAGCGCCACGACCTTTGCGCCGGCCTCGTTGGCTTTCTCGCATGCGTCGAGCTGGTTGCGGAAGGCGTCGGGCCGCGCCGAGTCGATGGTGAGGACGTTCCAGTTGATGGGCCGGTTGGCGGTGACCGACATCTTGGTCATCAGCTCGACTTCGTCGTCGTCGAAGCCGTTGAGGCACCCGTCGGCGACCCATTCGAGGGTCGTGCCCTCGTGGAGCGAGGTCTCCTCGCACAGTTCCAGGACTTCTTCCCACGCGGCCCAGCGGCTCGGCACGGGTTGGCCATCGGCGTCGGAGTGGGTGAATGAACGCCCGGTCGAAAAGCCGAAGCCCCCCGCCTCGATCGAGGTCTTGAGAAGGGCCCGCATCTCGGCCAGTTGCTCAGGCGTGGCCTCGTGACCGACAGAGTTGTCTTTCATCACCATGCGTCGGATCGCAGAGTGCCCAACCATGAAGGCGATATTGATGGCGGTGCCGCCCTCCTCGACCCGGTCGAGGTACTCGGCGAAGCTCAGCCAGTTCCAGGGCACGCCCTGCTCGAGTGCTTCGAGGGCCATGCCCTCGACCTTGGTCATCATGTGCTTGAGGTACTCGCCGTCGGCTGCATCGCCGAGTGGCGCGAGCGAGAAACCACAGTTGCCGGCCACCATTGAGGTGACCCCGAAGAGGTTCGATGGTGTCGAGTACGGATCCCAGAAGATCTGGGCGTCGTAGTGGGTGTGGGGGTCGACGAATCCCGGACACACGATCTGGCCGGAGGCATGGATCGTCTCGGCCGCCTCCTCGGTCACGCCGCCGTCGGCGGTGGACCGGATCGCGACGACGCGACCGTCCTTGATGCCGATATCGGCAGCGAACCCTTCGGCGCCGGTGCCGTCGACAACCGTGCCGCCCTTGATGATTACGTCGAACATTCAGTCATCGTACCGGTGACCTGACAAGGCGTCAGATTCGGGCGATCCTTCCAGCCTTGTGGATGTGCGAGGATTCGCGCATGAGTGAACGGACCGCGGCGCTTCGCGCCCAGATGACCCCGGAGGAGAAGGCCCACTTCGTTGCCGGAGTCGACATGTGGCACACCGGCGCGATCGAGCGTCTCAGCATCCCGGCGTTGAAGGTCACCGACGGCCCGAATGGCGCCCGTGGCGACGGCCTTCTCGGTACCGGCACCCCGACGGCGTGCATTCCGTCGGGTGCTGCGCTCGGCGCGACCTGGGATCCGGATCTGGTGCAGGAACTCGGCGCGCTCCTCGGTGAGGAGTCGAGGATGAAGTCGTCCCATGTGCTCCTCGCCCCGACCATCAACCTCCATCGCTCACCGAAGGGTGGCCGGAACTTCGAGTGCTACAGCGAGGATCCACTGCTCTCCGGCAAGATCGCCGCTGGGTTCATTCGGGGCGTGCAGTCACATGGGGTCGCAGTGACCGCCAAGCACTTCGTCGGCAACGATTCTGAGTTCGAGCGCAACACGATCGACTCGCAGATGGATGAACGCACCCTGCGCGAGGTCGCCCTCCTGCCGTTCGAGATTGCGGTGAAGGAGGGCGGCGCGTGGGGGATCATGACGGCCTACAACCGCTTGAACGGGGTGTACTGCTCCGAAGATCCCTGGCTGTTGAACACGGTGTTGCGCAAGGAGTGGGGCTTCGACGGGTTCGTCGTCACCGACTGGTTCGCCAACGGCTCGACGGCAGGTTCGGTGGCGGCACGTTTGACCCTCGAGATGCCCGGCCACGGTCGCTTCTATGGTCAGGCGCTCGCCGAGGCGCTCGAGTCGGGCGAGATCGATGAGACGGACGTCGACGTGTTGGTCGACGACCTACTCCTCCTGATGGAGCGCACCGGCGTTTTCGACGGTGTCGGCGGCGAACCGGAGAAGCCCCTTGACCGGCCCGAGGACCGCGCCCTCAACCGTCGCGCCGCCGCCGCCGGTTCGGTGCTCTACCGAAACGACGGTGTGCTCCCACTCGACCCGTCAACGCTCGGCTCGATCGCCGTGGTCGGCCCCAGCGCGATGCATGCCCGGGTGATGGGTGGGGGCTCAGCCAAGGTCCGGCCCTACCACGACACCCCGCCACTTGACGCGCTGATGGATCGTTTCCCCGATCTCGACATCCGCTACGCCCGCGGCGCCGATATCGACCGCGCAGTTCCGCCGATCACCCGACCACTGCTCGACGGTGTTGCTCGTATCGAGTTCTTCGAAGGATGGACGTTCGAGGGCGACGTCGTCGCCGTCACCGAGCAACCCAACACCCGTCTGCTCGCTTTCGGCTCGCCTTCCCCTGGGGTCGAGTCTGAACGCTGGAGTGCGCGCGTCGCGGCGACGATCGTCCCCGAGGTCTCTGGCGCCCATCGCTTCACCCTCACCGAGTCCGGTCGTGCGGTTCTGCGGGTGAACGGCGAGACCTTCATCGACGCCAGCGCCCCCGATATCGAGCGCGGCGATTCCTTCTTCGGCTTCGGATCGATCGAGATGTCGGCCGACATCGACCTCGAAGCCGGCGAGGCCGTCACCGTCGAGATCGAGTTCACCAATGAGGGTGCAATCCTGCTGGCAGGCGTGATCGTCGGTGGCAAGGCCATCGTAGAACGCGATCTCGTCGGCGAGGCCGCTGCCTTGGCCGCGCAGTGCGACGTTGCTGTCGTCGTCGTCGGGACCAATGACGACTGGGAGACGGAGGGTCGCGATCGGGATCTGTGGGAACTTCCCGGCGGTCAACCTGCGCTGATCCGAGCCGTGGCTGCCGCGAATCCGCGCACGGTCGTAGTCCTGAACGTCGGCTCGCCACACAGCCTTGATTGGCTTGACGAACCGGCTGCTGTGTTGAGTGTTGGATTCGGCGGGCAGGAACTGGGTGAAGCGGTCGTCGACATGCTCGTCGGCGACCTCGAGCCGGGCGGCCGTGCCCCCACCACGGTCAGTGCACGCTACGAACACTTCGCCGCCTACCCGAACTATCCGGGGGAGAACAGCGTGACCCGGTATGGTGAGGGCATTTTCTGCGGTCACCGTTGGCATGACGCGATGAGGATCGAGCCTGTGGTCGCGTTCGGCGAGGGACTCGGATACTCGACCTTCGGGTTCGGTGCTCCGGAGGTTCCTGACGCGATCGACGCTGGCGAGGGTCTCACCGTGCGAGTGCCGGTGACCAACACCGGCGCCCGTCGCGGGAGCGAAGTCGTGCAGGTCTACGTCGAACCGACGAATTCTCACCCGATCCGACCGGTGCGCGAACTCAAGGGGTTCGCAAAGGTCACGCTGGATCCCGGTGCGGCGGCCGAGGTCGAGATCGACCTGCCGCCCCGGGTGTTCGCCTATTTCGATCCCGGCGATCCGGCGTACGGCGAACTTTCGGCGAACTCGCTCGTGCCCGCTGGTGGTGGCGTGGCTCATCGCGAGCAGGCTGGCTGGTACGTCGACGCCGGCACCTACCGGGTCTGGGTGGGGCGCTCGTCGCGCGAGTTCTCGGCAGTGGAGGATGTCACGGTTTCCGGTGATGTCCGTCTCGATCCCTGACCGTGCCGTTTCTGGTTTGTCGGAAACGGCGCCATTCGTGCAAGCGTTCTGTCCTGCGTACAGTCACTACATCCCCCGCCGAAGGAGGCCCGAATGTTTTTCGGCCGTGACAAGCAGACCATGCCAGAGCCCGATCAGGCCCTTCCTGGTCGTTCCGAGGCCGTGCTGGTCCAGCCCGCCCACCTTGTGCTCGGTACGCCACTCGACGGCCCCGTGCCCGAGGGCCACGAGGTCGCCGTCTTCGGCCTCGGCTGTTTCTGGGGCGCTGAACGGTTCTACTGGCAGCTCCCAGGCGTGCACACGACCGCGGTTGGCTACGCCGGCGGCTACACCCCCAACCCGCTCTACGAAGAGGTGTGCACCGGCAAGACCGGCCACAACGAGGTCGTCCGGGTCGTGCACGACCCCGCCGTCGTCACCTACGACGACTTGCTGAAGATCTTCTGGGAGGTCCACGACCCCACCCAATTCATGCGGCAGGGCAACGATATCGGCACCCAATACCGCAGCGAGATCTATGTGTACTCCGAAGAGCAACGGGAGGCCGCCGAGGCCAGCAAGCGGAAGTACCAGGACGCGTTGAGCTTCCGAGGTTTTGGCGAGATCGAGACCACGATCGTCGACGCGCCGACCTTCTACTTCGCCGAGGAATACCACCAGCAGTACCTCCACCGGAATCCGATGGGCTACTGCAACCACGGCTTCTGCCAGGTCAGCTACGACTGACGTTCTCCATCGGCTCGAGGGCTTCACCGAGTCGGGTCGCAAAAACGACACGACCCCGGGCGCAGTGCCCGGGGTCGTGTTCGAAACCTTGGCGGCAGGCCGCGCTGGTTCAGATGCTCTGGCTCGGGAAGCCGGGGCCTTCGTGGTCGGTGCCGGCCATCGAGGCGTTAAGGCGGGCCTTGCTCATGAGCTCGGCGACGACCGGACCCATGTCGGCGGGGTCGTCGGTCTGCTTAGCGACGGGACCAAGGTGCCAGCCCTCGGCGATGCCGAGATTCTCACCACGGATGTCGAAACAGCGGCCGGTGACGTTCTGCGCCTCGGGTGAGGCGAGCCAGCTGGTGATGACGGCGATCCAGCGCGGGCTGATGGCCTCGGCAAGCCCGTCGGGAGCGTTGTCGCCACCCATCAGGTCGGCGGTCATGCGGCTCCACGCGGTGGGCGCGAGGCAGTTGACGGTGACGCCGTACTTGGCGAGTTCCTGGGCGGCGATGAGTGAGAAGGCGGCGATACCGGCCTTGGCGGCGCCGTAGTTAGTCTGGCCGACATTGCCGTAGATGCCCGACGGCGAGGCCGTGTTGATGATTCGCCCGTAGACGTCCTCGCCGGCCTTGGCCTTCTCACGCCAGTACTTGGCGGCGTGGTTGCTCGGAGCGAAGGTGCCCTTGAGGTGCACGGCGATGACGGCATCCCAGTCGTCCTCGCTCATCGAGAACAGCATGCGGTCGCGGAGGATGCCAGCATTGTTCACGATGATGTTGATGTCGCCGAACGTGTCGATGGCCTGCTGCACCATGGCGCCAGCCTCGTCGAAGATGGCGACATTGCCCCCGTTGACGACTGCCTCGCCGCCCATGGCCTCGATCTCGGCCACGACGTCCTGGGCCGGGGTGGCGTCGGCGCCACCACCGGCGGCATCGCCGCCGAGGTCGTTGACGACGACGTTGGCGCCTTCCGACGCCATCATCAGTGCGTGTTCGCGGCCGATACCGCGGCCAGCGCCGGTGACCAGCGCGACCTTTCCGTCGAGAATGCCCATGGCCCCTCCTCGGGGGTGATGTTGGTTGCCCTCGCTGGGGGAGAGCGAACGTGAACGCTCGTTAGCGTGCCAGGAATTTGGCGGAGCAGCTACTCCGTTGCGCTGCGCACGAACGGATTTGGCAAACCGAGCCGTCAACCGAGCCGACTAGGTCGAGG
The DNA here is from genome assembly GCA_913041415.1 of uncultured Acidimicrobiaceae bacterium. Classification (GTDB taxonomy): domain Bacteria; phylum Actinomycetota; class Acidimicrobiia; order Acidimicrobiales; family Aldehydirespiratoraceae; genus UBA11606. Next base: position 1,030 of record CAJWHS010000003.1, on the reverse strand, counting down.
CTGGGCCATCATGGCGTCGTGATCGACGTCGTGGATGTGCTGCAACCCGAACTGACCGAGGTCAACCGCCTCCCCGCGCGGCCACCGTTGACGCCGTATCCCGATGTCGATTCGGCGCGAGACGGTGACGGCACGCCCTGGCGTCGGTCGCTTGACGGCCCCTGGCGATTCCGCCTGGTCGAGTCGCCGTCTGCCGCACCCACTCGATGGATGCACCCGACGACATCGGATGAGCGCTGGCGCACGATCGATGTGCCGGGCTGCTGGACCCGTCAAGACACCGGCGATCTGCCTCATTATACGAACATCGTGATGCCGTGGCCCGACACCGAGGCTCCGTATTCGCCGCCGGAGAACCCGACCGGCCTTCACCGCACGACGTTTTCGGCGCCGCGTGCCTGGCGCAACCGCAATGTGATCGTGCACCTCGGCGGCGCCGAGAGCGTTGCGGTCGTCTGGTGCAACGGCACGTTCGTCGGCATGGGCAAGGACTCGCGTCTGCCGTCAGAGTTCGACCTCACCCCTCACCTCGTCAGCGGCGCGAATCTGCTGGCCGTCATGGTGATCCGGTACTCCGATGCGACATGGATCGAGGATCAGGACCACTGGTGGCACGCAGGCCTTCACCGGTCGGTGTATCTCGAGGCTCGAGGCCGCACCAGGATTGACGATCTCCACGTCGGGGCCGACTTCGACGCAGCGACCGGCATCGGCCGTCTCTCCGTCAGGGCACATGTGCATGGTTCGACCGGGGCAGAGTCGATCCGCACCTGGCTCGAGACGCCAGCCGGCACGCGGGTCGGCGCGGTGCTCGATGCCGAGGTCGCCGACCGGGGTCGCGGGTCGCAGTTCGAAGAGATTCTCACCGCCGTGACCCACCCGGGGCCGGTTGCGTCCGCTTCGGTCGACCTCGTGAAGATCCGGCCGTGGACGGCCGAGACCCCGAATCGGTACCGAGTCGTCACCGAACTGCTCGACGGCACGGGCTCGGTGATCGAGGCGCACGCCACGATGAGAGGCTTTCGGCGGG
>CAJWHS010000002.1 GCA_913041415.1 uncultured Acidimicrobiaceae bacterium | reverse complement strand
TCGAGTACCCGCCGCACCCGTGGTTCGATGATGACGAGCCGCAGGTCGCCGTCGAGCAGCCGGACCCGCTTCAGTGCGCCGACGAGCACGCCGAGGCCGAAAGAGTCGACGAATGCGACACCGGTGAGGTCAAGCACAAGACGATGATGACCTTCGCGCACGACCTGGATCACGTGCTGACGAAGTTCGGGCGCGCCGACAACATCGAGTTCACCGGCCACGGTGAGCACCGACCAAGGGTCGGCGACGCGGGTGTGCACGACGATGTCCACCCCAGGCACGGTATCGGACTACATGCAGGTGATTCGGTCACAGGGCTGCCGTAGCATCGGACGATGGCTCTCGCTCCGGACCCGGCCGCCCCGTTCGAGACGCTCCTCGACGAACTCAATGCCGATGGACGCCTAGTGCACGTGGAGCACCTCAAACCTCGCGCCGAACGCCATCGCAAGCTTGAGCGACCCCTACCGTCCGGCCTTGCTAACCGACCCGACACTCGACACCTGTGGCATCACCAGGCCGAAGCGATTGACGCGATCCGACGCGGTGAGCACGTCGTGATCGCCACAGGCACGGCGTCGGGCAAGTCCCGGTGCTTCCATATCCCGATCGCCGAGGCCGTCGCCGATTCGATCACGCCCGGCACAGCACTTCTCCTTTATCCCACCAAGGCGCTCGCCCACGATCAGCTGCGTTCACTCACCACTCTCGACTTTCCCCGGCTCTTGGCCGGTGCCTACGACGGCGACGCCACCCCGGAGGAGAAGGCCTGGATCCGCAACAAGGCCAACGTCATCCTCACCAACCCGGAAATGCTCCACGGCGGACTCCTCCCAAGGCACGAGAAGTGGGACACCTTCTTGACGCGGCTCCGGGTAGTGGTGATCGATGAGCTCCACGTCCTACGCGGCGTCTTCGGCACGCACGTTTCCCACATCCTGAGACGACTCCGCCGGATTTGTCGCCACTACGGCTCCGATCCGGTCTTCGTCTTCACCTCCGCGACGATCGGCCAGCCCGAGCGGCTGGCGTCGGCCTTGTGCGCGGCGTCGGTCACCGCCATCACCGATGACGGCTCCCCCACTGGTCCACGTCGGTTCGCGCTACTCGACCCACCGATCATCGACAAGGAGACCGGCGTACGCGCCTCGGCCAACAGCGAGGTGGCGGCGGTCAGCGCTGCGTTGGTCGAGTCCGGCCACCGAACGATCACCTTCTGCCAGAGCCGCAAGGGCACTGAACTCATCGCCGCCGACATATCCCGCCGGTTATCGCCGCACCTGAAACGAACAGTGATGTCGTATCGGGCCGGCTACCTCGCCGAGGAGCGTCGGGCGATCGAGAAGCAGATGAGCGACGGCACGCTGCGCGGTATCGTCGCCACCTCGGCGCTCGAACTCGGCGTCGACATCGGCGACCTCGACGCCTGCGTGATCAACGGGTTCCCCGGCACGATCGCATCGATGTGGCAACAGGCGGGGCGCGCCGGGCGCCGCAACGCGCCGAGCGTCTCGGTCCTCGTTGCTGGCGACGACCAACTCGACCGCTATCTGATGCGCCACCCCCACGAGGTCTTCGAGCGAAAGCCGGAGCCATCGGTGATCAACACGGCCAACCCGCACATCCTTGGCCCGCACCTCGCATGCGCGGCCTACGAACTGCCGCTGTCGTTCGACGATGTTCGCTGGTGGAGCGATGAGGAGCTCCACGATGGCATCCGTGATCTCGTCCGCGCCGGCCTGTTGCGGTTGCAGCGGCGCCGACGCAATGGGCATGACGAACCGTTCGCTCATTGGTGCGGCACGGGCTATCCGTCTCGGGGCATCGGCCTGCGTTCGGGTTCGTCAAGCGAGATCACGATCATCGATCACCACACCGAACGCCTCATCGGCACCGTCGATGAGGCTCGGGCCTACACAGCCGTGCACCAGGGCGCGATCTATCTACACCGCGGGCAGAGCTATGAGGTCGTCGAGCTTGATCTGCACGACAAGCGCGCCCGTGTCGTCGAGTGCGACAACACCACCTACACCCAGCCCCGGACCGACAAAGACATCCGAGTCCTGCGGGTTGTCGACCAGCGCCGAGTTGGGCGTACCACGCTCCATATCGGCGAGGTCGAAGTCACCACCAAGGTGCTCGGCTACCAACTTCGCGATCGCTTCAGCCGCAAGATCCTCGCCAACGAGACACTCGACCTTCCCGCGCTGCGCCTTGTCACCCGGGCCTTCTGGTATCTCGTCGACGACGACGTGATCGACAAGATCGCCGACACCGGTGGCGATCCCCGCGGCACGCTGCACGCAGCCGAGCACGCCGCGATCGCGATGCTGCCCCTGTTCACGATCTGTGATCGTTGGGACGTCGGCGGCGTCTCGACCGCCCACCATGTCGACACCGACGGCGCCACCGTTTTCGTTTACGACGCCTACGCCGGCGGTGCGGGCATTGCCGAACTCGGCTGGGAGGCCGGCACCGAGCACCTGGCCGCCACGCTCGAGGCAATCGATTCGTGCGAGTGCACCGACGGCTGTCCGTCATGCGTGCAATCGCCGAAATGTGGCAACGGCAACGATCCGCTCGACAAAGCGGGCGCGATCACGCTGCTGAGGCGGATTCTGGAACCAGATTCCCCAGCAGGTTCCGTGACCTGAGCCACTGATCCCTCCCGACCACGACCAATCTACCAGGGCTCCATGTCGGGCCATCACCGCTCCAGGCGCATCGTGCCCCGGCGTCGAGGGCGAGATCACCCACCAGCGCCCCGATGATGGGCACGTTGGTCGGCGCGTCGAAACGCACCACCACGGTGACCCGGCCGCCGCCGGGCACCGCGTCGACCTCAAGGCGCTGTAGCAGCCGCCGACCCGTCGCAACGACCGCCCTCGCGGGCGGCGTGGGTGACCATCACCCAAGCGTGCACCAACAACCCCACCTCGATGACAGCGAGCACGGCGGTGGCGACGCCGATCCCGAGCGACGCCGGCGGCGCCACACCGAGGAGGTCGAGTTGGTCCCCGGCAAGGTCGACGCGGACCATGGGGTGACCGGCATGGGCGTGGCGGAGCGCGAGCGCTGCGGCCACGACTGACGTGCCGACGCCGCCCATGGGCGATCGACAGATAACGAACACGACGTTTCTCCCGGAACAGGGGCTCGACGGGGAACTCGCGAGTCGACACTAAGCATGGCCTTCTACGATGCCAACGTGACCGAGGCCGCCTTCTTCGATCTTGATAAGACCGTCATCGCCAAAGCAGCGATGCTGGCGTTCGGTCCCCGCCTGCACCAGGAGGGGATGCTCAACCGTTGGCTGGTCGTTCGGGCGCTATGGGGCCAGATCGTGTTCCGCTACCTCGGCGCCGACGAGGGCCGCATGGTGAAGATGCGCGAGACGGCGCTCAAGGTCGCGGCCGGGTGGGAGAAGAAGAAGATCTCCAACCTGGTCGACGGCGCACTGACCGACGTCATCGATCCGTTGGTGTACACCGAAGCGGTTGAGCTCATCGAATCCCATCAAGAGGCCGGACGTCGGGTGTACCTCGTGTCCGCCTCGCCGGAGGAGATCGTGATGCCGCTCGCTCGCCACCTCGGGGTCGATGCTGCGATCGCGAGCCGGGCCAAGATCGACGCCAAAGGTCGATACACGGGCGAGGTCGAGTTCTATGCCGCCGGCGAGCACAAGGTCGCCGCCATCCTCGAGCAAGCCGAACGCTACGACCTCGACCTCGACGGTTCGTTTGCCTATTCCGACTCGGTCACCGATCTCCCGATGCTCGAGACGGTCGGCCACCCAGTCGCCGTGAACCCCGACCGGGCCCTTCTCAAGGAGGCCACCAGCCGGGGTTGGGAGATTCGGGTGTTCGAACGTCCGCAACCCCTCGTCGAGGGCCGAGGCGTTCGACCCCCGAAGCCGATGACACTCGGCGCGCTTGGCGCCGCAACGCTGGCCGGCAGTCTGCTGTGGTGGAAAACCCGCAAGCCGATGGGGCGACGCCGATGAACGACGGACACACGCACACGCATGGTCACGGGATGACGGGCGGCTGGGAACGCTGGCTCGCCGTCCCGACCCTTCGCGCTGTGCTCGTCGCCGTCACATTCGCCGCCGTGGCCACCATCGTCGCCGTCATCGTGCTGTGGCCCACTGGCGAGGGCCGAGATGCAGCGATCTCGAACGCCGCCGACCTCGGACTCGTCACCGAGCGGGTGAGTGCCACCGTCGAGGAGCAGACCGTCGGCCCGTGCAGCTACTCCTCTACTGAGAACCCGCAGGAGTGTCGCGAGATCACGGCTATCCTCACCAGCGGACCAGAGGACGATTCGCTCATTATCCTTCCGGAGATCAACACCGAGTTCCAGAGCGGCATCCCGGACCTCGGCCCCGGCGACACGATCATTCTCGGCTTCGAGCCGGCAACCAACGCCTACTTCTATGCCGACCTTGATCGGCAAGCGCCGCTGGTGTGGCTGGCGATCCTGTTCGCAATTGTCGTGTTCGCGCTCGGGCGCCGCCGCGGCCTCATGGCACTCGCCTCGATGGCCGTCACCGTGTTCGTCTTGGTGGTCTTCATCGCCCCGTCGGTCCTTGACGGCAACGACCCGGTTGCGGTTGCCGTCGTTGCCGCAGCCGTGATCGCCTTCGTCACGCTCTACCTCACGCACGGCGTCTCACCCACCACGACGGTGGCGTTGGCCGGCACGCTCGGTTCGTTGTTCCTGACCCTGGCGCTCTCGTGGGTCTTCTTCGATCTAACTCGCATCACCGGCTTCGGCGCCGAGGAGAACCTGCTCCTCCCCTTCTTGGCCGGCGACATTGACCTCGCTGGCCTCCTTCTTGGTGGTGCAGTGATCGGCACGCTCGGCGCGCTTGACGACATCACGGTCACACAGGTGGCTGCCGTGTCGGAGATCCATGACCGTCGGCCCGATCTCACCGTGTCGGAGCTCGTGGCTTCGGGCATCCGGGTCGGGCGCGAGCACATCGCGTCAACGGTCAACACCTTGCTGTTGGCATACGCCGGCGCCAGCCTGCCGATCCTTTTGTTGTTCTCGGTTTCGGATCAGTCGCTCGCCAACGTCGCCAACACCGAGGTAGTCGCCGTCGAGATCGTCCGCACCCTCTGTGGCTCGATCGGGCTCGTCGCTGCGGTACCCCTCACCACGGCGATGGCCGCACTCGTCGTTACCGGCGCAGCGTCCCCCACTCTCCCGTCGTCAGACAGCGCCCCCGCCGAGGAACCGACACTGCGCTGGGAGGACTTCGGACCTGAGGACCGCGAGGAGTAGCGGCCGATCGACCTAGCGATGCCTTCGGCGATCCGCCGGCTCCGGAGGGAACGGTCAGACGTCGCGGACCTTGCGCGCCAGGACGGCGAGCAGAGCCGCGAGGGCAACGAAGAGGAACTTGCGGTTCTTCGACATGCGACTGACGCTACCTACCTCCGCCGAAGATGCCCCATCACGGCGTCGGTGACGTCAGGCACGCCGATAACGTCATCGCTGGAGGTGTCCGAGCGCCTGGTGGGCTCCCCCGCCTTCAAAGCGGGTGGGATGGGTGATCCCTGTCCGGCGGGTTCGATTCCCGTCCACCTCCGCCACCCGCTCTCCCACCCGGGCGCGAGTCGCAGGAGCAGCGGGCTCGGGGTCGACGTCAAGTGGCCGGTTGCGTTCAGGCCTGTTCGAGCACAAAAACCCGAATGTCGCGCCCGCCGACCCGCTTTCGGTACTTCGTGTAGCCGCCGTAAATCGAACCACCAGCCGCGAACACAGCTTCGAACTCATCGGCGGTGGCGGAGCGTGCCCCCACATCGATCTCGGTGGTGCGGTACCCCAGCTTGACGCGCGGTTCGACCTCGAGGTTGAAGACCCAGCCCGGTGTGCGCTCGCCGCCGAAGTTGGTGCCGAGCAGGGCGAGATCGTCGCCGATCGGCACACCGATCAAGGGTGTGCAGCGCGGCTGGCCGGACTTGCGGCCAACCGTCGTGAGGTAGACAACAGGCAGACCAGCCAACAGTTCGGTGGCGGTCGTCATGTTGCCGGTGAGCTTTTGAACGGCGCCGTCGATCGGCTGGAGCGTTTTCGAAAAGAAGACGGCACCCGGCTTCGAGCCCGCCACCGAACGCATGGCGCGCTGGACGGGATTGGCCGCCTTGTGCTGGTAGCCAAGCGCTGCCTGGACTCCCACAGAGATCAGACGCTCAGCAGATCGCGGGCGCCCGTGTCAGACGACGGGTGACGCAGCTTCGACATCGCCCGGGCCTCGATCTGACGAATGCGCTCACGGGTGAGATTGAAGTGCTCGCCGACCTCTTCCAGGGTGCGAGGCTCGCCTCGGTCGAGACCGAAGCGGAGCTTCAGGATCTCGCGCTCTCGCTCGTCGAGCGGGGCGAGCAGGCGAGCAATTTCCTCGGGGAGGAGCGCCGTGGCGGCCACTTCGAAGGGCGAGTCGGCACCGCGGTCCTCCACCACATCGCCGAGTTCGGCGTCGCCGTCTTCGCGCAACGGCTCGGAGAGTGACAACGGCTCGGCGGCGAAGCGAAGCGCCTCGGTGACCTTCTCTTCCGGCATCTCAACCTCGGCAGCGAGTTCGGAAAGGGTGGCCGGGCGGCCGTACTTCAGCTCTAGGCGGGCACGAGCCTTCTGGAGGCGAGCGAGGGTGTCGCCGGCGTGCACGGGCAAGCGGATGGTGCGACCGGTGTTGGCAATACCACGAGTGATCGCCTGACGGATCCACCAGGTGGCGTACGTGGAGAACTTGAAGCCCTTGCGCCAGTCGAACTTCTCGACGGCGTGCATCAGGCCGAGGTTGCCCTCTTGGATGAGGTCGAGCAGCGGCAGGCCAGAGGCCTGGTACTTCTTGGCGATCGAGACGACGAGGCGCAGGTTCGACTGCACGAACGTGCGCTCGGCCTGCTCGCCCTTCTGCATCGCTCGACGGAGTTCGCGTTTCTTGGCGGGAGTTAGTTCGGTGTCGATGCTCTCAAACTCGGCGCGCGCTTCGGCGCCTGCTTCGATGGCCTGAGCGAGGCGAACCTCGTCTTCCTTCGTCAGCAGGGGGTACTGGCCTATATCGGTCAGGTAGAGCCGAACGAGGTCTTCTTCGTCTCGTTCAACACGTTCCTTCGCCACCGAAGACCTCCTCAAACTTCCGCCGTTGAGCAGCGTACCCATCGCGCGGCTGCGAACAACCGTCGGGCATGCACGTGTTTTCGACGACGTAGGTCGAGGCGCTCATCCGCGGTACCGATTGATGATGGGAACCCGCCGGTCACGTCCGAATGCCTTGCCGGTGACCCGGGTGCCGAGCGGGGTCTGGCGGCGCTTGAACTCGGCGATGTCGACCAGGCGACACACCCGCTGCACGGTCTCCGGATCGGCACCCTTGAAATCCATCGCCCGGATTTCAGCGACGGTGTGGTCACCCTCGACGTACGCCCGCAGGATCGGATCGAGGATCTCGTAGTCGGGCAACGACTGATCGTCGCGCTGATCGGGCTTGAGTTCGGCCGATGGCGGCTTGGTGAGCACATTGGTCGGGATGATCGCTCGACCGGCGACCTCATTGCGCCAGGTGCACAGGTCGTAGACGGTGAGTTTCCAGACATCGCGGATCACAGCGTAGGCGCCGGCGGTGTCGCCGTAGAGCGTGGAGTAGCCGACCGCTGCCTCGGACTTGTTGCCGGTCGTGAGCACGAGCCAATCGTGCTCATTGGCCATCGCCATCAAGATCACGCCGCGAATACGAGACTGCAGGTTCTGATCGGTGAGATTGCCGACGTCGATCTGCTGATCGGCGAGGTTCGGGACCAGCATCCCGGTTAAGGCCTGATGAGCCGGTTCGATCGGGACGGTGTAGGTGGCGATACCGAGATTCGTTGCGAGTTGTTCGGCGTCGGAGATCGAGTGGTCACTCGAGTAGCGGGAGGGCATCAGCACGCCGAGAACGTTCTCGGGGCCGAGCGCTTCAGTGGCGACGGTGGCGACGATCGAGGAATCGACACCACCGGAGAGCCCGAGGCAGGCCTTGGTGAACCCGGACTTGCGCACATAATCGCGAGCGCCGAGGACAAGGGTTTCCCAGATCTCGGCGAGTTCGTCGAGCGGCTCTGCGACGGGAGCAGCCATCGGAGTCCGGATGTGGGTGACGGCCGGCGTGACCGAGATCGTCGGATAGCGGTCATGCGTGGGGCAGCTATCAGGCACGGCGATGTCGAAGACGTCGAGCGACTCGACGAAGCTTGCGCAGCGAGCGGTGACGACCGGCCCGTCAGCCGACGGCGAAACGGCGAATGATCCGCCATCGAAGACGAGTTCGTCCTGCCCCCCGACAAGGTTGACATAGACGACCGGAATTCCCGACTCCTCGACCCGCTGCGCCATGACGTCCTCACGGGTGTGCTGCTTGCCGACCCGGAACGGCGAACCGTTGACGTTCATGACGATGCGGGCACCTCCACGTGCGAGTTGGATGACCGGCCCGTCAGGAATCCACGAGTCCTCGCAGATCGTGACGCCGACCGGCACGCCTGCGATCTCGAAGAGCTCAAGCGGCCCGTCACCAGGACGGAAGTGCCGCAGCTCGTCGAACACGTCGTAATTGGGAAGGTGGCGCTTGTGGTAGACGCCGTGGATCTTGCCGCCCGCACACACAGCCGCCGCGTTCCAGACGCCGTCGGCTCCACCAACGCTCGGACTATCGACGAAACCGACGACCGCCGCGCAGCGGCCGGTTCCAGCGGCGAACTTCTCGAGCGACGCACGCACATCACCGATGAAGCCCGGCTTGAAGACGAGATCCTCGGGTGGGTAGCCCGTGATCGTCATCTCGGGCAGCAGAACGAGGTCGGCGTCGGCCGCTTCGGCTTGCTCGACCATAGCGAGGGCCTTGGCGACGTTGCCGTCGAGATCTCCGACGGTCGGATTGAGTTGGGCAATCGCGATGCGAAGCGTGTCGGCCACGTCTTCACCCTACGGCGTGGACCGACCACCGACTGCTCTGATGCTCCGTCGAGGCCGGCGCATCACGAGGGCCGTGTCGATCCGTCTCGCGCGCGGCTAGGCACCGCAGCCTACGGAAAGCACGGCCACCGTTTCGCCTTCGTCGTTGTTCACGTACTCCCACATCTCGGTCCACGAGCCCTCGTAATAGAAGCCCTGCGTGGCGATCTCCATCTGACCGTCGCCGTCGAGGTCGGCCACCGCCGGCACCCGGAACACCTCGAGATAGCCAAACTCATCCGGCGCCAGGTTCTGGAGAGCGGATTGGCGAAGCACCAGCTGCTGCACCTCATCCCCGATCACCTTTCGGAGATAGACCACGCTGTAATCGCCGGCTTGTGCGCCGGCCAGTCCGCCGCCTTGGAGCCGTTCGGCAACGACAAGGACCTCGTCGACGCCATCACCCTCGAGATCGACGCGCAGCACCTGCAGGAGTTGCGGATCCGGATCGTCAACCCCGAACTGGGCAACAAGATCGCGGGTGATGTCCTTGTAGATCTGGTTCTCGGTCGCCATGACCTCGACAGCCTGTGGGAACAGGTCCCAGGTACCGGAGACACCGATCGGGAAGTCGTAGGGCCACGAATCAGCGGAGAAGCCGAGATCGACAAAGGGCGTATCAAGACCGATACAACCGAGCTCTGGAGCCGGGCCGACGGCCGTGCCGGTGACACCTTCGGGTCGAAGAAGGCGGTACTCATCGCCCGCAGCAGCCGGAGCAACGCCGTTGTTGTTCGCGAAGAGCACGCCATCGATGACCCAACCAAGCACTCCCTCAGAAGCAACCAAAACGCCATTGGTGGGCGGCGGCGGTTCGGTGGTCGTCGTGGCGGGCGCCTCCGTGGTAGTCGTGGCGGGCGCCTCCGTGGTCGTTGGGGCAGCGCTGGTCTCGGTCGACTCGGCATCGCCTTCGGCGTCAATGGTCGCCGGCACCTCCGTCGTCGGCGCAGCTTCGGCGACCTCGTCGTCAGCGCCTCCACACGCCGACGCCAGGAGGGCAAGGGCGGTGATCGAGACGAGCAGTCGTGTGATTCGGTTCATCGGTGTTCTCCCATCAGGTGGTGTCGATACCGTCCAGATCATCGACACCGACGCCGAGGACAGTTTTGTCGATGTTTTAGTACGCGCGCTCGCCCACGCCCGCAGACGCGACGGAGCCGCACCCGAGGGCGCGGCTCCGTTAAGGATTTGCTGCCCGGCAGGCAAACGTCCTGCCCTTGGTGAACTTACGCTAGGGCGGCACCGATCGTGTTGGTCAGCAGGGTCGCTACCACGTACGGGTCGGCGTTGGCGTTGGGGCGACGATCCTCGATGTAGCCCTTCTGATCCTGCGCAACCTGCCACGGGATGCGGATCGAAGCACCGCGGTCGGAGACGCCGTAGCTGAACTGGTCGAAACGCTGGGTCTCGTGCGCACCGGTGAGACGGTCCTCGATGCCCACGCCGTAACCCTCAAGGTGCTTCTCGGGGACACCCTCGGCACCCATCGCCTCGCAGGCGGCGATGATCGGGTCGTAGCCCTCACGCATGGCCTTGGTCGAGAAGTTGGTGTGCATACCAGCGCCGTTCCAGTCGCCCTTCATCGGTTTGGCCTCGATCGAGACCTCGACGCCGTGATCTTCAGCCAGACGGTAGAGGAGGTAGCGGGCGATCCACAGGTGGTCACCGACGGAGACGGTGTCAGCCGGACCGATCTGGAACTCCCACTGGCCGGGCATGACCTCGGCGTTGGTGCCGGAGATGGCGAGGCCGGCCTCAATGCACGCCGTGGTGTGCTCTTCGACGAGGTCACGGCCATGGATCTTCACAGCACCGACGCCGCAGTAGTACGGGCCCTGCGGAGCGGGGAAACCGCCAGCAGGGAAGCCGGCCGGCCAACCGGTGATCGGGTCGAGGAGGGTGTATTCCTGCTCGAGGCCGAACCAGGGCTCCTGGTCGCCGTACTTATCCATTGCCTCGACGGCGCCGGCACGGGTGTTGGTGGGGTGCGGCGACATGTCGCTGGTGAGCAATGTCTCGCACAGCACGAGAATATTGTCACCGCCGCGGATCGGATCCGGGCACTGGAAGGCGGGCTTCAGGACGACGTCGGAATTATCGCCGGTGGCCTGATTGGTGCTGGAGCCGTCATAGCCCCAGATCCCGGGCTCGTCGCCATCAGCGAGGATCTTGGTCTTGGAGCGGATCTCACGGGTCGGCTCGGAGCCGTCGATCCACAGGTATTCAGCCCGGTAGGCCATGTGAGATTTCCTTGTGTTTTAGGTAGGGATGGTGTCGGTTGGGAGCGATCGAACCGCACGTCTGCGTTGACGATATCGATGCACTCAAGCTTCGGCTGCCTGGCACGACCGGCGAGGCGGGCGGCGCAAGCGTTGCCGAAGGCAGAGCGTCCCACCCGCCAATTTCCGACCTGTTGCCCAATTGTGAACGGAGTGTGAACGAGCACTTTTCGCGCTGGCGGTGCTGTCAGGAACCCGGCACCCTGAGGAAACCCACGCAGTCGCCGCATCGGCGTTGCACCGAAAATCGGGCACCATAGAGGTGTCGGATTTGTCAACGAGGAGCCGTCATGAGCCGAGAGCAGGAGTACGTCCTTCGCACCGTCGAAGAACGCGGAGTCCGCCTCATCCGTCTGTGGTTCACCGACGTGCTCGGTCAGCTCAAATCAGTGGCGATCTCTCCAGCCGAACTTGAGCAGGTGTTCAACGAGGGCGTGCAGTTCGACGGCACCGCCATTGACGGCTTCAGCCGAGTTCACGAGGCCGACGTCCTCGCCCGCCCCGACGCCACCACCTTCGAACTGTTGCCGTGGGCCAAAGCCGACGAGCCGTCGGGCCGGATGTTCTGCAACATCGAGAGCCTCGATGACACCCCGTTCGAGGGGGATCCCCGACAGATCCTTCAGCGCAACCTCGCCGCCGCCCGCAACAAGGGGTATACCTTCTTCGCTGCTCCCGAGGCTGAGTTCTTCTACTTCGAGTCGGGGGAGACCGAGGGTGGTGCTCCCAAGCCGATCGACCACGCCTCGTACTTCGATCTCACGACCGCCGACGTGTCGAGCGATCTGCGCAAGACCACGATTCACATGCTCGAGGCGATGGGCATCCCGGTGGAGTACTCGTTCCACGAGGACTCGCCGAGCCAGCACGAGATCGACCTCCGCTACACCGAGGCACTCAGCATGGCGGACAACATCATTACGCTTCGGCTTGTCGTGAAGAAGATCGCCATGGATCGTGGGGTGTACGCCACATTCATGCCAAAGCCGCTCAACGGCGTGCAGGGCTCCGGCATGCACACACACCTTTCGCTCTTCGAGGGGGAGACCAACGCTTTCCACGACGCCGACGATGAGGGGGGCCTCTCCGTCGTCGGCAAGCAGTTCACCGCCGGTGTGCTCAAACACGCTCGGGAGATCACCGCCGTCACCAACCAACTGGTCAACAGCTACAAGCGCCTGGCCGAGACCTCCGAGGCACCGCCGTATGTTGCCTGGGCCCGCAACAACCGCTCAGCCATGATCCGGGTGCCGGTCCGCAAGAAGGGCAAGCCCGAGTCGGCCCGCATCGAGTATCGGGCGCTCGACGGTGCCGCCAACCCATACCTCGCCTTCTCGCTGATCCTCGCCGCTGGCCTCCGCGGCATCGAAGAGAGCTACGAGCTTCCTCCAGAGACCGACGCCAACCTCTTCGAACTCTCCGAAAGCGAGCGTCAGACCCTCGGGGTCGAGCCACTCCCCCGTTCGCTCAACGAGGCGCTCGACGTGATGGAAGAGTCCAAGCTCGCCCGCGACACGCTCGGTGAACACGTCTTCGAGTGGTTCCTCCGAAACAAGCGGGCCGAGTGGTCCGAATTCCAGTCGAGGGTCACACCGTTCGAACTCGAGCGCTACCTCGGCAACTGGTGAACTCGATGGATCCGCTTCTCGTCTTCCCCTCCCCCGCCCCACCCGAGCTCGCCCAGGCTCTCGACCTGGGTGGCTGGGCTTGGAAGGCCGCGGCCGATCTCGACACGGCGCGCAGCGCGCAGCCCGCCGACGGCTGGGTCGGCGCAGTCGTCGTGGCCGGCGACGAACCCGACGAAGCCTTTCGCCTGTGCCGGTCGATCCGAAGCGGTGACATCCACGTTGGTTCGGTGCTGTTACTGATCGGCGGCGGCCATCTCGCCTCGCTCGACTTCCGCGAGGACCTCTTCGACGACTTCTGCCTCAACCCCTTCCAACCAGTCGAACTCGAGGCTCGCCTCAAGCACCTCTTCCGTCGCAGCGGCCAGGTCGCCCGTGCCGAGGTCATCGAGTACGGCCCGCTCGGAATGAACCTCGAGACGTACCAGGCCGCCATCGACGGCAAGCCGCTCGACCTCACCTATATGGAGTACGAGTTGCTGAAGTTTCTCGCCTCGCACCCTGGCAAGGTGTTCACCCGGGAGACTCTGCTGAGCCGGGTCTGGGGTTACGACTACTACGGCGGTGCCCGAACAGTCGACGTTCACGTGCGACGCCTGCGCTCCAAGCTCGGCGAGGAGCACGCCAACCTGATCCAGACCGTGCGCTCGGTGGGGTACAGCTTCGGGACCAGCCGCTGGGTCTGAGCGGACCACAAGCTGATGTTAGGCAGACTTGATTCTGCTGGTTCATTTACCCTGAGACGTCGATAACGTGTCGTCCTATGCACACCACAAAACTTCGGGTGCTCCTGTTTGGATTGTCTGCCTCGGCCGGAGCCTTGACCTTGTCCGCCTGCGGCAGTGACTCCGAGGACACGATTCAGATCTACACCGGTCGCCACTACGACCTTGAAGTTGCGTTTGAGACCTTCGCTGAGGAGTTCGACATAAGCATCGAGTTTCTCTCGGGCCGCGACGCCGACCTCCGTGAACGCATCCAGGCCGAGGGCGACGACACCTCAGCCGACATTTTCATGACCGTCGACGCCGGCAACCTGGCGATCGCGGCCGAGCAGGGGCTGTTCGCCTCGCTCGACTCGCCGGTGCTCGATGCGGCGGTCCCGTCGGAGCTTCGCGATCCCGATGGCTTCTGGTACGCCCTCAGCGCCCGGGCGCGAACGATCGTCTACTCGACCGAGCGGCTCAGCGCCGACGAGATCCCCACCACCTACGAGGAGCTCGCCGAGCCTCAATGGGAGGACCGGGTCTGCATGCGCAATTCGTCGAACGCCTACACCCAGTCCCTTGTCGCCAGCATGATCGGCAACCTCGGCTACGACTCCGCGCTCGAGTTGGTCACCGGATGGGCTGACAACTCCCACATCATGTCCAACGATGTCATCTTGTTGAACTCAATCCGCGACGGCCGCTGCGACGCCGGCATCTCAAACCACTACTACCTGGCCCGCGAACTCGCCGAGGACCCCAGTTATCCGGTCGGCCTCGTCTGGGCCAACCAGGACGGCCGCGGCGTGCACGTCAACATCTCCGGCGCAGGCGTATTGGCCAACGCCGACGACCCCGAACTCGCCCAGCAGCTGCTGGAATGGCTCGCCACTGATGGGCAGAACTCCTTCGTCGACGGAAACAACGAATACCCCGTAAACCCCGCCGTCACGCCAGAGGCCTTAATCGCTAACGAGTTCGGCGAGACGTTCGTGCGCGACAGCACCAACGCATCCGAATGGGGTCTGCTCAACGCCGACGCGGTCCGTCTGCTCGACGAGGCGGGCTACGAGTGAAATGACCGCTCCAGCGCCCGTCGCAGAGACGGGCGGCGACCGGGTCGAGACGAATGCCGCCGACCGAGCGAGCCGCCGAGGCTGGCCCGCAGGCGCGTTCGTGCTCGCTGCACTGGTCGTCGTCCCGATCGGCTTCCTCGCCATCAGCATCCTGGATCCCGAGACCGAGGTCTGGCGTCAGCAGTGGGACACGCGCCTGCCCGGCCAGCTTGTCGACACCGCAGTGCTCCTGGTCGGGGTGAGCTTCGGCGCCCTTTTTCTCGGCAGCAGCCTCGCCTGGCTCGTTAGCGCCTACCGTTTCCCTGGATCGAAAGCCTTTGGTTGGTTGCTTGTCGCTCCCCTTGCGATGCCGTCGTACGTTCTCGGGTTCGTGACCATGTCAGTCTTCGGTTTCACCGGTCCGGTGCAGAACCAGTGGCGCGACTGGTTTGGTCGCGACGCATGGTTCCCCGAGGTCGAGTCGATGGGTGGCGCGATCGTGGTCTTCACGCTCGTGCTCTACCCCTACGTCTTCTTGTTGGCTCGCGCTGCACTCGCCGACCAGGCCGGGTCGGCCTACAACGTCGCAAGGAGCCTCGGAGCCGGACCGCTCGAGGCAGCGCGTCGTGTCGTGATCCCGATGCTTCGACCGGCACTCGCCGCCGGTGTGGCTGTCGTGATGATGGAGACGATCACCGACTTCGCAACCGTCCAATATTTCGGCGTTGACACGGTGACGGTCGGAGTCTTCCGGATCTGGCGCGGCACCTTCGATCGTGATGCCGCATCGGAGTTCGCGACCCTCGTGTTGGTGGTTGCGCTGATGATCATCGGGCTCGAGCGCATCATGCGCGGCCGGGCCCGCTTCGGTGAGGCCGCCGGCGCTGCGGCCGGGCTCGGGCCTCGTCGCCTCGAGGGCGTGCGAGCGTGGGCCGCCATCGCCGTCTGCGGCATCGTGCTGCTCCTTGCGTTCTTGGCCCCGACCCTTCAGCTCGTGTCGTGGGCATTCCAAGAGATCACTGGGCCGAGGGGCACCCCGAACACCGAACGCTTCCTCGAGTTCCTCGGCAACTCCCTGCAACTCGCATTCCTCACCGCCGTCGTGTGCGTGCTCGCCTCGATCTTCATCGCCAACGGGTCACGATTCGTCTCCGGTCGAACGACTGGCCTCGCTGCGCGGCTCACCGCTGTTGGCTATGCCGTCCCGGGGCCGGTCGTGGCGATGGGCGTTGTGCTCAGCCTGGTTGCGCTCGACGACGTACTCGAGGGCATCGGCCTGGGTCTCCCCGGCACGGTCGCCACCGGCTCCCTCGTCGGTCTCGTCTACGCGTACAGCATCCGGTTCCTGGCGCCAGGGCTCAACGCCATCGAGGCCGGCATGGCCCAGGTGCCCGAGGAGGTCACCGCCTCGGCTCGAAGCCTCGGCGTTCGCCCGGCCACGATCGTGCGTCGGATCCACACCCCCCTCGCCCGCACGAGCGTCGCCACCGGCGCCGTTCTCGTGGCCGTCGATGCGCTGAAGGAGCTGCCGATCGCGCTGCTCCTTCGGCCGATCGGCTTCAACACTTTGCCGATCTGGACCTTCAACCTGGCGACCGAGTCGCGCTTCGAACAAGCCGCGCTGCCTGCACTCGCCATTATCGTCGTGGCGATGATCCCGGTCGCCCTGCTGTCGCGTCAGTTGTCCCGAGGGGCCGAACGCGTATGACCATCACGCCGCTTCGACTCGACGCCGTCGTCAAGACCTACGAAGACGTCCTCGCTGTCGGCGGTGTTGATCTCGAACTCGCACCCGGCGAAATTCTCGCCTTGGTCGGTCCGAGCGGCTGCGGCAAATCAACCTTGCTGCGTTCGGTCGCCGGGTTGGTGGCGATCGACACCGGCACGATCCGACTCGCCGGCGCACTCGTCGACGATGGCCGTGACCATCTGCCGCCGGAACGCCGGCCCGCTGGGCTGGTGTTCCAAGAACACGCTCTCTTCCCGCACCTCACGGTCGCCGACAACATCGGCTTCGGGCTGCGCGAGTTCCGCGCCAACGAGCGTCAGACCCGCATCGATGAGCTCCTCGAGCTCGTCGATCTCGCCGGCTTCGGTGATCGCTTCCCGCACGAGCTCTCCGGCGGCGAACGCCAACGAGTGGCACTCGCCCGCGCGCTTGCGCCATCGCCGGCGCTCATGCTGTTCGACGAACCCTTTGCCAGCCTCGATCAGAATCTGCGCATCAAGCTTCGGCACGATGTGGCCGCAGCGTTGAAGGCGACCGGAACGCCAGCCGTGTTCGTCACTCACGACCAGCAGGAGGCGTTGGCGATCGGCGATCGCATCGCCGTGATGCGGAACGGGCGAATCCGACAACTGGGCACGCCGGCCGAGGTGTACCACCAGCCGGTCGATGACTTCGTGGCGGCGTTCATGGGCACGGCGAGCTTCCTCCCCATCGCAGACGACGCCACGACCGTGCTGGGTCCAATCGACCTCGGTGGTGCCGAACCAGCCGATGTGGTCGCTATGGTGCGGCCCGACGACATCGTGTTCACCGCCTCGGCGAATGGTGAGGCCGAAATTGTCGGCGCGGCCTACCACGGCAGCGGCTGGCACTTACACGCAAGCGTTCACGACGGTGTCGACGTGTACTTCACGGTTGGGCACCTTGATGCGCCCACTGTCGGCGATCGAGGAACGCTCGCGCTCACACCTGGGCATTGCCAGGTCGTCGTGCCTCGTCGCTGATCTAAGTCCGAACTGCTTGACCGGCGGCGTGGGCGCCGCAGCAAGGTCGGTCAGTCGGACTCAGCGCCGTCGTAGGGATTGGCGTCCGACAGCTGCAGGTACTCGTTGGGGTCGCCATCTTCGGTGACGTTGTCAAGGTCGCTGTTGCGTCCGATGAGGCTGCCGATCACTCCCGCAAGCCCGGCCATGCTCATCAAGATGCCCACCGGCATCACGATGACGAGCACGACGATGAAGATGATCGTTCCGACGTCCATGCGGCTCAGTCTTTCAGATCCGCAGCTCGGATCATTAGTTCGCCGCTCAGACGGCGGCGATGGCCTCGATCTCGATCTTGGCGCCGAGCGGCAGTTCCTTCACGGCGACGGCAGAACGGGCAGGACGGTGGTCCCCGAACTCCTCCATGTAGATCTCGTTCATGGCGGCGTAGTCACCCATATCGGTGAGGAACACTGTGGTCTTCACCACGTCGGTCAGCGAGGCATCGGCGCTCGACAGCACCGAACGGAGGTTGACGAAGACCTGCCGGAGCTCGGCCGCAAGACCGCCCTCGACGATCGCGCCATCGGCGATGCCGACCTGGCCAGCGGTGAAGAGGAGGTCACCTCCACGGACGATGGGCGCGTACGGACCGACGGGCTTGCTCATGACGGCGAGCGTAGTTCGGCCGGGCAGCGCCCGAGACGTACGAGTCGTGCCGTCGATCAGAGGGCCGAGCGGACCTGGATCGACTGACACCCGACGAACGGCGACCCGCGGGCCTCCACCGCGGTCTCTCCGGGCGCAATGTCGATCGTGATGGCGCAGAGATCGAGCCGGTGAGCGCCCTCGGCGGGGGCGACCTGGCGCGTGTTGTCGCCTCCTTCGTCCCACGGGCAGCCATCACCGCAGTCCTCCTGCCAGAGCATCACCGTATGTGGCCCCAGCCCGACCGGAAGTCGATCGAACCGACTGACAAACTGCTCGTTGGGCAGCCGCACGGGGTTCGCAAACGACAGCTCCACCATCCGGAACCCGTCGCGGTTCGTGATCTCGAGCAAGGCAGTCGAGCCTTCGTCGTAGCAGCACTCGGTCTGTGTCGCCTCGACCGCAACCCACGCCTGGGGGGCGTCTGGCGGGCGCACGACCACAACACGTTGCGTCTCGTCGGTGGCGTCGGCGCATGCCGAAATCGCGATTGCAAGCACCCCGACAAGACCGAGATGTCTCACCGCTCGAGGACCTTGAGGAAGGCTGCAGGGATGTCGGTCGGCTCGTCGACCGTCGCCAACTGCGCACCGACCGCCTTGGCAAACTCGGCGGCGTCGTCTGCGTCGTCGGTCGGAGCGATCACGCACAGCTCGTCTAGCCCACGGGCGACGGGGATGGCGTCGGCGCCGGTCGTGGCGCGGCAATCGGACATCAAGACGATG
The DNA here is from genome assembly GCA_913041415.1 of uncultured Acidimicrobiaceae bacterium. GTDB lineage: Bacteria > Actinomycetota > Acidimicrobiia > Acidimicrobiales > Aldehydirespiratoraceae > UBA11606. Next base: position 65,635 of record CAJWHS010000002.1, on the reverse strand, counting down.
ACCCGCCGTTTGGCACGCGACCGATTGAGTTGGCGAGCGGCCGCCGTGAGCGCTCCGGCCAGATCGGTGGTGCCCTGGCCTCGAAGCCGCAGCAGGTCGTCGACGACTGCCAGCGATGACCGCGAGTCGTCTTGACTCTTCACGGCGATGACCCGGTCGGCAAACGCCAGCACCGACCAGTCGACCGGGGCCCGGTGGGCACACGCCGCAGCGGCGACCGCGGCCGTGGCGAGCCGCTTACCGCTCATCGAGCCGCTGCGATCGATGACTAGCGCTAGCGCGGTCGCCGGCTGGGTCCAGTGCCGAACCCGGAGATCGCCAGCATCGATGAGCTCACCGGTGGCCCGTGCGTGGACGAGGCCGTCGAGGCTTGCGTCGAGGTCGAGGTCGCCGGCGACTCGGTCGGCTGGGGACGATGCCATCGTGCCCACCCCGCGGGACTGAACCGGGCCTGCCTTGGCCACGTCGAGCACGAGCCGACCGGCGAGGCGGGCAGCGAGGGCGGCCAGCTTCTGATCGGTGGCGCCTCGCATCTGGGCGAGCAACGACATCGCGTGGTCGGGATCTTCGTCGACGAGATCGGCGAGGGCGTCGTCGTCGATCTCCCCCACCTCGGGGCTGATCTCTTCGAACTTCGGATCGCGGGCGAGTTGGGGTCGTGGGGTGGTGCGGCGGTTGTCGTCCTGGATGGCCTGGCGGGCATCATCGCCCTCCAGGGTCAGGGGGACGCCGGAGTCGCCCCGTCCGGGGCGGTCGCTTTTCCCGACGACGAGTCGTCGTCACGGGGGTGCTCCTGCGCAAGAACCGCTTCCCACAGGTCGGTGATGACCGACTCGGGCGTGGAACTTCCACCCTCGTGCAGACGGATGCGCCCCGAGAGTGCGGTGAGTGCTGCGTCGAGGCCGACGCTGGGGTCGGTCACCTGGGCCCTGCGCATCGAGGCGAGCACGTGGCCCACTTCGACCAGATCGATCGCCCCGCGCACGGATGAACCAACGCGCACATCGGGGTGGTTGCGAGTACCACGCGTGACGGTGACGGCCCGGCGCCGAAGGACTCGATCGTCCTCGGAGGTGTTGCGCACGATGATGTCGGACTCGTCGTCGAGGGATTGGTACCCCATCGCGATGCGGCACATGCGGTCGTAGACCGCACCGGACACCCGAGCGGTGCCGATGTTGTCGAAGGGATTCATCGCTGCGACCAGCCGGAAGCCATCGGCCGCCGGGATTGTGCCGAGGCGGGGCAGCGTGAGCTCGCCCTCCGACATCACGGTGATGAGAAGGTTGACCGTTTCCTCCGGCACCCGGTTGAGCTCCTCGACGTAAAGGAGCGACCCATGGCGCAGCGCCTCGACCAGGGGACCGTCGACGAAAACATCGGGGGTGTAGCCGTCCTCGAGCACACGAGACGGGTCGAACTGGCCGGCGAGGCGCGCCGGGGTGAGCTCGGCGTTGCCTTCGACGAACACGAACCCGGTGCCGGCCGCTGCGGCGACCTCGCGCAGGATTGTCGACTTGCCGGTGCCGGGCGGGCCCTCGAGCAGCACGTGGCGGTCCGCGGCGAGCGCGGCGACGAGCACCTCAAGTTCGCGTCGTCGACCGACGACACGCCCACTGAGGGCGTCGACAATGTCCGGTGCGGTGAGGCTCGTCATGGAAGCAGTCTGGCGCTGATCGGCCGCCGCGGGTCAGTCGAAGGTGATGACGCCGCGGATGTTCTTGTTCGCCATCATGTCGGCGTAGCCCTCGTTGACCTGGTCGAGGGTGTAAGTGTTGGTGATCATTTCATCGAGCTTGAGCTGACCGGCCTGGTACATCGACAACAGGTGTGGGATCTCCTTGCGCGGGGCGGTGGAGCCGAACAGGCATCCCTTCAGCTCCTGATTCATCATCGAGAACATGAAGAGGTTGAGCTGCACATCCATCTGCGCAGCTGGAGCAACCGCCGTGGCGACCACCGTGCCGCCCTTGCGGGTCAGGAACTGAGCCGGGGCAATGAGATCACCGGTGAGCACTGACGGCGTAAGGATGACCGAATCGGCCTGCACGCCCTCGGTGAGGCCACCGACCAGCTCCATAGCCTCCTCCATCGACGGGGCAGTGTGAGTGGCGCCGAACTCCATAGCGCTCTCACGCTTGAACTCGCTCGGGTCGATGGCGACGATATTCTTTGCGCCCGCGACCTTGGCGCCCTGAATCGCTGCGGTACCCAGACCACCACACCCGACCACCACGACGGTATCGCCGGCGGTGACCTCGGCGCGGTTCACGGCCGAGCCGTAGCCGGTGGTGACGCCGCAGCTGACGAGCGCAGCAGGACCGGCGGGAACGTCTTTTTGGACTTTGATGGCCGAGTCAACGCTCAGAACCATGTGCTCGGCGAAGGTGCCGAGCTTCAGCAACGGAGTGAGCGTGGTGCCGTCGGACGTGTGATGACGGAACGTGCCATCGATCATACCGGGCTCCATCAGATGGGCGCCAAGGTCACACAGGTTCTGCTGGCCGCGAGCGCACCAAGTGCACTTGCCACACGACGGGATAAACGAGCACGAGATGTGGTCGCCGACCTCGAACTCGGTGACGCCCGGACCGAGACCAATGACCACACCGGCCCCCTCATGCCCGCCGACAATCGGCAGCGGCACCGGCATCGTGCCGTCGTGAGCGTGCTCGTCGGAGTGGCACATACCCGCAGCGGTGGTCCTGACCAAGATCTCGCCAGCCTTAGGTTCATCGAGTTCGATCTCCTCGACGCTCCAGTCGGCGCCGGTTTCTCGCAGAACGGCAGCACGGGTCTTCATCAGATCTCCTCAAGGCACGGGTGAACGTCGAAAAGGTACCAGCGGCCCCACTCGTGGTCACGTTGAGATCGGTTCTCGGGCGTGGGTCAGCCCGCTGCCTTCCAGGCCGCTTCCTCGGCCGCACCCGGCTCGGGCAGCAGCGCGCCGCCCTCCATCGTGAACGACGCATCGATGTCGCGCGAGGTAGCTGAGATCGTCGTGGCATCGACACCGGCCCGCTGGGCCAGAAGCGCCGAGAGCCGTTCCCGCATTTCGGACTTCTGTTCGTCAGTTCGGCCGGCTCGGATCGTGATCGAGATCCGACCGTTCTGGCCTTCGGGTAGCAATCCGGAATCCTCGGTGATCATCACGTGCACGAACGATGGTGGGGCGCCTGTGACACCACAGTCACCTCGACGACGTCGATCGAGAAGGCTGATCGTCCGGCAAAATCGAGAAGGCCAGGACGAATATTGGCTTGATAGAGGGGCATTCCTGGTTCCTAGACAGCCTCGGGGACCGAGACGACGATCTCGTGGCCGGTGCATCCGGTCACCTCTGACCAGAGGTCGCAGATGCCGCGCATGTAGGTCTCCCGCTCAGGTCGGGTGGTGGTGTGAGCGGTTGCACATGCGATCACCGACGAGCTGCTCTGCTTGCCCTCGGTGAACATGTAGCCGGTGGGCGCGACCACGAACGCTACCGTCGATGACTCACCGTCGAAGTGGTCAGCGTGGTGGGCCTGCAACCGCTGCTCGAGTGCGTCGGTCGACGCAGCGGCAGTGCTGCCTTCTTGGATGAAACAACTGAAGCGACTCATGGTTGGAAACGACGGTCAGCGCCCGGAGAGGCCGTCAAGATTCGGGTCGGGCAGCGAGCCAAATGCCGACTTCAATGCGTCGCCCCAGCCGTCAGAGACGGCGAGCCAGTCAGGGTTGTCGGCCTCGATCCTCCGGGGTTCGATCGCATCAAGGACATCGTTGTCGAACCACACAACATCGAGGGGAGCACCAACCGACAGGTTCGCCTTGATCGTGGAGTCGAACGAGACAAGCAATAGTTTCACGGCCTCAGCGAACGTCATCTCGGGGTCAAAGGCACGCACCAGGATCGGCTTGCCGTACTTATTCTCACCAATCTGGAGAAAGGGCGTGTCTTCGCTCGCCTCAATAAAGTTTCCCTCGGGATACACGAGGAATAGACGAGGTGGCATTCCGGCGATCTGGCCACCGACGATCAGCTTCGCATCGAACGTGCTTTCTGCGGTTTGGCCCTCGCCCTTATGGCGAGCGATCGTCGCCGCAAGCCGTTCACCAATGAGCTCCGCCGTCCGGAACATCGTTGACGTCTCGAGGACCGATGTTCCGCAATCGAATGGTGCACTGGCTCGCTCGTCGAGCACTGACATGACCGCCTGGGTGGTTGCTAAGTTGCCAGAGGAAAGAACGGTGATCACCCGCTCCCCCGGCACAGTCCATTGATGCATCTTCGTAAACGTCGAAATGTTGTCCACGCCGGCGTTGGTGCGAGTGTCTGACATGAAGATAAGACCGCGAGTGAGTTTCATCCCAACGCAGTAAGTCATTGCTGGGCGCTCCCTTGTTCGGTTACCGAAACGTCGACCTCGAGTGTCTCACCGCCAGCCCCTCGCCGCACGCCGGATATCGGAGCCGCTTCGCGATAATCGAGCCCGACAGCGAGGCAAACGTATCGCCTATCCGGAGAGATCTGGTTAGCAATGTCGAACCCGACCCAGCCAAGACCCTCGACCGACACCTCGGCCCACGCATGGCTCGCTTCCTCCTGACCTCCCTCGACAAATAGGTAGCCAGACACGTAACGCGCCGGGAACCCAAGCACTCGGGCCGCAGCGACGAAGACGTGAGCATGGTCCTGGCAGACACCGCTGGCGGCCTCGAGAACGGCGTCGGCCGGCGTGTCGACCTCGGTGATGCCCGGCACGTAGTCGATCGCATCGCGAACTGCGGCTGACAAGCCGTGGAGCACATCAAGATCGGCAACATCGCGATCGGCCGACCGTGCAAGCCGACGGACGTTCGGGCCAGGAGCAGTGAGCTTCGTGCTGCGTTCGTACAACCATGGGGGGTTAGCGCCCTGATCGGGGCCGATCACACCGGCGGTGTCGGTGGTAACAACATCGCCGGTTGCAATCACAATCGTTTCAGTTGCGCCGGGCTCGACCCGGACCAACTCAACAACGTTGCGGTGGTGGTCAGTGAACCGAACCTGGCGCTGCCCCGCCAAGATCTGCGTGTCCCACCACTCGACATCCTGCGTGGGGCCGGATCGGGGGCAGAGCCGAAGCTCGAGCAACCCGTAGGGCACCGGCTCGTCAAACCGGTACTTCGTCGTATGAGTAATTGACAGCCGCATCAGCAATCGAACCGATAGTCGTGCTCAATGGATATGCCGAGTTCGTTGCCTGCTCGGATGCACTCGGACAAGAATTCGTGGAGGCCGTATTCGATGATCTCATCGATCGATCGATCGGCAAGCCGCAGCCGCAGGTTGTGGGACAACTCGTGGCTTTTGTGCTGTTGGGCGTAGTCGGTCGCCAGATGCGCAAGATTGCGGTCAATACGCTCGTAGCAGAACAACAACGACCTTGGCATCTGACGATCAAGGATCAAGAAGTCAGCGATGCCCCACGCGGTCACATTGCCGCCGTTACGCCACCGAAACGCCCGCTGAGCGGAGACGCTGCGCAGAATTGTTTCCCACTGAGCGTTGTCGAGCTGACCGCCTACGTCGAGCGGCGACGGCAGCAGGACGTAGTACTTCACGTCAAGAATGCGTGCGGTGTTGTCCGCACGTTCAAGAAAGGTCCCAAGCCGAGAGAAGTTGTAAATGTCATTTCGCAGCATCGTGCCGTGCAGCGCGCCGCGGACGTACGCACTTTCCTGGCGAATCAAGCTCAGCACTCGCGGTAGATCGCGGGTGGGAACCGGCCTTCGAAGAGCATCGGCGACGGCGAGCCAGGTGGCGTTGGTGGCCTCCCACACCTCGCGGGTCAACGCAGTGCGGACCTCACGGGCGTTGTTGCGGGCTAGCTCGACTACTGAGCGGACGCTCGACGGATTGTGTTGGTCACGCAACAAGAAGTCGATAACTGCGGCCGGTTCGACCTCGTCGTGTCTCTCGACGTAGGCCATCCGTTGCCCAGCAGTCAAAAGAACTGAATCCCACTCGTCGTCGAGTTCCAACGAGTTCGTCAATGCAATGCGCATCCCGGCTTCGAGCAGCCAGGCAATATTCTCGCTGCGTTCGAGATACCGAAACATCCAGTAGAGCCCCCCGGCCGTGCGACCCAGCATCAGTCGTCTACCACCCAGGTGTCTTTCGTGCCGCCGCCCTGGCTCGAATTCACCACGAGGGAGTTTTTCTTCATGGCGACTCGGGTTAGTCCACCAGGACTAACCTGAACTCGGCCGGGCGCAACGAGGGCGAACGGGCGGAGGTCGACATGGCGCGGCGCCAGCCCAGCCCTGGTCAGCACGGGTACCGTCGACAAGGCGACGGTGGGCTGCGCGATGTAGTTGGCCGGTCGAGTCTGGAGCTTCTTTCTAAACTCCCGTAGTTCGCGTTTCGAAGCAGCCGGGCCGACGAGCATCCCGTACCCACCCGAGCCATGAACCTCCTTCACCACAAGCTCGCTTAGGTGTTCGAGTACGTATCCCAACGACTCTGGCTCTGAGCAACGCCAGGTTGGGACGTTGTCAAGGATCGGTTTTTCGCCGGTGTAGAACTCGATGATTTCAGGGACATAGCTGTAGATAGCCTTGTCGTCTGCGATTCCCCCGCCGGGGGCGTTGGCGATCGTGATTCCGCCGACCCGATAAACGTCCATGATCCCAGGTACTCCGAGTACCGAGTCGGGGCGGAACACCAGCGGATCGAGGTAGTCGTCGTCGACCCGTCGGTACAACACGTCGATACGCAGCGGCCCCTCGGTAGTGCGCATGGCGACCCGACCATCGACGATCTCAAGATCCCTCGCCTCGACAAGTTCGGCTCCCATCTGGTCGGCCAGGAACGCGTGTTCAAAATATGCCGCATTGTGGATCCCGGGCGTGAGGACTGCAAGCACAGCGGGCCCGTCGGCGGCGGGTGGGGCCGACGCCTCAAGCGACGTCCGCAGGTTTTGCGGATAATCCCCGACTGGACGGATGCGCCGCCCGGCGAACAACTCCGGGAACATCTGCATCATCGTTTCTCGGTTCTCGAGCATGTAGGAAACGCCAGACGGGGTCCGACAGTTGTCCTCAAGCACCATGAAGCGACCCTCGTCAGATCGGATGATGTCGACTCCGACGATGTGGGTGTAAACACCGCCCGGAGGCGATTGCCCAAGCATCACCGGCAGGAAGGCTGCGTTGTCGGCGACAAGCCCCACCGGGATCCGACCGGCTTTGAAGATCTCGCGCCGGTGGTACACGTCGTGGAGGAAGGCGTTGAGCGCCCGAACCCGCTGCTGCACGCCACGTTCGATCGTGGCCCACTCTGAAGCACCGAGTATCCGGGGGACGATATCGAACGGGATTAGCCGTTCTTCTGCCTCGTCGTCGCCGTAGACGTTGAAAGTAATGCCCGTGCGACGAAAGACCCGTTCGGCCTCGGCGGTCTTAGCCAGCAGCCGCCTCGGTTGCTCGTCAGCAAACCAGTTCCCGTAGGCGCGGTACGGCGCCCGGACATTGCCAGCCAGGCCGTACATTTCGTCGAAGAACCCCTCCCGCGGCTCCATAAGTCGAAACTAGTGGTCGCCTGACACTCATCTCGGGACGAAACAAACTGGTAACCCAACGTTCTCCCCTGCGGTCGAATACGGGCCCCTCCTATGCTCCGCTCGCCATCCACTTGATCATTGCGGCTGCGATCGCCTCGCCCTGGTCATCCTGGAGGAAGTGTCCACCGGGCATGAATTCCTGATGAGGCTGACCTTCCGCACCAGGTACCCGCTCGATGAACTCGTGATGCAGTTGGCCGAGGACCGGGTCCTCCGGGCACCAGAGCGTGAGGAAGGGACGGTCGAACATTTCGAGCCCCTGCCAGGCTCGAAGGTTCTCCTCGACGCCGGCGTGCGTGGCGGTGATGGGAACGAGGGTCGGGAAGACGACGGCACCGACCTTGTGATCAGTGGTGGGGAACGGTGCGTCGTAGGCGGCCTTCTCGTGATCGGTAAGTTCACGACCCATGACTGCTCGACCAAATAGGGCACCGATGTCGTCGAGTTGGGAGTCCTGGCTGTACGCCAGCCAGAAGTCGAAGCCGGGTCCGATCGATTCGCCGACCGGTAGGCCCGTGTTGCCGATGACGACCCGAGCGAACCGCTCCGACTGCAGCCCGACCAGTCGCAAGCCGATGAGGCCGCCCCAGTCCTGGGCGAAGAGGGTGCAGGGATCGTGGACGTTCGCGTCGAGGAAGAACTCGATGTTCGCGACGTGCTGGGCGTAGGTGTAGTACCCCGGGTCGGTCGGCTTGTCCGAGCGACCGAAGCCGATCAGGTCCGGGGCGACTACCCGGTACCCGGCGTCGAGGAGGGTCGGGATCATCCGACGGTAGAGATAGCTCCAGGACGGCTCACCGTGAAGCAACACCACCGGATGGGCATCCTCGGGCCCCTCGTCGATGTAGGCCATCCGCAGGCCGTCGACGGACCCGTATTTCGGCTCGTACGGGAAGTCATCGAGGCCGACGAAGCGTTCGTCCGGGGTTCGGACGTACGCGATTCCGTCCGGTGTGGTGTGGTGCGTCATGGGACAACGTTAGGCACGGCCTTTCGACGCAGACCAAGAACGGTCGCTACCGTGCGGCCATGAGCGATGAGATGAACGTCGTCAAGACCTCGAGAACTCCCGCTGAGTTGCGCGGCCGACTGCAGGCGTGGCTGGTCGCTGCGACCGAGGACCCCGACGCGGTGATCGGACCGGTGTCGTCACCGGAGTCGAATGGCATGTCGAGCGAATCGCTTTTCTTCGACGCCACGTGGAAGGAGGGCAGCGGCTCGTTCGTTGCTCGGGGCGCACCCGCCGCGAGCGATGTTCCGGTCTTCCCGACGTACGACCTCCAGAAGCAGTACGACCTGATCGATCTCGTCGCCAGGCAGAGCAGCGTGCCGGTACCGGCGCTCGCCTGGATGGAGACCGATCCGTCGCACCTCGACCAGCCGTTCTTCGTGATGCACAAGGTCGCCGGGCGGGTGCCGCCCGACATCCCGCCCTACCCGATGGGTGGCTGGGTTCGCGATCTTGAACCGGCCGACCAGGTGGCGCTTCAGAAGGCGAGTGTCGCCACGCTAGCGGGCATCCACGGGATCGATATCAGCGACGGGAAGGCCGACTTCCTGGAGTACGACTCCGCCCTCGGCGAGACGCCGCTGCGACGCCATTTCGCCGTCGAGAAGGCCTACTACGAGTGGACCTGCGAGGGTGCTGGGCGGCGCTTCCCCACGATCGAGCGAGCGTTCGAGTGGGTGGAGGCCAACTGGCCGGCCCTGGAGCCCGAGTCGCGGATCTCCTGGGGTGACAGCCGCATCGGCAACATGATGTACGAGTCCGACGGTGTGAATCCGGTGGCCGTGCTCGACTGGGAGATGGCCTGCATCGCCCCGCGTGGCCTCGACGTCGGCTGGATGTGTTTCATGCACACGTTCTTCGAGTTCGTGCTGCAGAAGTATGGGGTTGACACGATGCCGTCGATGCTGCGCCCCGAGGACGTGCGGGAGCAGTACGGCGAGGCCAGCGGTGTCGACGTCGGCGACCTGCGTTTCGAGATGGTCTACAACGCCGTTCGTCACGCCTCGATCATGAGCCGCGTGCACCACCGCTCGGTCCACTTCGGAACCGAAACGTGGAGTGACGATCCCGACGACGCGTTCCGCTTCAAGGAGCTGCTCGAGGAGATGATCGCCGACTGAGCCTCAGGGGGTGGCGGTCATGCCACCATCGACGGGAAGCACGGCACCAGTGATTGCCGACGACGCCGGGCTGCACAGCCAGGCGATCGCAGCGGCGATCTCGTCCGGGGCGATCAGTCGACCGAGTGGCTCTTGATGGCGGATGAACGCCTCTACGGACTCGAGGCCGTAGATGCGGGCCGACTCGTCGAGCCCGGCGGTGATGGTCGAGCCGGGCGAGACGGCGTTGGCGGTGACGCCCGTGCCGGCGAGATCGGCGGCGAGCGATCGGGTGAAGCCGATGACGCCGTGTTTGGCAGCGGCGTAGTGGCTCATGTGGCGTAATCCCAGTGAGCCGGCAGCCGACGCAACGGTGACGATGCGTCCGTGCGGTGCAGCGAGGAGCGCAGGAACGGCGGCTCGGGCGGTGGCGAACACTCCGGTCAGGTCGGTTCCGATGACGGCGTCCCACTCGGTGTCGTCGATCTCCCAGGCAGGCGACCCACCGGCAACGACCCCCGCTGCGCAAACAACGGCGTCGAGCCGACCACGTGCGTCAGTGACCGAGGTGACAACCTCCGCTACTGCGGCGCCGACCGATACGTCGGCTTCGAAGGCGGCAGCGTTTCCATCGGCTGCCGTCACGACGTCGGCGAGGTCGTCCGAGGAGGCCATCGAGTAGGCGATCGCCGGGTGAGGCGAACACCGGTCGACGGCGGCGACCCACCAACCGTCGGCGACGAGGGCGGCGACGGTGGCCGCACCGATCCCGCGTCCGGCTCCGGTGACGATCGCGACGGGCTCACTCATGCCTTCATGATTCCAGAAGGGCGACGACCTCGTGAACCCACCCGGCGAGGATCTCCTCACCTCGGGCCGGCGTGGCGTCGGTCGGATCGCCGAGCACACCGTTGGGCGAGACAGCTGCGACGCCGCCGGTGCGGAGATCGTCGAGGATCTCGCGCAGCGGTGCGGTGTTGCCGGGCTCAGCTCGGTCGAACCGGACCCGTTGCGGATCGATGGCGAGCATGACCGACGTCTCGATGGAACCGGCATGGGCGTCGGCGTCGTCGAGACGGGCGTGCCACACGCCGATCGGTCGACCTTCGTACTCGCAGGTCGCCGCTGCGGAACGGACGGCGTCGAGATTGCCGCCGTGGGCGTTGACGATGACGACGCGGTCGAACTCCGGACCGGCGGTGCGGACGATCTCCACGATCATCGCCGCCAACACCTCGGTGCCGATCGAGAGCGTTCCTGCGAAACCGGCGTGCTCGCCCGAGGCTCCGATCGCAATCGCCGGGGCGACGACTGCGGCGGCGACTCGACCGGCCGCCAACTCAGCAACCGTGCGGGCGATGACAGCGTCGGTGTCGAGCGGCAGATGCGGGCCGTGTTGCTCCGTGGCGCCAACCGGCAGCACGAGAACGCGCCCCTCCCCTACGTCGGGGTTCGTGAGATCGCCGAGCCGGGCCACCGGGCGAGCGTAGGCGGGATGTGTTCCGGCTTGATACCAAGCCGCAGACGGCGGCGGTGTGAACGTCAGCGGATCCGCGGCGGCGAAAAGCCGTCGGGCACGATGACGTGATCGGCCGTGAGGTCATGGATGGATCCGACCCCGATGCCTCGCATCGTGGCGTCGATACCGCCCCGGATGACGTCGAGCACGTTCTCGACGCCGGCGGTGCCGTTGGCGGCAAGGCCCCACAGGTACGCGCGACCGATGAGGACCGCGTCGGCGCCGAGGCACAGGGCCTTCACGACGTCGGAACCACGGCGGATACCACCGTCCATCACGACCTGAATGTCGTTGCCGACGGCTGCGGCAATCTCGGGCAGCACCCGGACCGAAGCGGGCGCAGAGTCGACATTGTTTCCGCCGTGGTTGGAAACCGATATGGCGGTAACGCCGGCGTCGACGGCGCGCCGGGCTTCGTCGGCCCGGACGACACCCTTGACCATGAACTCGCCGTCCCACTGCGAGCGCAGCCAGGCCACGTCCTCCCAGGTCGGCGGAGGTGTCATCATCCAGGCGCCATAGGCCTCGAAGAAAACCGGCGGCTTCGACCCGTCGGTTACGAAGTTCGGCACACCGAGTTTCGGGATGCTCCCGGATTTGATCCAGGACCACATGAACCTCGGCTTGCGGATCACCGCCGGGACCTGCGGAAGGAGTTCCTTGATCGTGAACGACTGCGGGATCTGGGGGCTGCCCCAGTCTCGGCCGTGGCTGAAAGACCAGTCGAGGGTGAGGATCATGCCGACGGCACCGGCGGCCTTCGCCCGCTCCATGCGAGCAACCATCGAGTCCTTGTCGCCGGCCCAGTAGATCTGGAAGAAGGTCTGGCCGTTGACCTCGATGACGTCCTCGATCGGCATCGACGCGAACGACGACAGGCCCATCGGGATGCCCCGGTTGGCAGCGGCTCGGGCCACGCCGACCTCACCGTCGGGGTGGATGGCCTGAGCGCCGGTGGGCGAGATCATGACCGGCATCGACGACGGTTGACCCATGATCGTCGTGTCCATCTGCCGCTCGGCGGGCTGGCCGGCGGTGACGGGACGGAAGCCGAGCTCATCGAAGGCGGAAAAATTGTCGCGCATCGTGACGCCGGCCTCGGCCCCTGCGACGATCGCGCCATAGGACGACTTGGGCAGACGCTTCTTCGCACGTTGCTGGGCGATGGCGACGGTCTCGAACCACTGGTTGGCCACGGGGGAACCTCCGACGAATCAGCTGCCGAGGCTAACGGGCGGCCTCGACAGCCCCGCAATCCGGCGCACTCGCCGCCTCCACCTCGCGCTTCGGCCGCTTGCGAACGAACCAGCGGGTCAGAGGTCGGTAGGATGACCTCGATCCCAACCGTTCCTGAAGGAGCACCCCCAGCATGTCGTACAGCGACGTCGATCTTCGACCGGCTATCCAGCTCGACGAAACCACCCGCGGCGATTTCGTCATCCGCGTCTACCAGCACCTTCTCGGTGCCATCGTTGCCTTCGCCGGCATCGAAGCCGTCCTGCTCAACACACCGATCGCCGAAGGCATCTACAACTTCGTGCGTGGCAGCGGCTTCTCGTGGCTGCTCATTCTCGGCGGCTTCATGGTGGGCCAGTGGATCGTCACCAATGCTGCCGCCGACCTGCTCAACCCGCAGCGTCAGTACGCCGCCCTGTTCGGCTCGGCCGGGCTCTACGCCATCCTCTTCGCGCCGATGCTGCACTACTTCTTCCGGGTCGCCGATGACGGCGCCACCTCGGTCGCCGCGGCCGGGCTGATCACGGCGGTCGCCTTCGCCGGCCTCACGATCGTCGCCGTCGTCACCCGCAAGGATCTCTCGTTCCTTCGTCCGATCGTGATGTACGGCTTCGTCGCAGCGCTCGCCCTGATCGTCGGTGCGATCGTCTTCGGTCTCAGCCTCGGCGTGTGGTTCTCGGTCGGCATGGTTGCGCTCACGGGCGCTGCGATCCTCTACCAGACCCAGACGATCATCCGGCAGTTCCCGGTTGCGGCGCACGTCGCTGGCGCCCTGGCGCTCTTCAGCTCAGTGATGACGCTGTTCTGGTACGTCCTCCAACTCGTCGGCATCGCTCGCGACTGACCCCGGAAACGTCACGCCACGAAAGGGTCAGGGCCTGTTCGGCCGGAAACCTCAGACCTCAGCTCAGAGGTTCATCGACCACGCGTTCTCCGCCGTTCTTCAGCGTGGACCGAACCTCATCAACGATCGCTCGACCGAGCTCCGGGGTGGCCGCCACGACACCTGACCAGCGGGTGTCGATCTCGGTCGTGAAGACAATGGGCTCGCCATGCACGTCGAGAACAACGCCACCGGCCCGTTCGACGATCACCGTCGCCGCCGCAAGATCAACAAGACGATGGGTACGACTGCCAGCGTCGACAAATGCGTCAAGAACACCGTCACCAACAAGGGCGGCCTCGATCGACGATGAGCCGAGCACGCGAATGCGAGATGCCCGCCTTGCTACTGCGAGGAACCCGTCCCCACTGCCCTTCGGTCGAATCATCGAGAGCAGCGCTCCGTCTAACTCTGTGCGACCCGACGTCGATGGCGCAATCGGCTGATCGACGTGAGCCCACCAACGGCGACCATCAGCAAACCAATGAGTCAGGCCTTCGGTGAAACGGCCATCCACAGCGATCGCCGCCGTAAAGGCCGAAATTGGAATGCCTGCGGTCGCATTGCCGGTTCCGTCAACAGGATCCACGACCATGGCCACGCTAGATCCATTGTCAACGTGCCCAATCTCTTCGCTCACAACATCAATGCCGAAGGGCTCGACAGCGCGAAGGATTTCAGCCTCGACCATCACATCGATTCGAGACGATGGCGTTCCATCAGCGCCGTCTGCGACGAACTCGAGAAGTTCGTCGCGACTGAAGCGGCCCACGGCATCGGCCCACGCCATCGACGCAGCCTCAGCGGAGGCGGTGAGCGCTGGATGAGGCCGGTTCATGCGCCAATGTCGCCGCGAACGGGATGATCAGCCGCTCGACGAACATCGAGCACGACCGGCCATGCGCCAGAATCATCGACCAGGATCAGATCGGCAAGCGCACCGACTTCAATACGGCCGCGATCGACCTCACCGATCATCGTCGCCGGCCCTGAGGTGATCAGCGCGACCGCTTCGGGCAAGGTGCAGACGTTGGCGGCAGCCATGGCGAACGCAGCGGCAAGCATCGCCGACGGCATGTAGTCCGACGCAAGCACGTCGCAGAGACCGGCAACGACAAGGTCCCGAGCCGACGTGTTGCCCGAGTGTGAGTGTCCACGAAGTGCATTGGGCGCCCCCATGACCGTCGTCATGCCAGCGGCTTTCGCGTGCTTGGCCACGTCCATGGAAAGCGGGAATTCGGCGATCGTCGCACCGGCATCAACTGCCTCGGCCACGTCATCGATGGTCTCGAGGTCATGGGCCAGCAAGCGGAGATCTCCCCGGCGGGCAAGTGGCGCGAGCCGGGCCCGGTTTTCTTGGCGGCTGGCGAGCATGGCATCACCCTCAGCCTTGAGGCGGGCGACATAGGACTGCACGGTCTCGCCTTCAGGAAGCGTGGTCGGATCGACGGCGGCTTCGTACTGGGCGATATCTCGGAACTGACCCTGCCCAGGTGTGTGGTCCTCGAAGCTCAAGAGCGGAGCGACGTCGTTCTTGGGGGACGAGCCGAGGTCCTCCAGGAGCGGCGTGAGCGCCTCGGGGTCGCGAGCCTCGAACCGGTACAGCACGCGATGGTCGACGCCGGTGTCAACCTCGCGGCTGCGGGCGGCGATCGCAGCAACCGTCTCTCGAGCACGCTCGACGGAGCGACCCGCTTTGGCTTTCTCCTGATAACCAACGCCATGGCAGATCGTGGTGATACCGGCCGCTCTGACCCGACCCTCAAACGAGCGGAGGCCATAGTCGAGCGGGAAGCGGACGGTCTGACGAGGAGCAATCTCCTTCTCGAGGCCATCACTGTGGCTATCGACGAGCCCGGGCAACAGCAGCGCACCGTGGCCGGAGCGGGCACCGGCGGGCGCCCTGCCGGTCGTGATTTGGGCGATACGACCTTCGTCGATAATGACCGTCGCGTCGTCGGTGATGGCAGTGGGTAGAACGACGCGAACGTCGGTGATGGCAGTGGTCATGGTGATCTCGTTCGGGAGGAGTGATCGGGGGGGTCAGACAAGCTCGCGCTCAAGGTTGCGATCGAGGACCTGATTGGCCTCGCCGTGATCGACGACGACGCCGTCCTCCATCACGACCACCCGGTCGGCGAGGACGCGCATGGCGTCGATGTCGTGGAACACACTGAGCACTGTGGCTCCACGCGACGTGAGGTCGGAGAGGATGTCGAGCACAGCGACCCGGTTCGCCGGGTCGAGCGCAGATACGGGCTCGTCGAGCAACAACAGACGCGGCGCCTCAACGATGCCGGCCGCAAGATTGACCCGCTGTTTCTCCCCGCCGGAAAGCAACGTCGGATACGTCGACCAGAGAGACTCATCAATGTTGACCCGGCGGAGTACGTCGGCGGCTCGGTCTCGGGCCTCGCCCTCGTCGACTCCCATTCGTCGAGCGGCACCAGCGACAACGTCGAGCACCCCCCGTCGGGGTTCAGCGCGGAGAAACTGCGAGACATAGCCGATCTCCTGGGAGCGCAGATCAGCAACGTCGCTGTCACTCATCGACAACAGGTCGACGGCGTCTCCGTTGGCCCGGCGATACACGACGACCCCATCGTCGGCGACGTAGGTGCGGTGTACGCACTTCAACAAACTGGACTTACCGGCCCCAGATCGGCCGGCAAGCGCAACGTGTTCGCCCTCCACGATGTCAAGGTCGACCCCGCAAAGGCCCCGGACAACACGCCCGTCAACGGCGTGGAGCGTGAAGGACTTCGTGAGCCCTCGAACGGTCAAAAGGTTCTGAAACGGCATTGTCACCCCCGGGCAGCGCCGACGAGGCGCTGGCTATACGGATGTTGCGGATCTTCGAGCAACTGGTCAGTCAGGCCGGCCTCGACGACGCGGCTGTGATGCATCACGAGTGAGCGGCGGGTCAACATCTCGATGACGGCGAAGTCGTGGCTCACAACCACCGCGGCGACGCCAGTCTCCTGGAGCAGATCGCGAATGAGGTCGAGCACTCCGGCCGCGACCGAGGCGTCGAGGCCAGTAGTCGGCTCGTCGAGCAAAAGCACCGACGGCTGGTTGGCGAGCGCCTTGGCGAGCTGGACCCGCTGGCGCATACCTCCTGAGAAGGTCGAGACAGGATCATCCATACGATCGAGTGGGACCTCGGTCCGGGCCAGAAGCTCTGCGGCCCGTCGGCGGATGTCGCCGAAGTTGCGCCATCCAGCGGCGGTGAGGCGATCGGCGACGTTGCCGCCCGCTGACACGTGGAGATCAAGCCCCTCCGAGGGATCCTGATAGACCACTGCGAGCTCGTCGACCCGCAGCGATCGGCGGCGGGACGGGTCGAACCCCATGACGTCGGCCTCACCACCGTCGACGGTTCGGATGTGAGCCGAACCCGTCGTCGCGGTCTGGTCGCCAGCGATACAGCGCATAACGGTCGACTTGCCAGATCCGGACTCACCGATCACGCCGAGCGCTTCGCCCGCCGCCACCTCGAAGCCGACGTCCCAGCAGCCGACGACTGCGCCGGTCGATGGGCTGACCGATCGACCGAACTCGGGGCCGGTGCCCTCAACGTCAGCCGGGCCGCCCGGTCCGTAAATCTTGCCGAGTCCTTCGACTCGGAGCATCCAATCGCTCACAGCCTTCCCTTCACCAGAGTTCGTCGGCGTCGTCGAGGGCTTCGCTGCCGAGCACGCCGTTGGCCACGCGATGCCGGGTGCACCAGTCGGTGTCGCTGCACACCCACTGCGAGGTGCCGTCCTGTGCCGGGAGCTCGACCAGATAAGCCCCCTGTTCGTCACCGGGACAGATCAGGCCGCAGCGGCACGGCTCGCTGACCTCCTCGACCTCGAAGGGGACGTCATCGAAGGTCAGTGGCTCCACATCCGTGTACGGCGGGATCGCGTAGATCCGCTTTTCGCGACCAGCGCCGAACAGCGAGAGGAACTTCGCTTGATGGAGCGGCGGAACGTCCCATCGCGGGATGGGGGTGGTTGCGATCACGTAGCGCCCGTCGACGAGGCACGGGTAGCCGGTTGTTCGGGTGATGACACCATTGCGGACGATGTCTTCGTAGAGACTCACCCACATCCGGGCGTAGTCGGCCTCGGCGTGCATTCGACGCAGTTCGTTCATGTCGCGCTCAATCCCGCGGAGGGGTTCGGGCACAGGCACTTGAAGGACAAGGATCTGGTCCGCGATCAGTTCATCCTCGGGAACCCGGTGGCGGGTTTGGATCACCGAAGCCTCACGGGCGTCGGTTGTGGTCTTGACGCCCTCGGAACGACGGATCAGTCGACGAAGGTTGGCTGCGTTCACGCCACCGTCCTCACCTTGGTCATAGACCTTTACGACATCGTCGTCCCCGACGACCGCAAGGGAGATTTGGAGGCCACCGGAACCCCATCCACGGGCGACCGGCATCTCTCGCGAACCGAACGGCACCTGGTAGCCCGGCACAGCAATGGCGGTGAGTACCGCTCGACGAATCTCACGCTTTGCCGACTCGTCAAGGATGGGCGTCAGTTCGACGGCGACCTCAGACGCTGGTGCCGGGCCGGTCGTGGCGAGAACGTCGGCAAGGGTCATCGCAGCACGTCCTCTCGTTCGACAGGAGCACCAGCGTCGCCAGATACGTCGGTGACCTCGCAGTCCGAACGGCCCTGAGCGAGGCGTTCCTGCCGCTTGGTGCCAGCGGCCTCGCGCATCGCCGTCTTGCGCTCCATCATCGAGCGGAACGTGACGTAATGCGGAAGCTTGAGGTGTTCAAGGAAGCCGGAGGCGTCGAGCCCGTCGGTCGTCATCAGAACCGACTGCTCAAGCGGACCGTCGCCCGCCGCCCTATCGACGGCGACATCGAGGTTGGCCATGGCAATCGCCTTGCGTTCGTTGTGGCCGAGGCAGATGCCGTAGCCGACGTCGAAACGAGTGCGATCCTCCTCGACACCGTCGAGATCCTCGATGGCCTCAACCTCGGTGACTCGAACCGAACCAATGGGGACGGTTTCTCCCGTGAGCGGGTTTTGGACCTCGATAGGAAGACGACCGTGGCGAACCTCGCCGAGGGTCACCTCGTGGAGGTTGCGGTCCGGTCCGAGAATGTTTCGATACCAGAGTTGCACGAGCGCCCCGGTTTCGGCCCGCGCCATGGTCGAGAGCCGAGCTGACCGGGGTGCACCCGGACGGGCGGCGACACGGCTGATGTCGACCGGTTCAGGGTCATCGTCTCGGCGGCGGTCAACGAGCGCGTCGAGGTTACGCAGTACGTCGATTAGCCGGCCTGGAACCCGCTGGTCCACCGTCGGCTCATCAGCGCTCACTTGAGTCGAGACGACGCGCTCACGACGGTTGGCGGCAGCTTCGGCGGCCTGGCGACGACCCTCGTCCTCCGGCGTCTGATCAAGGAGTCGGCCGGTGTAGTCAAGGGTGCGACCGAGGAGTTGGGGGCCCGGAGGTTCACGGAACGCAGGCACGATGCGCCGGAGCACATCGATCTCGTCGGCGTCCACAACACGGGCGTACCCAAAGCGCGGAAGTGTTGAGCGGTGGGCCCGGATGAGGTGAGCTGCCTCAATGACGTCTCCCTCGGCCTGGCGGAAGGCCCGAGCGGAGAGTTGCTCGTCCCAAAGGCCACCTTCGCCCATGACTCGGTCGACCGAGTAGCGGAGCCGATCGACGATCTGATCGAGCTCAAGCCAGGAGCTGCGGCCCTCGATCCGACGACGTCGGACAAGCGTCTCAGCTGCCTGGATGGCATCAAACCCGCCCTTTGCTGCGACGTAACCCATCAGTGTTCTCCTTGTGTGACCGTGGTGCTTCGGGGAATCGCCGCGATCCGCCCTTCTGCGGTGACCAGCCAGGTGTCGATGCCAGCAGGAAAGGTGCCGGACGTTCGGCCGAGGCTGAGCAGCGTCTTCCGGTCAAGGCCGCGAACGCAGAGTCGCCGCTCCCCGGGTACCCCCGGACCACGAAGGACAACCGCACCGTCGCCATCGGCGTCGAGATCGTCGACTGCGATCGTGAGGCGGGCAGCGTCTTCGGGGGCAAGGGCCGTGCCGGTGAGCAGATTGCCCACCGGCACCGCCTCGTTGCTGCATACAACGAACTGTGCGTTGTCTCGACCCGTGATCGTCATGCCGGTAGCGGCTCGCAGCATGAGAGCCACCGGGTGCATCGGATCGTCGTCGACGCACACACCGAGATCGATGTCGCCGAGAGCCAGAGCGACCATCGCATAGGCCGGAACCTCCGGAGACGGGCTCGGTGGCAACTGCCGAATCGAGCCGGGTTCAGAAAGCGAGCGCAAGATGGCGTCGAACGCCGCTTGACTCGGTGTGCCAGTCAGAACAGGAACGGCCATCAGTCCATCTCCTCGAAGGCGACGATCGTGGGCTCAAGTTCGCGCCATTCCTCGGCGCGCTCGGCGTCAAGGTGGCGACGGGTTTCGGCGACGAGACGCTCGACAGACGCCGCCGCCGGCCCAGCGGCGGCGACCTCGGCATCGCATACCGCAGCGGCAAGGGTTGACGCTCGGTCGTCGCCCATGCGCATCGCCCAGGCAACCGTCTCGCGATGCTGAACCTGGCACCGGGTGACGAGCACCTCGCCGAGGTGAAACCGGGTTGCCTCTACTGGCTCCCGCATCGTCAGCATGATCGTGCCGACGTCAGGGCCGAAGTGCACCCGGGGGGTCGGTGCTGCAGCCAGACATTCGTCAGCGACCACGGCGAGCGAGGCGGCGTCGGCCTGGGCGAGCATCGACGCCCGAAATGAGGCATCGCTTGTAGCTCTCGGGATTTCTGTCATCGCATCTCCGTTGGTCCGTCGGATGGTCCGAGTTCGAGCAACACGTCGAAGACGTCGGCGCGATTCCACGCAATCGCATACTCGACGGGTCGACGGCGACGCTCGCAGTGGTTGAGCGACTCAACCCGCCAAATCGGAGGTCGACCGGTCAACTCAAGATCAGCAGCAATCTCCACCGTCGGCACAGCGAGCTTCGCCCGAGACCAGGCCCGGTCAAGTTCGAAGCCAAAATGGCCGGTGAGGGTCAGGGAGAGCGACCCGGAAGGATCCTGGTGGTCCGAGATGTTCGGGACCTCGTCGCTCGGAAGCCAGTGGCTTTGGCAGGCCGCGACCTCACCGTCGACGAACATTCGCCGTTGAACCCGGGTGATCATCCGGCCGCGGGGAATCATCAGCGCCCGACCAATCGCAGCGTTGGCGCGCTCAGAGCGGATGCTGTCGACCGCGTAGGTCGGCGTGTGGCCTGCTTCGCGAACAAGCTGCCCCCAACTTGGTGTGGTGCCAGCTCGCAGCGGATACGGGAGCCGAAGGGCAACGCGTGTGCCTGATCCGCGGGTTCGGCGCACCAGCATGCGTCGTTCCAACTCTTGCAGCGCCGCCCGCGCAGAGATTCGGCTCACGCCGTAGCGCCGAACGAGTTCGTTTTCCGATGGCAGCCGATCGCCCGGCTCCAGAGACTCGATCTCTTCGGCGAGTTCGTCGGCGACTTCGTGATACGTGATCTCGGGCATGTGGCTCACGGTGTATCGGCCGATCGTTTGAGGTAGTCCGGTGTCTGCTCGTGATGTACGAGCACCGGGCTGTTGCCACGATGGCGGTAGTTGCCAGAGGCAATGTCGCCGACAACTTCGCGAAGATCGGGCAGGGCCGAGGCGTCGAGCTTGCTGGTGAGCCGGACAAAGCCATTGTGCTCCCAGTCCTCGAGGAGCTCGGCATCGCTGCGCATGCAATCATCATGAAGCAGTCAAGTTGTCATGACAACTGCTTCTTCGTAGCTTCACCCAAACTTAGGAGCGGGTTCACCTCGGCGCCGTACGATCCGCTTCATGCCAGCGTTGCGAGGACACCTGTTGATCGACGGAGCGGACGACGTCGTTCGCGGGGTCGTGGAGTGGGACGGGGATGTGATCACGCGCGTGCTCACGGACGGCGACATCGAGGCGGTACCGGCGGAGGATGTGGGAAGCGCACTTGTGCTTCCCGGAATCATTGATATCCACGGCGACGCCTTCGAGCGTGCCCTCATGCCGCGCGACGGCGTTGCGATTGACTACGGCCTTGCGTTGATGGCGAACGACGTGCAGTTGCTTGGGGCAGGTATCACGACGGCCTACCTGTCGGCTACCGACAGTTGGGAGCCAGGTTTACGCAGCCGCGCCAGCTTGGCTGCGCTTGTCGACGCGTGCGCGCAGCGAGCCACCTCCGCACCACGACTCGAGATTCACGTCCGCCACGAGCGGGCCAATACCGACGATCTTGAGCAGCTCGAGGCGTGGATCGCTGAAGGTGTCGTGACGATGCTGTCCTTCAACGACCACACCGATGATGCGATCTCGGCGACCCAGATCGGCCGGACCGGTGTATCGGCAGAGCGGTTCGAACAACTCCACACCGATGCGCTCAGCCAGCGGGAGCAGGGCGTCGGTCAGGAGCTACGCCTTGCCGAGGTGGCGAGCATCGCGTCATGCGTAACAGCAAGCCACGACGCTGACACGATCGAAGACCTCCAGCGCGATCTTGACCTTGGAGTTGCGATCGCCGAGTTCCCGACATCCATCGAACTTGCGAAGCGATATCGAGAGCACGACATCGCCGTGTTGCTCGGTGCCCCAAACCTCGTTCGCGGAACATCGCATCTTGGCAACCTGTCGGTACGTGAGGCCTGGGCGTCTGGCGCCGGGGACCTGCTCTGCTCCGACTACCACTATCCGTCGCTGCTGGCTGCCCCGTTCTGCCTCGTCGAGCACGGCATCGCATCGATGGGAGCGGCGTGGCGGGCCGTCTCGACCGTCCCCGCAGACGTCGCCGGCTTGACCGATCGCGGCCGTCTGGGCTCCGGGCAGCTTGCCGACATCGTTGTGGTCGAGCCGCCTGCAGACCGGCAACCACCCCGCGTGCGACGTGCTGTCGTCGGCGGCGAGACGGCATTCGTTGGCCCGTGAGCGAACGGGAATTGATTCTTTACGCTTGGCCGATGGGGCCACTTGCCGACGCAGCCCAGCGCTACTTCGACGAAGCCACCGCTCGGCTTGGCCCGACCATCGCCCAGTCCTACCCAGTGCACTGCACCCTCACTGGGTTCTTTCGACGCGCTGACCATCGGGTCGGTGAGGTCTTGGCAGCGCTCGGTTCGGCCGTTGACGCATTCGGTGAGCCCGACGATGTCGCTGTCGAGCGTTTGGGCGCACGCGATGGTTGGGTTGGCCTCGAACTTCGTTCGAGGCAGCTGCTCGAGATCATCGAGACGGTCACGACCACCGATCGACCGGAGCACGGCGAGGACGCGCTCCGCCCAAAGGACTGGCTCCACGTGAGCCTCGCCTACGGCGTTGCTGACCTCCAGCCGTATGAGGCCCTTGCGCACGAAATCATCGACCCGTCCCTTCCCGCGACGTGGTGTGTCGGGTTTTGGGAGCGGCTCCCTGACGGAAACTGGATCAGGCGGTGATGTCGCCTGACGCCGACGCATCGACCGGTTGGCCGAGGAAGTCGTCGTTCACCGAAATGAGTACGTTGCCGCTCTCGCCGACACTCGCCTCGGCAAGCCGGCGTCGTTTGTCCTCGTAGTAGGCGTTCCGAAAGTCGCCGCCGGAACGCGGGTTGTAGGTCACGTACATTGCCCTCCGCGATCGCTGACTTCTGTTCGTGTCGCTTCGATGCGGTGCAAGCCCGTCAAAGAAGACGATGTCGCCGGGACTTACCTCGACTGGCACCCACTCTTGTTCGCTGCACCACGACTCGGGGATTGCGCCGCGCACGTTTTGGATCGTCGTCCCTGGGGTCCTCGTGGTGAACCACAAGCAGCCGTTGGTCGTGTCAGCTGGGTCGAGAGGGATCATGACCGAGATGCACGTCGAGATTTGCGGATAGGCCGTCACATCTTGGTGGGGTGCGAAGCCTCCACCGCCTGCGTGCTTGTAATTGATCTTTTCTTTGAACAGCACACCCGGCTCGCCGAAGAGTGCATCGACGGTGTCGGTGATGATGCTCGAGCGCAGAAGCGAGCGCAGGAACCCGTGGTGTGGCTCGAAGTCCTCCGAGCGTGCGATCACAGCGCCGAGGCGAGTCTGTTCGAAATGGGCAAGCCCGCGTTCGTCACCCCACGACTCCACCTCGCGGGAGGCGACGTCGATTGCGGTGAACTCCGCCTCAGTGAACGCGTCTCTGGCCACGAGCCATCCGGAACGATCCCAGTCCGCTCTCTGCTTCGCTGTGAGCTCCACGCCACCATTCTGGCCGACTGGATCCGAATGCATGGTTACTCCCAGATGAACGCCGTGCGATCGTTCGATCGCTCTCTAGCGACCGACCCAGCACGCTGCTCCAAGGCGTTCGAACCAGGCCATCAAACATCTCATCTGCGTTAACCGAAACGTTGCTCTCGTTCTGTAGCAATGCTCGAATTCATCCAACTATGGGTCGTTCGTCATGCGCGAGCAGCCCTGAACTTTCCCTCGGAGGGAACCCAAATGAAGAAGCTCCGCTGGCTACTCGCCACGCTGACCGCCCTGACGATGTTCGCTGCTGGGTGTGGCGACGATGACGAAACCGTCACCCTGACCTTCGGCGCTGTTCCAGCCGAGAACGCTCAGGAGATCTCGGACTATGTCACTCCGCAGATCATCGCTGACGAACTCGGTGTTGAGATCGAGTTCATTCAGGCTGCTGACTACGCCGGCGTGATCGAAGGCACCATTGCCGAAGAGGTCGACATTGCCTCGTTCGGCGGCTTCTCCTACGTGATCGCCACCGGCGCCGGTGCCGATCTTGACGTCGCTGGACTCTGGGCCTCCGATACGCCTGACGGTTACGGCGACTACCGCTCCTATCTCATCACCCAGGTGGGAAGCGACGTCAACACGGTCGACGACCTTCGCGGGAAGAAGGTCTGCTTCGTGGACCCAGGATCTACCTCCGGCTTCCTTTTCCCCAGCGCCCTGCTCCTTGCTGCTGGCATTGATCCTTCGGAGACCTCGACCGACATCGAAGCCACCTTCGCTGGTGGTCACGATGCTTCGGCTCTCGCCGTCGCCAACGGCGATTGTGACGCCGGTTTCGCCTACGACACCATGGTCACGGAGCAGCTCATCGAGTCAGGTGATATCGCCGGCGTTATCGACGAGGTTGAGGACGAGACGGTAAACGGCGACGTCGCCGAGATCCGCATCATCGACAAGTCGGCTCCGATCGCAGCTCCGCCGCTTGCTGTGGGCAACTGGCTTCCGGAAGACATGAAGGAAGAGATCATCGAGATCGTGACCACGAAGGTGAACGTCGACTGGGCGGTCGAGAACGGCTACTGCGACAGCGTCGACGACTGCCCGCTCTCGGACGGCCCGTTCTGGGGCTACCTCGCTGGTGACGACGCTTACTTCGACCCGATCCGTGAGCTCTGCGAGCTCACCGGCTCGGCGAAGTGCCAGGCAGATTGAGGAATTGAGAAACCATGACTGACGTCGAGGGCGCAATCCGCCCCACTCCGAACCATGCAGATCTTCCCCCGGTGGTGGAAGTCGAGGGCCTCGTCAAGACCTTCGACAACGGGCGGGTCCGCGCCCTCGACGACGTCACGTTCTCGGTGCCCGAGGGCCAACTTTGCGTCATCATTGGCCTGTCGGGATCTGGCAAGTCGACTCTGCTCAGGCACCTGAACGGGCTTCACGAGCCGACGGCGGGGTCGGTCACCGTGCTCGGCGGACGCGTCGATCAACTCAAGGGCGCAAAGCTTCGGGCGCTGCGCACCGAGGTCGGTTTCGTCTTTCAGCAGTTCAACATCGTCGGTCGCGTGTCGTGCCTGGAGAACGTGCTCTCCGGCGCACTTGGTCGGCTGCGAGGACCTCGCTTCGGCGTCCTCTCGTACCCGAAACGCTTCCGCGAGGAGGCCCTCGCCCAGCTGGAACGGGTGGGGCTTGGCGATCGTGCCTTTCAGCGCACCGACACCCTGTCGGGCGGCCAGCAACAGCGCGTTGCGATCGCCCGCATGTTGATGCAGAAGCCCAAGATCGTCCTTGCCGACGAGCCGGTTGCCTCGCTTGATCCGGAGATCTCTGGTCAGGTCATGGACTTGTTGTTCCGTGCCTGTATCGAAGACCAGATCACCGTTGTCTGCAGCCTGCATCAGGTCGACCTCGCCATGGGGTGGGCCAGCCGGCTCATCGGGCTCCAAGACGGCAAGATCGTGCTCGACAGCCCGGTCGATGATGACCTCACGCAAGAGCGAGTGATGGATGTCTACCGACGGCTTGATCCCGAGGGTCGCAAGATCTCGGAGTACGGCACGTCGGTGACTGACCTCTCATGACGCTCCTCGATTCCGATTCCACCACCTAGGCCAAGGTCGTCTCCGAGATGGTCACTTCCGACTCCAAGCAACAAGTCAGGCCGCCGGTTTCGCGGCGACGCAGTCTCCTCACTGCGACCTTTGTCGCCTTCTTCGTCGGATGTCTCTACAGCATGTGGGACATCGGGGTGAATCCGCTGACTTTCTGGACCGAGCGGCAGGACCTCTTCAACCTGCTCGACCGGATGTGGGCGCCTCGCATCGACGAGCCGCGGCTCGTGTGGGAGGCGGCGCTCGACACCTTTCTGATGGCGTTCGCCGGCACCGCACTCGGCGTCTTCCTTGCGGTCCCGATCGCTTTTCTCTCGGCGAACAACGTCGTCAAGAACCGCTTCGTCCGTGGCGCGGCCCGTGCGTTCATCGTGGTGACCCGTGCCCTGCCGGAGCTGATCCTTGCCCTGATTTTCGTTCGGGTGTACTCGATCGGTGTGCTCCCAGGCGTGCTCGCTCTCGGGCTCCACTCGATCGGCATGCTCGGCAAGTTGTTCTCCGACTCGATCGAGCAGATTGATACCGGGCCGCGCGAAGGCGTGGTCGCCAGTGGTGCCGGTCGACTCCAGGAGATCACCACGGGCATCCTCCCTCAGGTCATCCCTTCCTTCATCGCCATCTCGCTTTACCGGCTCGATATCAACTTCCGTGCTTCGACGCTGCTGGGCCTCGTGGGGGCTGGCGGGATCGGCCTGCAGATCCGAGCCCACCAGGGCAGCCTCGACTATCAGCAGTTGCTCGGTGTCACCCTCGTGATCATCGTCTTGATCGCCATTGTCGAGATCATCTCGAGCAGGGTCCGGGCGGTCATCCTCGGCCACGACGATGGACCCAAGAAGAAGAGCGTGCTCGCCACCCTCGGTCTCGGCCACACGGTCGAGGCGGAGGACTTCCGTCCCGCTGATGGGGCGAGTGCTGAGCTCCCGTTCGACCGAGAGGCGCTCCGCCCGCCCTGGAACCGCGACCGCATCGTCATGTGGATCTTTGGGAGTTCCTGCCTGGCCATGTTGATCCTGGCTTTCACTGTCCCCGATCTGTCATTCATCGAGATGATCCAGGGGTTTCCGCAGATCCCCGAGATCTTCAACAACCTGATCCCGAGGAACATGGATTGGTGGGAGGACCGCTGGGGAGAGCTCCTCGTTGAAACCATCCAGATGGGTTTTGCGGCGACTGGTCTCTCGCTGGTCTTCGCCATCCCGACTGCAATGCTGGCGGCTCGCAATGTCGCGCCGGCCCGCTGGGTCTACAACGCAGCCCGCTCGTTCATACTTGGCGTCCGTGCGCTGCCCGACCTGATTGTTGCGGTGATCTTCGTCGCTGCCCTGGGCCTCGGTCCGCAGCCGGGTGTTTTGGCTCTGGCCATCGGGCTCTACGGCTTCTCCACGAAGTTGTTCGCTGACTCGATTGAGGAAATCAAGGAGGGGCCTCGTGATGGCGTCCGCGCGACCGGTGCCTCGGGTCTGCAGGAGACATTCACGTCGGTACTTCCCCAGGCGATGCCGGCGATCATTGGCCACTCGTTGTACGTTCTGGATGTGTCACTTCGAGCGTCGACGGTTCTCGGGATCGTCGGAGCGGGTGGCATTGGCTTCCCGCTTGTGCAGGGAACCCGTCTCTTCCAATTCGAACTCGTTGGTGGCCTGCTGATTTGTATCTTTGTGTTGGTTTACGCTATCGAAATCCTCTCGGCTTGGGTCCGAAAGCAGGTGATCTGATGGCCACGATGCCGGTATGGCGAGAACTTGCGCAGCCCGCAGAGATTACCGATGCGTTGATCGGGCTGTTCGAACAGCGCGGTGACGAGAAGTACAGCGAGGTCGTCACGCAGATTGAGCATGCAACACAATGCGCTGGATGCGCGATTGAGGAAGGTGCCGGGGAGGCCACCGTGCTCGCTGCCTTCCTCCACGACATCGGCCATCTCTTGGTAAACGAACGAGACGACGATGGGGAGGTTCGTGCCGACTTCCATCATGAGAATGTCGGCGCCCGATTCCTCGCAAATTGGTTCGACGAGGCCGTCACCATGCCGGTGCAGCTTCACGTGTCCGCAAAGCGCTATCTGTGCGCAGTGGAGCCGTCGTACCACGACGAACTGTCGTCGGCGTCGGTCCACACGCTAACCCTCCAGGGTGGACCGATGTCCGACGACGAGGTCATCGCCTTTGAGGCGTTGCCTCACCTCGACGCCGCTGTTTCGCTGCGTCGGTGGGACGAGCAGGCCAAAGTGGAGGGCGCAGCCGCACCATCGCTCGACGAGATGCGCGCCCGAATTATTGCGTACCTGACGCTCTGACCCAGCGACAGGGTGGCAACCGTCCAGACCGGGCCAGCGTCTCGAAGGTCGACGGTGCCGAAGTTCAGTCCTCGCTCGCAGTTCACCGTGCACGAGTCCAGTTCATAAGGGCACTGGATTCCGCCCAGTAGTACCCGATCGGCGGCTGAGCCCGACAGAAGCCAAGGGCGTACGAGTACCCCGACTTGACGGTTCGCCGGTTCAGCGTTCGTGCAGGGTGTCGAGCACGAGTGCGAGCGACTCGTGATGCGCTATTGCCATCTCGTCGACGGCGGCGAAGCGGGCCGGGTGCCTGAGCTCTTCACCAACGATGGTGTCTGGGCGAGTCCTGGCACTCGGTTGGTGGGTCGCGACGAACTCAGTGCCGTGATGAACCATCGGCAGGCGCGTCGCGATCTCCGCTCGCGCCATGTGTGCTCGACGTTCGTGTGCGAGGTGATCGACGAGGACCGGGCCACCAGCGTGGTCTATCTCAGCCTGTACCGCCGCGAGAGCGACCCCGAACATGAGGGACCGGTGGGAATGAGTGGACCCGCAATGGTCGGAAAGTCGCGACGAGTTTGTCCGCACGGAGCACGGTTGGCGCGTTAACGCGCGCTAGTTGATCGTCGCGTTCACCAGGGCCGACGCATGAGCGCCGGGTGTCCACTTGCCTCAGCGGACCGGCACCCCCGCGACCACACCAAGCGCGTCTCGTACT
Organism: uncultured Acidimicrobiaceae bacterium; assembly: GCA_913041415.1. Lineage (GTDB taxonomy): Bacteria > Actinomycetota > Acidimicrobiia > Acidimicrobiales > Aldehydirespiratoraceae > UBA11606. The sequence goes on along the minus strand of CAJWHS010000002.1, from coordinate 36,942 downwards.
GAGCCTGCTCCACCTTCTCAAGATGACCACTCAGGCGTGTGATCATCTTGCCAAACCGGTGTGATCAACCGGCTGACCACGCCCCCAACATCCGCACCACAAAAGGCCAAACGAACTCTACTAATCCCCCACTTACAAACCCCAGGTCAGAGCGGGTATCTCGAGTGTCCTTGTTGGCGCCAGGGTTGCTTTGACGGCCAAGCGAGGTACTCCGCAACAATGTCGGCGAGCGGGCGCTCAGCCTTCCCCGCGAACCGGGTTACGACAAGAACCAGCCGTGGAAGGACATTCCTCGCTGAGACCGAGTGTCGGTCAGCCGCAGCACGCCCCGCCGTCACCGAGGGCGACATCGGCCATGGTCTTCCCACTTCTGAACTCGGCGATCTCGTCGGTACCAAAGTCCGCCTCGTCGGAGGTCTTCACGTACCACTCCCAACGAGCACCGTCGGGGCCGACCACCCACGTCTCGGTCTTGCCGGCGTAGCAACACACGTTGTCGTTGACACCGGTGGTGTCGAGGCCGGATGCATCCATGCGGGCTTCAGCCGCCTCAACCTGCTGCGACGTCTCGGTCTCGACACCGAGGTGGTTGAGGCCACCTGCGTTGTCGGGGTTCTCGAACAGCACGAGTTTGAGCGGTGGATTCTCGATGGCGAAGTTTGCGTAACCCGGCTTGCGCTTGACGGGTTCGACACCGAAGAGCTTCGAGTAGAAGTCGACGGCTTCGTCGATGTCGCTGACGTCGAGGGCGAGTTGCAGGCGCATGGGTCTCCCAGAGCTCGATTAAGCATAGCTTACGTATCGATATTCATCAATTCGTTTGCTCAGAGTTTCTTCCTGCCTCCACGACGATGCTCTCGACCCCAGGGACTGGGAAATGGCGCCTACCGAGTTCAGAAGGGCACTGGACTACGCCCGGTATTACCCGATCGGCGGCTGAGCCCGACAGAAGCCAAAGGCGAACGAGTACCCCGACTTGACGGGTCGCCGGTTGGGCGGGTCAGCTTTTGCGCAGGGTGTCGAGCACGGGGCGGCAAAAGAGGGTGTAGGTGTCGGCCATTGCCGGCTCGCGATGGTCTTCCTGTCCCTTCAGGCGGCGGGGGTCGGCAACGACCTCCATGAACTGGCGTCTGCTCGGGAACTCGTTGAAACGGACCTGATCCCAGGTTCGGCCATCACCAACGATCGTCCCTTCGGCCTCGAACCACCCGGCGATCCGCGCGCCGTGTTCCCGTGCGACGTCGAAGGCCGCATCGTGGTAGCCCTCCATCCGCTTGCGGCCGCCCTCGTTCCACTTGATGACGTGGAGGACGTGGAGGACGCCATCCTCGTCGTCGGGAGGATGCTCGACGTCGTCCCAGGAGCTGCTTTCCTTCTCCAACTCGCGGAGACCGTCGATCTCCATCGGCTGACAGCCGATCACTAAGGTCATCTCCATCCCGGCTTCCTTGTGGACGTGCTTGTCCTTGAAATCCGAGCGCTGCTGCATCTCGATGAACGAGCGGCGAGTCGGGTATTTCACAACCGCGACGCGGTCCCATTGTGTTCCATCACCGAGCAGCGTTTTGTCGACCTCAGCGACATACACGATCTCGGCACCGACCGCCTTGAGCGGGCCGGTCGGGGTGTACTCGTCATCGGCGTCGCGTCCGGATCGTCCGCTGTCGGCGCCATCGCCGTAGTCGGCGACCTCCTTGTACTTCATGAGGTTGACCATCCAGACCGGACCATCGTCGGCCGGGTCGGTGGTGGCGAGCTTGAGTCCGTATTCGTGGTCGATCTTGCCGTAGCCGGGCATGGCTGCTCCTCAAAGACGGTTTTGTCAGTTTGACTGCCAGATCTTGCCAAGGGCTCTGCAATCAGCGCAACTTCTTGGTCTTCTCCGGTGGCGATGCGATGAACGGCAGCGTCGTGCGTTCGGCGCTGCGTGCCCCCTCGACCGTCTCGACGGCGAGCTCTGTGTCGTTGGCGTCGAAGGGAACATCGATCATGGCGAAGGCGATGTTGCGGTCGAGGCGGGGCGAATGCACGGCGTTCGTGACAGAGCCGACTTTCGTGTCAGCGTTCGTCACTGGCCAGCGGTGCTCGTTGTTTTTCTGCAACGCAGGGCCGTCGAGGAAGAGGCCGATCAGGCGGCGACGAACGCCTTCGTCGCGCACCTTCTCGAGCGCGGCCTTGCCGAGAAAGTCGGTGTCCCAGGCGATGAGTCGATCAAGACCGAGTTCGAGCGGGTTCTCGTCAGGGGTGATGTCGGAGGCGTAGTCGAGGACGCCGCCTTCGATGCGGCGGATGCGGTTGGGTGAGCCGGGCGAGATGCCGTACGGCTTGCCGGCCGTCATCAGGATCTCCCAGAGTTCGCCGCCGCGCGCTTCGCCGAGGAGATACACCTCGTATCCGAGCTCGGAGCTGTAGCCGGTGCGCGAGATGACGACATCGATGCCGTCGATCGAGCTGCGCATCCACCAGTAGTAACGAAGGTCGAGGATCTCCTTGCCGAAGACGTCCACCATGATCTCGGCCGACTTTGGACCCTGCAGCTGCATCGGGTAGACGAGCGGCGCGGTGATCTCGACCTCGTGGCCTGCGAACGCTGAGACACCCTTGGCCCAGAGGTACATGTCGGAGTCGGCGGTCGACAGCCAAAATCGGTCTTCGGCGATTCGCAGCATGACCGGGTCGTTAAGCACACCGCCGTCCTGGTTGGTGAGGAAGACGTAAGCGCAGCGGCCGGGCTCGATCGTTGTGATGTCGCGAGGGGTGAGCAGCTGCATGAACGCCTCGGCGTCGGGGCCCGCAATCTCCACGCATTTCTGCACGCCGACATCCCACAGTGATGCCCGCTCCAGCACGTTCCAGTACTCGTTGACCGGCGAGTCATAGCCGACCGGCATCCACATCCCGTTGTAGGGATGGAACTCGGTGGCGCCGTACTCGACGGCCTTTTCGAAGAATGGCGACTTCTTGATGCGCGGATTGAGACCGTGAGCCTTCATGGCGTGATCCTACGGCCGGGCTAAGCCGGCGTCGGCCGAGAGCCTTCAGCGGTAGCGGTTCAGCTGACGGGCTTGCGCCCGAGCACGACGGTGGTGCGGCTGTGATCCTTGCTGGCCGCGGCACGGGCGACGGAATCCATCGCCTCCTCGCCGTGACCGAGCACGCATTCCGGGTCGGGGCCGTCGAGCGGGATGCCCGTGAAGAACTTGGCCGCCATACAGCCGCCCTGGCACGCATCGAAATGGCCACAGCTCGCGCACGCACCCGCCGACTGCGGTTCGCGCAGTTCGGTGAACAGGTCGCTCTCCTGCCACACCTTCTGGAAGCCGCCTTCGTCGCGGACGGAACCAGCGAGGAACTCGTCGTGCAGGACGAACGGGCAGGCGTAGACGTCGCCGACCGGGTCAATCAGGCACACGACACGGCCGGCGCCGCAGAGGTTGAGGCCGGGCAGCGCCTCACCGAGCGCCGAGAGATGAAAGAACGAATCGCCGGTGAGCACGTCGGGGTGATCCATGAGCCAGTGGTAGAGCTCACGTTGCTGTTGATCGGTGGGGTGGAGCTCTTCCCACGAGTCGGCGCCGCGGCCCGACGGGCGAAAGCGGGTCAGTCGGAGCTCGGCGCCGAAGTGGTCGGCCATCGCCTTGAACTCATCGACCTGCGGAATGTTGTGACGGGTCATCACCACCGAGATCTTGAAACCCTCAAATCCGGCGGCCTGGAGGTGCTCCATTGCCTGAACGGCCGTGGCGAACGAGCCCGCGCCGCGGACATGGTCGTTGGTCTCGGCGTCGGCGCCATCGATCGAGATCTGCACGTCGACGTAGTCCGACTCGGTGAGCTGCTCTGCGACCTCGGCATCGATGCCAGAACCGTTGGTGGAGAATTTCACCCCGACGCCGTGGTCGACGGCGTAGCGGACGAGATGCCAGAAGTCCTTGCGGATCGTCGGTTCGCCGCCACCGATGTTGATGTAGAAGACCTGCATCCGTTGCAGTTCGTCAATGATGGCCTCGCACTCCTCGGTCGTGAGCTCGCGAGGGTCACGGCGGCCCGACGACGACAGGCAGTGCACGCACTGCAGGTTGCAGGCGTAGGTGAGTTCCCACGTGAGACAGATCGGGGCGTCGAGCCCCCGTTTCATCTGTTCGGCGAGACCGGACTGCTTTACCGGCGACAGGACGAGGATGTCGGGGCGGGGCTCTTCGATCAAGGTCATGCGGCAGCCCCCTCGTGCGCATCACGCCCTTCTGGAACGAGGAAGTCAGAGGCGGCAAGCGAGGCAAGTGCTCGCTCGAAGCTGGGCCAGCGACGAGGATCGATCTGGGCTGCGTCGAAGGCGGCCTGCACGGAGTCGTGATCGGCGAGCGACTCGACGAGTGTGACGAGTTCCTTGGCGCGCAGGAAGTTCAGGCGTCGATTGCCGTAGTGGTAGGCGAGCGCCCCGAAGGGTTCGGGGCGCAGCGCCACCTGCTCGTGCAGGCGGTACGCCCGATCGGCGTCGAAAGCAGCAGCGGTCACGAACGCTGGGTCAGTAGACGCCGCACATGCCGTCGATGGAGATCTCCTCGACGAGCAGTTCTTCCTCGACGAGTTCCGTGTCGTCGCCCGCCAGGGCCTCGACGGCGTCGGTGTAGGTTGCGTCGATGAGCTCGGTCGGCTCCATAGGTCCTCCTCAAGGTGGCGCGCCGCCCACTGTAGGCGGCGAACCCGACGAGCGGCGATTCGCCTATGCCGTCGATATGCCCTTCTGGGCGAGCTCAGCAAAGCGGCGCGGCGCGTTGGCAATCATCGACATCGCAATGCTGCGCTTCGGAAGTCGGACGTGGTTGCGTTCCTTCCCGATTGCACTGGCGATCGCCGACGCGACCTCGTCGGCCTCCATGATGCGGGCGAGCCCGAGGCGCTTGTAGCGATCGAAGCTGGCCCTCACGAAGTCGTTGCTGCGCAGATCATCGAGCATGTCGGTCTGCACGAACCCGATCTCCACCACCGTCACTCCCACCCCAGTTCCGGCGAGCTCGGTCTTGAGGGAGCGCGAGAACGACGAGAGCCCAGCCTTCGATGCCGAATAGGTCGCCCAACCCGGCGAACTCACGACCGACGCCATGGAGGAGACGTTGACGATGCGCCCACTCCCCCGTTCGAGCATATGTGGGAGGACATGGTGGGCGAGCGTGATCGGCACCTCGAGGTTGACGCCGATGACGGCGCGAAGGTCGTCAGGATCCTGCTCGGCGACCTGACCGACGATCTCGATCCCGGCATTGTTAATGAGGACGTCGATCGGACCGTGGGTCAACGCCTCGTCGATCACACGGTCGGCCACAGAGGGATCGTTGAGATCGCCAACGACCGGGATCATGTCGAGTTCCTCGACAGCGGCGGCGATCGATGCCTCACTGCGGGCCGTCCCGATGATCGTCGCGCCCTGTGCGTGGAGCGTGCGGGCGATCCCCAACCCGATACCTCGAGATGCGCCGGTGATCAGAACACGAGCCGCAGAAAGATCCATCCGCCGACGGTAGCGTTCGCGTCCGATGGCGGACACAGCAAAGCTCCGCATACGCCCGGAGCGGACGCTGGGTTTACACTCTGCCGATGGCGGCCGAGTCTCTCCATCCCGTTCAACGTCCGGGGCGCCACGTCGAACTCGTTCTGCGCTTTCCGAGCCTGTCGGAGGCGCTCGTCGCGCTCGCTGACGAACCTACGATCATTCCAGTCGCCGGCGGCACGGACCTCCTCCTTGACTTGCACCGTGGCGGCCCTGGCGAGCCGGTGACCCTTCTCGATCTGACCCCGATCCGTGAACTGCGGAGGATCGCCATCGCCGACGGCATCGTCCGGCTCGGTGCGCTCACGACCCACAACGACGTCGCCGGGCATCCCGAGCTTCCGGTGCTTGCGCTCCCGCTCGCCCAGGCCTGTCTGGAGATCGGGTCGCCGCAGCTTCGCAACCGGGCCACGATCGCCGGCAACATCGCCACCGCAAGCCCGGCCAACGACACGATTTCAGCGCTGCTTGCGCTCGATGCGATGGTCGTCATTGCGAGCAACGGCGCCGAACGGACGGTCCGTCTCGACGACTTCTTCACCGGATTCCGTTCGACCGTCCTGCAACCGGGAGAGCTCATCACGGCGATCGAGTTCCCGACACTCAGTGACTCCGAGTCGGGGATCTGGGCCAAGCTCGGCAACCGCGCCGCCCAGGCCATCTCGGTCGTTCACCTCGGGATCGTCGTCGATCGCGCCGACGACGACGTCGTTCGCGACGCTCGCATCGCGATCGGTTCGGTCGCCGCTCGCGTCGAGGTGCTTCATGACGCTGCAGCGGCGCTCATCGGTCGACCGCTCGACGACACCTCGATTACTGCGTGCGCCGAGGTCGCTGCCACTGCGGTGACGCCGCTCGACGACGTGCGCGCAACCGCGGCATACCGCTCCGCACTCATCCCAACCCTTGTGCGCCGATCACTCGATGCCATTCGCACCGGCACCACCGACCACCAGTGGCCGGGCCGGGTGCCGTGCCTGGTCGGCGATATGCCGCCCGGCACCAGCGAGCGGCGGGCAGTCGACGACAACTCCGAGATTCAGGTGATGCTCAACGGAGCGCCGGTGAGTGGCCGGCACGCCGCCTCGGCCACCCTGCTCGACTGGTTGCGCGACGAGGCCGGACTGACAGGGACCAAGGAGGGTTGCGCCGAGGGCGAGTGCGGGGCCTGCACCGTGCAGCTCGATGGCGATGCCGTCATGGCATGCCTTGTACCCGCCGCTCAGGTCGACGGCCACAGCGTTGCGACAGTCGAGGGCATGGCCGACCCCGATGGCACTCCGCACGCAATCCAGCAGGCGTTCGTCGACGAATTCGCAGTGCAGTGCGGGTTCTGCATTCCCGGCTTCATCGTGGCGTCGGCCAGCCTGCTCGGCGAGATCCACGATCCGACCGACGACGACATCCGGCTTGGGCTCTCCGGCAACCTGTGCCGTTGCACCGGTTACTACCCGATCATGCAGGCGGTCCGCCGGGCCAGTGTCGTGCCGGTCGAACTCGACGAGAGCGTGTTCGGATGAGCGTCGGTCAGTCCCCGCTCCGTCACGACGCCGCCGCCAAGACCGACGGGTCGATCGAATACGCAGGCGACACCGTTCCGGCCGGAGCACTGCAAGCCGTTGTCGTCTTCTCGGGCCGGGCTCACGCCCGGATGCTTTTGATGTCGACCGACTCGGCGCTTGCGGTGCCCGGCGTCGTCGACATCATCACCGCAGCCGACGCACCCGTGAACGAGTACGGGCTCACCATGCGCGACCAGCCTGCGCTCGTGGGGGTCGACCACACGGGCGCAGCCGCCGTCGACGCTGCGGTCAGCCGCTGGGAAGCCGATCAAATCGCCGTTGTGATCGCCGAGACGCGCGCCGCGGCCACCGCCGGCGCCGCGGCGATTGAGGTCGAGTGGGAGGATCTTCCGCTCGTCGACAACATCGACGCTGCGCTCGCTCCGAAGGCCCCACTGGTACATCCGGAGAACGGACTCGACACCAACGCCTACCACCACCTTCGGATCCGCAAGGGCGACCCTGACTTCGGCTTCGCCTTGGCCTACGCAGTCATCGATGAGGTGTACGAGGTCCCGCATCAGGAACACGCCTACCTCCAACCTGAGGCCGGCACCGCCTACATCGACAATGAGGGTCGGGTCACGATCGAGATCGGTGGCCAGTGGACCTCGGAGGATCGCGAACAGGTCGCTCACGTCCTCGGTCTGCCCGAGGATCGGGTCCGGATCATCTACAAGGCGATCGGTGGCGCGTTCGGCGGCAAGGAGGACATGTCGATCCAGATCGCGCTCGGACTGGCCGCCATGCGCCTCGCCGAACGTGGTGAACACCGCCCCATCCACTGCCGCTGGTCACGTGAGGAGTCGATCGTCGGCCATCACAAGCGGCACCGGGGCCGTATCCGCATCCGCCTGGGAGCGACCCACGACGGCACGATCACGGCACTCGAGGCCGACGTCGACCTCGACGCCGGCGCCTACAACTACACCTCCAACAAGGTGCTTGGGAACGCCCACGTCTCGGTCGCCGGCGCCTACCGCATCCCGCATGCCCGCATCGACAGCCGGGCTATCTACACCACCACCGTGCCGGGCGGCGCCTTCCGCGGCTTCGGTGGGCCTCAGGGCCACTTTGCGATCGAGTCGGCGGTCAACCGGCTTGCCGCCGAACTCGGGATCGATCCGGTCGAGATGCGCCTTCGCAACGCCCTCGTCGACGGCGACGACGGCATCACCCAGACCGTCATGCCCGAGGGGGTGAGCATGCGCGAAGTCATCACTGCATGCTCCCTGCAGGCCGAGCTCGACGAGGCCCTCCCCGACCCTGAGCCCTTCTCCCCGATTGCGTCGCTGCCGTCCGCCACGACCTCGCTGCGCAGAGGACGAGGGTTCGCGGCCGGGTTCAAGAACATCGGCTTCTCGTTCGGTTTCCCCGAACGATGCGAGGCCGAGATCGTCCTGAACGGCAACCCCAACGACGAGACCCCGACGAGCGCCGAACTCTTCCACGGTGGTGCCGAGGTCGGGCAGGGCGCTCATCTCGCCATGCGTCAGATGGCGTCCGATGCCACCGGCGTCTCACTCGATGACGTCCACGGGCACTTCTCGGACACTGCCACCTCGGGCGACCCCGGCTCGGCGTCTGCGAGTCGCCTCACGTTCATGGCCGGCAATTCGATCCTCGGCGCCGCGGAGGAGGCCGAGAAGGCGTGGCGCGAGGGCGACCGGCCCGCTCGCGGCTTCTTCCGGTACACGCCGCCGCCCACCGAGGCGCTCGATCCCGAGACCGGCACCGGTGCGCCGAACTTCTGCTACGGCTACATGGCGCAGTGCATCGAGGTCACTGTCGATGTCGATACCGGCCACATCCGTGTCGACCGGGTCACGTCAACCCACGACGTCGGCAAGGCGATCAACCCCGCGCTTGTTCGCGGCCAGATCGAGGGGGCTGTCGTTCAGGCGCACGGCTACGCCATAAGCGAGGACCTCCAGCTCGCCGACGGCTTCATCACCAACCCCCGGTTCTCGAGCTATCTAATTCCTGGCATCGGCGACATTCCGTTGCAGGTCGACAGTCAGATCCTCGAGTTCGCCGATCCGCTCGGCCCGTTCGGTGCCCGCGGCGTGGCCGAGATGCCGTTCATCACGTATACGCCGGCGCTCACTGCGGCGGTGCACGACGCCACTGGCTTGTGGTTCAACACGTTCCCGCTAACCCCGAGCCGGGTACTGGGCGGGCTCCAGGCCGCCGAGGAGTAGCCCAGCGCAGCGGTAACGCCCTATGCGGCGACGACGTCGCTGATGATGTGCGATGCAGACGCCGGCACGTACTGTCGGTGCATGATGGACGGGCAGCACCGAGACGACGTGGTCGACGGCAGGGCGTGGGCGGACTTCTGCGATGCCTTGAAGTCGGCTGGCGACCTCATCACGGCGAACAGCACCGATGGCCTCGATCGCATCGAGGGTTTCCGCTATCTGAGCCGGCTGGCCCGTGGTGGGCTCACGGCGTTCATCGAGAACGGCGACCGGGTTCGTCCCTTTATCTTGCCGATTCCGTTCAACCTGAAGATCGGTTGTGACAATCCCGACGCCGACTATCGCAATGTCGGGGTCGACCCCCGGTACGACTACCGCATTACAGGCACGCGCGGCACCGTCAACTTCCTCAGTATCGGCGCGTATTCGGGTGGCTACGGAACGAACTCTGCGACCCCGGGCGCACAGGGAAACATCACCGACAACGACCCGGACCAAGACCGGCCAATCGACATCATCGCCAGCGCCGAACCACCGGAACTCGCTCCCGGCCAGCAGTGGCTGGAGATGTCTCCGGCGACGACGGTGATCATCGTCCGCAACTTTTTCCTTGACCGGAAACACGAACGATCGTCGGAACTCGAGATCGAGTGCCTGAATCCGCCAACCGAGCACCCTGGAGCGCTGTCGGCCGACGAGTTAGCCACCGGACTCGCGATGAGCGGCTTCTACGTCCACGGCATCGTGCAGCGTTTCCTCGACTGGCTGGTGATGTTCCGCGAGAGCCCAAACACTCTCGAGTTTCTGCCCCAAGACGACGGCCCCGGTGGCTGGGGCGACCCGAATCAACTTTTCCGTCACGGCTGCTGGGATCTTCCCGAGGGCAAGGCGTTCCTCATCACCGTGCCGGCAATCAATGCCTTCTACTGGAACTTCCAGCTCAACAACATGTGGGAGGAGTCACTCGACTACCGACGCTTCCCCGTCACGGTCAACAAACACACTGCCCGCTACGAGGACGATGGCACGGTCCGAATCGTCGTGAGCCGCACCGATCTGGGCTGGGGCAACTGGATCTCGACCGCCCACCACGATCACGGCACCTGGGGGCTGCGTTACAACCAGGTCGTCGAGGACATCCCGCCGACGATCGAACTCATCGACGTCTGAACGTCATCGGCCCGGCCACTCGGGCGGTCGGCGCTCGAAGAATGCGGCGAGCCCTTCCTCGCGATCTTCGCTCGTGAGGATCGTGTGCAGCGCCGCTTCTGTGGCGGCCCAACCGACCGCATCGTCATCTTTCGCGATCGTGTCGAGCGCATTGAGAGTGGCGCGAATCGAGGTCGGCGCGTTGTGTTCGATCCGTTCAGCGAGCGTGATGGCCTCGGCGATTGCCATACCCGGCTCGACGACCCGGTTGACGACACCCAGGTCGGCCAGGCGCTGCGCCGAAACTGGATCCCCGGTCAGCAGCATCTCCCTCGCCATGTTCAGGGGCATCGCCCGGGGCACTCGGAACAGGCCTGCACTCGTTGCGACGAGACCGCGCCGCACCTCGGGCAGTCCGAAGGTGGCCGTTGATGACGCAACAATCAGGTGGCAGGCGAGCGCGATCTCGAACCCGCCTCCGAAGGCCGAACCCTCGACTGCGGCGATGATCGGCGTGGTCGAGCGACGTCGGATGATGCCGTACTCCCCGCCACGGCTGGTCGGCGTGCCGGAGCCCTCGGCAATGTCGGTGCCTGCGCAGAAGACCGTCGGTCCACCGGCGATCACGATCGCTCGCACGGCGGGATCATCCTCGCCGACGTCGAGCGCGGCACTGATCGATTCGGTCATTTCGCCGTCGATGGCGTTGCGCTTCTCGTCGCGATCGAGTTGGACGACGAGCACGCCACCGTGGCGTTCGGTCTTGACGGGCATGCGCCGAAGGTAGTCCTCCCGTGCGGAACCCGAGCGCCACTCGATCTCGCAGCGCGGCGCAGTGCGTGAGGAAACGAAAGGGAGAACCGACGACTTAGTCAGTCGGTTGGAAGCGACGAGCAGCCGCTGCATGCGCCCCCAGCTTTTCGTCGAGGTCCGGAGCGACGAGCAGGCCCGACTCGACAATGAGACGACCGGCGACGACCGTGTGCCAGGCCGAGTGAGGGCCAGTTCGCAGCCAGCCCTCGATGAGGTCGTCGAGCACGCCTGCGAAGATCGGGCCGTCGAGTTTCCAGACGGCAATGTCGCCGACCGCCCCGACCGACAGCTCACCGATCTCTCCGATGCGGCCAAGGCAACCGGCACCGCCGCGAGTGGAAATCTCGAGGGTGGTGCGGGCGCCCATCGCGTCGGCACCGCTCTTCAACTTGCCCTGCAGCATGGCGAGGCGAGCCTCCTGCCACAGCGAGGCGGAGTCAGCCGACGACGAACCGTCGCAGCCGAGGCCGACGTGACAGCCGGCAAGACGGAGATCGACAACTGGGGCGATACCCGACGACAGGATCATGTTCGAGCTCGGGCAGTGGGCTATACCGACGCCGGCAGCGCCGAGCCGGGCGACTTCGTCCGGGTTCGGCATGACGACGTGAGCACTCCAACTGCGATCCGACATCCAGCCGCAATGCTCGTAGTAATCGACGGGCCGCATGCCAAAGGTGGCGATCGCGTACTCGTCATCTTCGCTGTTCTCGGCAAGGTGGGTGTGCAGGCGAACGTCGAGGCGTTCGGCGAGTTCGGCGCTGCGGGTCATGAGGTCCTCGCTCACCGAGAACGGTGAGCAGGGAGCGAGCGCAACCCGGACCATCGCGCCATGGCTGCGGTCGTGATGGCGTTCCACCGCCCGTTGCGACTCGGCGAGGATGTCGTCTTCGTCGCGCACGGCGTCGTCGGGTGGGAGTCCACCGTCGCTCTCCCCCACCGACATCGACGCATAGGTCGGGTGGAAGCGCATGCCGAGATCGACCGCAGCCTGGATCTCCGCGCCGAGCAGATCACCCGCCCGAACCGGATGGAGATAGTGGTGATCCGAGGAGGTGGTGCAGCCGGAGAGCGCTAGTTCGGCAAGACCGACCCAGGCGGCGAGGTACTCTGCCTCCTCATCGATCGCGGCGGTCCACAGCGGGTAGAGCGACTGCAGCCACCCGAAGAGCGGGGCGCTCGTCATCGGCGGGTAGGCGCGGGTGAGGTTCTGGAACAAGTGGTGGTGGGTGTTGATCAGGCCAGGAGTGACGAGGCAGCCGCCAGCGTCGATGATGCGTTCGGCATCGGGCATCGGGGCGGTCGAGCCCCCGACGCCAGAGATCAACCCGTCGGTGATCGCCACCCAGCCACCGGCGAGCTCGCGACGGTCGTCGTCGACCGTGGCCACGAGGGCAGCTCCATGAATCAGGAGGTCAGCGCGGATCGGAAGGTCAGTCATCGTCGTTGTGAATGGCGTTCAAGTAGTTGTAGATCGTGATGCGGCTGACACCCATCATCTCGCCGACCGATTCGACTGCCTTGCGGAGCAAGAAGGCACCCCGCTGGTCGAGGATCCGAACGGCGGCCTGCTTCTGCTCACGACTGAGTCCGGCCAGCGGTGCTCCGAGCTGCTCCTCAACTGCGGCGACCATCTGGGCGAGAACATCGTGGAGATCACCGAAGCGGGTGGTGGCCGGGCTCTCCCCCAATCGCACCTGCACGGCGGTCGCACCGTGCGCGAGCGCAGCCTGGCTCATCGACTCGACCGCCGCCGTGACTGTGCCGATCGGGCCGACGATCACCGTTGCAAACGGCCCCATCTCCGGCTCCAGACCATGGGAGCGGCAGGCCTCCAGCGCCATGGTGACGTGGTGCCCGGGCGCGCCCTCCACAAACGGCTCAACCAGGAGCTCAGCCCGGATGTCGGCGGTTGCGCTGGTAGCCATGCCTTTGACAGTTTGTTAACTTCACCCCGATATGGCAACCCTCTCGAGCGACCTGCGCATCGATATCGACCGGCTCAGCGATCGGTTGGCAGCGTTGGCCGAGATCGGCGCCATCGAGGGCACCGAGGGATGCGCCCGCCTCGCCCTGACCGATGAGGACAAAGCCGGTCGCGATCTGGTTGTGTCGTGGATGCGTGATCTCGACCTCACGATCACCGTCGACAGCATCGGCAACGTCGTCGGCGTCATGGATGGCGAGCACGACGGTCAACCCGTCATGACGGGCTCCCACATCGACACCGTGCGCACCGGTGGCCGGTACGACGGCAATCTGGGCGTGCTGGCCGGGCTCGAGGTAATCGAAACGCTTCGGGCCGCCGGTATCACCCCGCAGCGAGGCCTTGCTGTTGCGTTCTTCACCGACGAGGAGGGTGCCCGCTTCCCGCCCGACATGCTCGGCAGCCTTGTTTACGTCGGCGGCATGAGCGTCGAGGAGGCCCTCGCGATCGAGGGGATCGACGGCGCCACCGTCGGGGGCGAACTCGATCGCATCGGCTATCTCGGGCCTGCCCCAATCCCCGCCCCGGCACCGCACGCCTTCGTCGAACTCCATGTCGAGCAGGGCCCGGTGCTGGAGGCCGAGGAGTTGACCATCGGAGCAGTCACGGGGGTCCAGGGCATCAGCTGGACCGAAGTGAGCGTGACCGGCCAGTCCAACCACGCCGGCACCACCCCGATGGCATTGCGCAAGGATCCCGCCGTCGTTGCCTTCCGGACGGCGGCATTCGTCCGTGAACTGGCCGATGAACTCGGGGCTCCGCAGGTCGCAACTGTCGGCCGAATGCATTTGCATCCCAACCTGGTCAACGTCGTGCCCGCCACTGCCGACTTCACGATCGACCTTCGCCACACCGACAATGATGTGCTGCTCGACGCCGAACGCCAAACCCATGAGTTCCTGCTCGAGGCGGCTGCCGCTGAGGGCTGCACTATCGAGACGAAGAGCCTCGCCCGCTTCGATCCCGTCGAGTTCAACGAGGCGGTCGTCGCCTGCGTCGAGCAAGCGGCCGTCACCCAGGGCCACGCCGTGCGCCGCATGCCGTCCGGCGCCGGCCACGACGCCCAGATGCTGGCCCGGGTCTGCCCGACCGGAATGATCTTTGTGCCATCGGTGGACGGGTTGAGTCACAACCCAGCCGAGTACACCAGCCCAGCCGACCTCAAGGCAGGCGCCAACGTCTTGCTTCAGGTCATGCTCGAATTGGCCGCGACATGAGCGCGACCCCTATGGATCCCGACGCTGCAGCGGGTGGCGCCCACGAGCCGCCACCGCCGCGACGCCTCGTCGTCTCAGCGGGACAGCTCGGCCCGATCCACCGCAACGAGCAACGCGAATCGGTCGTCAACCGCCTGATACGTCTTCTTGAGCAGGCCCACGGCGAGGGTGCCGAACTAATTGCCTTCCCTGAACTTGCGCTCACCACCTTCTTCCCCCGTTGGTATGTCGAGGGCGATCCCGAGCTCGACCTTGACTCGTTCTATGAGACCGAGGTGCCCGGGCCGGAGACCAAACGCCTCTTCGCGCGTGCCGCCGAGCTTGAGGTGGGGTTCTGCCTCGGGTACGCCGAGCTCACCCCCGATGGGCATCGCTTTAACACCCAGATCCTGGTTGAACGCGACGGTTCAATCGTCGGCCGGTACCACAAGATACACCTGCCTGGTCATCGTGAACATGAGCCGTGGCGGGAGTTTCAGCACCTCGAACGCCGCTACTTCGAACCCGGCAATTCGTTCGACACGTGGAATGCGTTCGGCGGCGTCGTCGGGATGGCCACCTGCAACGACCGCCGCTGGCCCGAGACGTATCGGGTACTTGCGCTGAACGGCGCCGAGCTGATCCTGATCGGTTACAACACCCCGAAGCACTACGCGCCAGACCCGAGCCAGAACCCGCTCCAGGGCTTCCACAACCGGCTCGTGATGCAGGCCGGGGCATACCAGAACGGCCTCTTCGTCATCGGCACCGGCAAGGGCGGGGTCGAAGAGGGCGTGCCATCGCTCGCCGAGAGCTGCATCATCGCCCCGAGCGGCGAAATCATCGTCGGCTGCCACACCGAAGCCGACGAGGTCATCACCGCCGAGATCGATCTCAGCCTCACCACCAAGTACCGGGAGACGCTGTTTGACTTCGAGCGATACCGGCGCCCCGACACATACGGCCCAATCACCGCCCAAAAGGGCGCCACGCCCCCAACCTCACCGGAGGTCAACCATGGCTGAATTCACCGTCAACGGCCAGACCGTCACAGTCGGCGACCACCACGATCATCTGCTTGCGGCCCTGCGTGACGAGTTGCGGATCACCTCGCCGAAAGACGGCTGTTCACCGTCAGGCCAGTGCGGTTGCTGCACTGTGTTGATCGACGGCAAGGCGCGCATCTCGTGCCAGACCTCGCTCGAGAAGGCGGCCGGTGCCGAGATCACCACGCTCGAGGGTGTCGACGAGACCGAGCGGCAGCGGATGGCCGACACGTTCGCCGCCCATGGCGCTCTGCAGTGCGGCTTCTGCACGCCTGGCATCGTGATGCGCACCGTTGCGTTGCTCCGCCGCGACAAGGAGACCACCCGCGACGACGCCGCCCGCCATCTCGGTGCTCATCTGTGCCGCTGCACCGGCTACGTGAAGATCCTCGACGCGGTCGAGTCGTTGGCCGCCGGCGAGACCCCGGTTGCCGTCACTGCGGGTGGGGTCGGCGGACGCGGTGCGAAATACGAGGGCCAGGAACTTTCGCTCGGGGACAGGGGCTTCATCGACGACATGGAGCCCGAGGGCTGTCTGCACGGGGCGGTTGTCCTCAGCGAACACGCTCGCGCCGACATCGTGGCGATCGACCCGGCCGCTGCACTCGCGATGCCTGGCGTGGTCGCTGTGCTCACCGCCGATGATGTTCCCGGCGAGCTGCGCAGCGGGCTGATCCACAAGGACTGGCCGGCCTTCATCCCGGTCGGCGGCCGCACCTCCTATCTCGGCGATGTGGTGGCGCTTGTCGTGGCCGACACGCGTGCCCAGGCTCGGTCCGGCACGTCAGCGGTCGCAGTGACCTACGACGTTCATGAGCCACTCACCGATCCGGCGGCGGCGCTAGCCTCCGACGAAGATGCCGTCTGGACCCTCCCGGGCAATGAACTCAGCCGGTCCACCTACATCCGCGGCGACGTCGACGAGGCGCTCGCCCGATCGGCCCACGTGGCCCGGCAGACCTTCCAGACTCAGCGCATCGACCATGCGTTCCTCGAACCCGAATCGACACTTGCGGTTCCGACCCTTGGCGCCGACGAGTCGACGGAATCGTTGTACGTGTACTCCGGTGGTCAGGGCGTGTGGGACGACCGCAACGACATCGCCCGGATGCTCGACGTCAGCACCGACCAGGTCACCGTCGAACTCGTCTCGAACGGCGGGGCATTCGGCGGCAAAGAAGACATGTCGAACCAGGGCCAGACCGCCCTCGCTGCCTGGCTACTCAGTCGCCCGGTGAAGACCACCTTCTCGCGCGAAGAGTCGTTCCTCGTGCACACGAAACGCCACCCGATCCGCATGGAGTACGAGGTCGGCTGCGACGCCGATGGCAAGCTCCTCGCCGTCAAGGCCCGCATGATCGGCGACTCCGGCCCGTACGCCTCGGTGGGCATGAAGGTGCTGGAGCGGGCCGCCGGTCACGCAAGCGGGCCATACGTCACCGAGACGATCGACATCGACGCCGTCGCAGTGCGCACCAACAACTCGGTGTGCGGCGCGTTTCGCGGTTTCGGTGCCAATCAGGCCCAGTTCGCGATGGAGGGGACGATGGATCGGCTCGCCGAGATGGCCGGGATCTCGGGGTGGGAGATCCGCAGCCGCAATGTCGTCGAGCCAGGCGTTGTGTGGGGCCCTGGCCAGATCATGGACGACGGCTGCCTCGGCGCCCGAGCCTGTCTCGACGCTGTGAAACCCGCATGGGATGCGGCGGTCGCTGCCGGGAACCCCGTCGGCATGGGGCTCGGCTTGAAGAACTCCGGTCTCGGAAACGGCGCCAATGAGGTTAGCCGTTCGACCGTGCGGTTCGATCCCGACGGCACGATAGAGGTCCGGCACTGCTGGACCGAGATGGGTCAGGGCATTCACACCGTCACCCGCCAGGTTGCTGTCGAGGAACTCGGTGTCGATCCTGATCGCATCAAGGTAGTCGTCGACACCACCCGCGAGCTCGGCGCCGGTCAGACCACCGGCAGTCGCGGCACGGTAATGGGCGCCGGGTCGGTCGCCGATGCCTGCCGGAACGCGATGGCCGGCGGCTGCGAGGAGGGCGTCGAGTACGAGGGTGTCTATGTCGTCGACTGGACCAACTCGATCAACGACGGCCTCGAGAACCCAGTGATCCACTCGACCTTCGGCTACGCCGCCCAGCTTGTTGAGCTCGACCCTGAGACCGGCGAGATCATTAACGTCGTGGCGGCCCATGACGTCGGCCGCGCAGTCAACCCGTTGCTCTGCGAAGGCCAGATCGAGGGTGCCGTGCACATGGGGCTCGGCTACGCGCTCACCGAGGGCTTCCCCTGCGACGAGCACGGCAAGCCAGTCAACGAGACACTGCGTTCGCTCGACATCATCCGCCCAAAGGACATGCCGCCGACCGAGGTGATCCTCGTCGAGTCGCCCGACCCCAACTCGCCGTACGGCATCAAGGGTGTCGGCGAGATCGGACTTGTTCCCACCGCCGGCGCAGTTGCGGCGGCGCTGCACGCCCACGACGGCGAGTGGCGTCACGAGCTGCCGATGCGCACCGAGCGCAACCGCGAGCGGGCGAGAGCTTGGTCCTGAGCGACCCACAGGTCGACGCCAGGCGTGGTCGTGCGAGCACGATCCGCCTGCGAAGTGCCATGATCCGTTCATGACGGTCTCGACACCGGGTCTGGTGTGTGCGCATCACCACCTATACAGCGCACTCGCTCGCGGGATGCCAGCACCGCCGCGAACACCCGGCGGCTTCCACGAGATCCTCGAACTCGTCTGGTGGCGACTCGACCTTGCGCTCGACCCGGAGGCGATCAAATGGTCGGCGAAGCTCGGGGCGCTTGAGGCGCTCGAGCGGGGCACGACGGCAATCATTGACCATCACGAATCACCAAATGCGATCGAGGGCTCCCTCTCGGTGATCGCCGACGCCTGTCAGGAGGTCGGCGTTCGGATCTCGTGCGCCTACGGCGTCACCGACCGTCACGGTCCCGAGGGCGCTGCTGCCGGTCTGGCCGAGAACGATCGTTTCCTGGGCGACGGTGAACGCGAGGGATATGTCGGCCTGCACGCCGCCTTCACGTGCTCCGACGACACTATTGCTGCGGCGGCGGAGCTGGCGAGGAAGCACGACGTCGGGGTGCATGTGCACGTTGCGGAGGGCGATGCCGACACCTGGCAACGGCTCGTCGATTTCAGCGATGACGACTGGTTGATCGTCCATGGCGTCCACTTGCCCGACGATCACGGTCTTTGCGGCACTCTCGTGCACAACCCACGGTCGAACATGAACAACTCGGTGGGCTATGCCCGCCCGACCCGGTTTGATCTGCCGATTGCGCTGGGCACCGACGGCATCGGGTCCGACATGCTCGAGGAGTTTCGACTCGCCTATGTCGCCGCCCGCGCCGACGACGTGACCGCAACCCCTGATCAGGCCTGGGGCTGGCTCCAGACCGGGTGGGATCTCATGCCGGCGGCGCTCGATGATCGGGTGTACTGGGCCGTTGAGTCTACCGATCCCTGGCATCTCGCGTTCACGCCGGGCACCTCGCCGCTCGAGGTCGAAGTCGACGGAGAGGTCGTCTGGGACGGCGAGCCGACGCTCGTCGACGGCGATGAGATTCGGGCCAAGGCAGCCGAGGTGGCGACGAAGCTGCACGCTCGTCTGGCTGCGCTCGGCTAGGTGATGATCGCCTACGACGACAAGCTGCGGGAGCGTCTGCGAGCGAATCTGGCCTCGTTCGAACCGCGTCACCATCTTCTCGACGGGCGGCGGCACGCTGCGGTGAGCGTGGTCGTGCTCGACTCCGACGCTCAGCTCCACGGTGTCGACATGGCGTGGAGGTCACTCCCGGAACACGAGCGCAAGAACCGACTCGACATGGTGCCCGGGCTTCCGTCCGACCATGGGCTCAGCGGCTCGGTCGACGGCACGGCCGGTGGCGCTGCCTTCATCCTGACTCGCCGCGCTCAGCGGATGAGCGCCCACCGTGGTCAGTGGGCGTTCCCTGGCGGCCGCGTCGACGAGGGCGAGACGGCCGAGGAGGCTGCTCGGCGCGAGATCGAGGAGGAGGTCGGGCTGTGCGACCTCGACCTCCTCGGCCGACTCGACGACTATCCGACCCGGTCGGGCTACGTGATCACACCGTTCGTCTTCTGGGCCGGCGCCGAGGCCGAACCGACCACCAACCCCGATGAGGTGGCGTCGATCCATCGGATCGCGATCACCGAGCTGCTGCGACCGAACTCGCCGCGTTTCGTCGAAATCCCCGAGAGTGATCGGCCTGTCATCCAGGTACCAGTCGGCGAGGACCTCATCCATGCCCCCACCGGGGCGGTGATGTACCAGTTCCGGGCGGTCGCCTACGAGGGCCGTGACGAACGGGTCGACGAGTACGACCAGCCCGTTTTTGCCTGGCAGTGACCGCTACAGCGAGTACACCCGGTGTGCGGTGCCGCTGAACATTGCAGCCTGCTCGTCGTCGCTGAAGCCAGCGACCAGCTTCTGGAAGACGTTCCACACCACGGTGTACGACGCCGACATCTTGTCGACTGGGAAGTTGCTCTCGAACATGCACCGATCGGGGCCGAAGCACTCGATCATGTGCTCGTACCAGCGGCGCTGATCAGCAAGGATCCGGTCGCTCGACGGTGGCTGAGCCATCCGCTCGTATCCGAAGCCGTTGTCGGGCATGGCGAGGCCACCGAGTTTCACGACGACGTTCTCGCACGCGGCAATTTCGCGCATGTCCTCACACCAGGTCGGGAAGATCTCGTCGTGCTTCCCGGCGAAACGACCGACGCCGAGGGGTGTGCCGAAGTGGTCGAGCACCATGGTGGTCTCGGGTGCAGCATGGGCCACGGTGAGGAACTCGCAATTCTGATGGTGGTAGTGCCACGAGTCGTAGGTGAGATGGCGTTCGCCGAGCCGACGCACGCCGGCCTGGAATGCGGTGTCATCGGCGAGGCCCGCCGGTGAGCGGCCGGCGATCGTCAGCTCCGCGGGTGCGATCGGCGCCGACAGGGCGTGGCGGATGCCGCGAAAAAGACCGGCACCAGCGTCGATGTGGGCGTCGAGCACGTCGTCGAGCCACACAGACCGCAGGTCGGCGGTGGCGACGATGCCGGCGATCGGCGCCCGGTCGGGATACCGCTCGAGCAGGTCGGCAGCCGCAGCGGCGACGAAGCGGGTTTCGCCGACCGGCGCCATCGGGTCGGGGTTGCGGTGCGAGTAGCCGGCCCCGCACTCGACAAACATGGTCTTCACGATGTTGTGGCCCGAGCCGGTGTCGGCGACGAGTTCGTCGACGCCGTAGGTGAGCGGCAGTCCTGGCGGCCAGAGGTGGTGGTGTGGGTCGACGATCGGGCGGGCCGGGTCGCCCGGTTCTTCCGTGGAGGAGTCGAGCCAGTCCGGGGACATCGAAATCGCCATGGAGGTCATGGTCGCACGCCGACGGGCGACGCGCCGAGGAAGCCCGACGTGTCGCGCATCACGCAGGTTCGATCTCTCTCCCCTCGTAAGGCGCCGATAGGATGCCTCTATGAGTGACATCCGTGTGGCCTTCGTGATGGCGACCTGGCACGACGATCTGGTCGACCGCGCCAAGCTGGGGTTCTTCGAGCGCATGGCCGAGCTCGGTCACGGCGAGGATGCCATCGATGTACACAAGTTGCCGGGTGCGCTCGAGTTCCCGCTGCACTGCAAGAAGCTGGCCCAGACCGGCAACTACGACGTGATCGTCACGGCGGCCCTCGTTGTCGACGGTGGGATTTACGAGCACCGCTTCGTGGCCCACGCAGTGCTGCAGGGGATGATGAACGTCATGCTCGAGACCGATGTCCCGATCATGTCGGCCGTGCTCACCCCCCAGCAGTTCCACGAGCACGATGTTCACCACGCGTTCTTCTATGACCATCTGGTCAAGAAGGGTCGTGAGGCCGCCGACGCGGCTGTTGTGACGGTCACCAACCTGCGAAACATCTGATCGCTTCGGCTTCCATGCGCGTCACCCCGTTGGTAGTCACCGCAGCCCTATTGTTCGCTTCGGCCTGTGCCGGTTCCGACTCAACCCGGGTAGCCACCGCCACGACGACCCCCCCGGCGGCGGCCTCGACCGACACGGCACCGGCAGACACCACGACGACCGCACCGGCAAGCACCACGACGACCACGGACGTAGGGTGCGCCGACCCGCCGGTGTGCTTTTACGCGGCCGGGGAGAACGTCTGCAGTGTCGACGGCAACCCTCCCTGCGCCGACAACCCCCGCAACATCTATGTCAACGAGACGATCGGATTCTCGTTCGCCTTTGACGAGAACTGGCGAAGACTCGGCACCGATAACGACGGCCGTATCCAGCTGGTTGACGAGTACTTCGTGCCAGGGGATCCGTTCATTGTCGTCTCGTGGGGGCCGACGATGGGCCGCACCATCGACATGTTCTACGACGAGTTGGTCGCGTCGTCCGATCCTGATGTGATCAGGATATGGGACTGGTCGACCGGCGGCCTGGGCGGTTTCGACTGGGAATCGGCTGACGGGTCTAGGCCTCAACGCAACGTCCGTGCCGTTCACCCCGACCCGTACTCGGGGCAGGCGATCCTCATCGAATCCATCGGCTCGTGCCTGGCGTTCTGCCAGGAAGCCAACGGAGATGTCGGCGCAGATCTGCGGTGGATCGAGATCGTCGGGATGATCCGCGACACTTGGACATGGCTGGAGCCGGCCGAGCGTAAGGTCGACGATTGCGGGGTGCTCGGCGGAGGCCGGTACCGGGTCAGGTTCGATCCGGGAGCGTTCGGAACCCGGATCGAATGCGCCCTGGTTCGGGGTGAGAACTACCTCTTCCGCGTCAGGGTCGCCGAAGGGCAGACCCTCACTGCAGGCGTGTCCTCGGTGGAGGACAACGCCGTCTTCGCGATCTCGTCACCATCGGGTGCGTTGC
Organism: uncultured Acidimicrobiaceae bacterium; assembly: GCA_913041415.1. Classification (GTDB taxonomy): domain Bacteria; phylum Actinomycetota; class Acidimicrobiia; order Acidimicrobiales; family Aldehydirespiratoraceae; genus UBA11606. The sequence goes on along the minus strand of CAJWHS010000002.1, from coordinate 14,519 downwards.
TTGCCGAAGAGCAGACCGAGCTCGTGGTGTCCATCACCGACGCTGGCAGCTATGAAATCGTCGTGGGGTCGATCCGAGGCAACGCCCCGTTCGCACTCGAGATCGACGTTCGCTGACGATGAGCGAACCCGTGGCCGCAGAAATCTGCACTCGCTCTTGAACGCGCCGCTCTTCGGTTCGGGAGTGGGCGACGCGCAGACCGTGCTGATCCGAATCAGTGGTCCGGACCGGGCCGGCATCAACGCCGGGCTCATGGCCGTGCTCGACGTCTGCGATGCCAGCGTGCAGGACATCGAGCAGATCGTGATCCGGGGACAGATCTTGCTCGGGGTCGTCGTCGACGTTCCAGCGGGCCGTGATCTCCTCCGCAATGTGCTGCTATGGGGTTGGGAAGAACGCATCGAGGTCGACGTGGAGGTCGTACCGCCAACCCCGACCCCCTCCACTCCTGGGCTCGTCGTCACCGTGCTCGGCCCCAACGTGACGCCAGGCGAGTTCGGCGCCGTCACCCGAGCTATCGCCGACATCGGGGCCAACATCGACCGCATCGTGCGGCTCTCTCGCTACCCCGTGATGTCCTATGAACTGCTGGTGCGAACCTCCGAGGAGCAAAAGCTTCGTCGTGCGCTCCTCACGGCAGCGGCCGCCGAGCCCGATCTCGACGTCGCCGTTCAGCGCGAAGGGCTCGGTCGGCGGGCCAAACGCCTCGTCGTGCTCGACGTCGACTCCACCCTCATCCAAGACGAAGTGATCGAGCTTCTCGCCGCCGAGGCGGGCTGTCTTGCTGAGGTGAAGGCGATGACCGACGCCGCAATGGCCGGCGAGCTCGATTTCGAGGATTCGCTGCGCGAGCGGGTGCGCCTGCTCGCCGGGCTCGATGTCGAGGCCGTCGACCGGGCGTGGGCCAATCTCCGCTACACCCCGGGAGCGGCGACCTTCCTCCGAACGCTTCGCCGTCTCGGCTATGTGGTCGCCGTCGTTTCGGGGGGCTTCACCGTCTTCACCGACCGGCTCCGAGATGACCTCGGCCTCGACGCGGCCTTCGCCAATCAGCTCGAAATCGTCGACGGCTCCTTCACCGGTGAAGTGATCGGCGACATCGTCGATCGCAACCGCAAAGCTGCGTTGTTGCGTAACATCGCCGACGAGGTCGGCATCCCGATCGAGCAGACCGTTGCGGTCGGCGACGGTGCCAACGATCTCGCGATGCTCGAGGCCGCCGGGCTCGGTGTTGCGTTCAACGCCAAGCCGGTCGTCACCGCTGCTGCCGACACCAGCGTCACAGTTCCGTACCTCGACGCCGTACTCTTCATGCTCGGCATCCGCCGTGAAGACATCGAAGCCGCCGACGCCTGATTGAGGATTTCTCGAGTCATGAGCCGCTTCGACGACGAGACCCAGATCGCGCCGACCGGCGAGGGGACGTGGACCGCCGAGATCTCCGATGAGTGGAATATCGGACCCAACGCCAACGGCGGCTACCTCCTCACTCCGCTGCTGCGCGCAGCTCGTGAGGTCGCCGGCCAACCCGATCCGTTCACCGTCACCACGCACTTCCTGCGCCCGGGGATCGGCAACAAAACCGCAGAGATCTCCGCAGATGTGATCAAGTCGGGTCGCACGATGAGCACGGTGTCGGCGAGCCTCAGTCAGCAGGGCAAGACCCGAATCCACATGGTCGCCGGCTTCGGTGATCTCGATGCGACGACCGAGCACGACGCCGAGTGGACGATCCCCATGCCGGATCTTCCCGATCTGGACCAATGCATCGACCGTCGAGAGTTGAACCAGGGCGTGCAGATCAATCTCATGAATCGATGCGAGATCCGCGTCGACCCGAAGATCCAGCGTGATCCCAGCGTGGTCGAGACGGCTGAGGTGTTGGGCTGGACCCGTTTCCGCGATGAGGCCGACCCCGATGTCATGGCGCTGCCGTTCTTCGCCGATGCCTTTCCGCCGACCGTGTTCACCCGACTCGGGCCGATCGGCTGGGTGCCGACGCTCGAGTTGACTGTGCACGTCCGGCGACGCCCTGCTGCCGGCTGGCTCGCCTGTCAGGTGTGGACCGACGACGTCCACAACGGCAAGTTGATCGAATCGGTCCGCCTGTGGGACTCCACCGGCGACTTGGTCGCCCAGGGTCGGCAACTCGGTTACCTCATCACGGGCAACATCGGCGGCTGACCACGAGGCTTCGGGTGCGCCCCAGGCCACCTGAGGCACCCATCACCGCACCGCCCTAGGGTGCTGCACGTGAGTGAACAGACCCTCACCGTCTCCGAACTGGGTGTCGTTGTCCGAGCCGCGCTCGAGCAGGCGATGCCCTACGGCGTCTGGGTCGAGGGCGAGATCCAAGGCATCAGCCGAAGCCGCAGCGGTCACGTCTACTTCGATCTGATCGAGCCGGCTGAAACCTCGGGCACTGCGCCGGTAGCGACAATGCCGGTGGTGCTGTTCCGAGATGCCCGTGATCGGGTCAACCGGCTGCTCAAGCGTCATGGAGACCCCATCCGGATGACCGACGGCGTGAGGGTCCGCATTCAGGGAACAGTCGACTTCTACCCGCCGAACGGGCGACTCCAGCTGCGTATGTCGGCCATCGATCCGACCTACACGCTCGGTGTGCTGGCGGCCGAGCGGGAAGCGCTGCTGCGCCGACTCTCCGAGTCGGGGATGCTGCGAGCCAACGCTCGCCATGCCGTTCCCATCGTGCCCTTGAGGGTCGGTGTCGTCACCTCGATCGGGTCGGCCGCTCACGCCGACATCACCACCGTGTTCGAGCGCAGCGAGCGAGCATTCACCTTGGTCGAGGTCGACACCGCCGTGCAGGGTGCGGGCGCGGAGCGGTCGATTGCGGCGGCGATCCGAGCCGTCGGCGAGGCCGGCGTCGATGTCGTTCTTGTCGTTCGCGGCGGCGGATCGAAGACTGACCTCGCAGTCTTCGATCACGCCGACGTGGCCGACGCCATCGTGCATGCACCGACCCCGGTCTTCACCGGGATCGGGCACGACATCGATCATTCGGTAGCCGACGAGGTGGCGCACACGGCCCACACCACGCCGACGGCGGCGGCGCAAGCAATCGTCGCGGTCGTCGACGACTGGCTGGCACGGCTTTCGAGCCGAGAGACCGACATCGCCCACCACACCCGCCGGGCGCTCGCCACCGCCGACGAGCGGCTCGAGCACCTCCAGCGCGACGTCGTGCGGACCACCGGCCGAGCGCTCGAACGCGCCAACACTCGTCTGGCCAACTCGTCTGCTCGCCTTCGTCGGTCGGCGGTCCGGACGGAGACAAGTGCGCTCGCCCTACTCGACCAAGCGGTCGTCCGCATCGGGCTCGCTACCCGCCACCGGCTTCGTACCGCCGAACTCACACTCGATACGGCATCGGCGCGCACCAACGCGCTCGACCCGTCGATCGCCTTGGCTCGCGGCTGGTCGATCACACGAGGCCCTGATGGTGCTGTCGTGCGATCGGTCGCGGATGTCAGCGCCGGCGCCGAGCTGACCACCCAGGTCGCCGACGGCACGATCACCAGTACCATCGCTTCCGATGAGTGACGAGGAACAGATCGGCTACGCCGAGGCGATGCGGGAACTCGAGGAAATTCTCGATGCCCTCGAGGACGATGATCTCGATGTCGATGTCCTCGCCGCGAAGGTCGAGCGGGCTTCGGCGCTGATCCAGCTCTGCCGCGACCGTATCGGGAATGCTCGCATCCAGGTCGAGAAGGTGGTCGCCTCGCTCGATGAGCCGACAGAGGGAGTCGACACGCTCTTTGACGACGGCGACGAATGAGTCAAGCTCCTAGCCAACTCACCGAGGTTGCCGACCGCGCCACGGCGGCGCTCAAGGTGATCTTCGCCGAGGAGATCTCGACATGGCGCGATCTCGATCCCATGATCGAGCGCCCGCTCACCGATCTCGCCGAGTTCGTCGGCGGGGGTGGTAAGCGGATCCGGCCCGCCTACTGCCACTGGGGTTTCGTCATCGGAGGTGGTGACCCGACCGGCGAGGGCGCGCTGGCCGGCTGCTGTGCGGTCGAACTCCTCCAGGCCTTTGCGCTGGTCCACGACGATGTAATGGACGGGTCACCGACCCGTCGTGGCACACCCACCGTCTGGGCCCGCTACATCGAGCGGCATAGGCTCGGCGGCTGGAACGGCGAGGACCGACGCTTCGGCGAGGCGGCCGCCATCTTGGTCGGCGATATCGCCATGGTGATGGCCGACCGTCAGATGAGCGGCGTCGATGAAGCGACCCGGTCGGTCTGGGACCGACTGCGCACCGAACTCAACTTTGGCCAGTACCTCGACGTGGTCGGCACGGCGAAGGGCGATGTGACTGCCGACATGGCCCGCACGATCGTGGCCAACAAGACCGCTGGCTACACGATCGTGCGGCCGTTGCAACTCGGCGCCGCGATGGCAGGTTCGCCCGAGCTTGCTGACCCGCTCGCCGCCCACGGCATGCCGCTCGGAATCGCCTTCCAATTGCGTGATGACATGCTCGGCGCATTCGGCGACAGCACGAAGACGGGGAAGCCCGTCGGCGACGATCTTCGCGAGGGCAAGCCCACCGTGATGCTCGCCCTTGCGCGCGATGCGGCGTCGTCACTCCAACGTTCGGTGCTTGATCGTGTGGGTCCGTCGGCCACCGATGCCGACGTCGCCGCCATCCAGCAGGTCATGATCGACACGGGTGCCGTCGGCAAGATTGGGGAAGAGATCGAACGACTCCTCGACGAGGCCCTTCAGGCGATCGATGCCCTTCCAGATGTCAACGGGAGCCGGGCGGCGCTGCGGGCCCTGGCCGACTTCGTCGTCGACCGAGACACCTGACTGGTCAACAGCCGGCGCTGCTCGCGAGCGGGTCGCCGTAGCCTGAGGGCATGCCCATCCCATCGGCCGAGGCCACCCGACGTCGAACGTTCGCGATCATCTCGCACCCCGACGCGGGCAAGACCACGCTCACCGAGAAGTTCCTGCTCTACGGCGGTGTCCTCACCAGCGGTGCCGGTTCGGTGAAGGCGAAGGGCGATCGTCGATCCGCCACCTCGGACTGGATGGAGCTTGAGCAGCAGCGCGGCATCTCGATCACCTCGACCGTGCTCCAGTTTCCGTATCGCGAGAAGGTCCTGAACCTGCTCGACACGCCGGGCCACCGTGACTTCTCCGAGGACACCTATCGCGTGCTCGCGGCAACTGACGCAGCGATCATGGTCCTCGACGGTTCGAAGGGCATCGAATCCCAGACTCGCAAACTGTTCGAGGTCTGCCGCGATCGGGAGATCCCGATAGTCACCTTCATCAACAAGTGGGATCGCCCGGGCCGTGATCCGCTCGAACTTCTCGATGAGCTCGAGGAGCAGCTCATTCTCGAGCCGGTCCCGATGAACTGGCCAGTTGGCGAGGCCGATCGGTTCCGTGGCCTCGTCGATCGCACCAACGGCGACTTCGTCCGCTACACCCGGACCGCTCGCGGCGCCGACAAGGCCCCGGAGGAGACCGTCGACCCAGACCGCGCCGAGGAGGAAGAGGGCGATCTTTGGCGTGAGGCACAGGAGGGCATCGAGCTGCTCGACGTCATGGATCGAAGCTTCGATAGGAAGCGGTTCGAGGCCGGTGAATTGTCGCCGGTGTTCTTCGGCTCGGCGCTCACGAACTTCGGCGTCCGCATGATTCTCGATGCCATGGTCGACTTGGTGCCGTCGCCCTCTCCTCGCATCGATCGCGAGGGCGATCCACGTGCTCTCGACGCACCGTTCTCCGGCATCGTGTTCAAGGTCCAAGCGAACATGGACAAGGCGCATCGTGATCGCGTTGCGTTCCTGCGGGTCTGCTCGGGCCAGTTCGATCGCGGTATGGTCGTGACTCACGAGCCCACCGGCAAGCCGTTCGCGACCAAGTACGCACACTCCGTCTCCGGCCAGGATCGCGAGACGGTCGAGCAGGCGTTCCCTGGCGATGTCGTCGGCCTCGTGAACGCCAACGACTTCCGGGTTGGCGACTCGGTCTATGTCGACGACAAGGTCCAGTGGCCGCTCGTGCCATCATTCGCGCCGGCGCATTTCCGTATCGCTCGCACGCTCGACACGTCGAAGGCGAAACAGTTTCGTTCCGGTATCGGTCAGCTCGATGAGGAGGGTGTGGTGCAGGTGCTGCGCGAGCCCGACATCGGCGACCAGGCGCCGATCCTCGCTGCGGTGGGGCCGCTGCAGTTCGAGGTCGTCCAGCATCGTCTTGAGAATGAGTTCGGCGCCCCGGTGGAACTGGTGCCGTGTGCCTGGAGCACCGCCCGGATCACCGATCAGGAGTCGGCCGAGGCGCTGCGCAGCATGAGTGGTGTCACCGTCGCTGCTCGCTCCGACGGTGAACTGCTCGCCTTGTTTGAGTCGCCGTACTGGCTGCAGCGGCTCGAGATGGATCAGCCCAAAATCACCCTCACCAAACTCATAGCCGAAGGTTCCTGATGCTCGCCATGCTTTTCACCGATCTCGCTCAATCCACCTCGGACCTGGGCGACGACGTCGCCTCAGACTCGGGCGTGGTCGCTGTCATCGGTTTCATCATCGCCGGCTTCGCGGCCGTCGTCTTCGCCTACGTCTACCGGCGCCGCAACGGCTGAAGCGGAGAAACGGGTTGTCGAGGCTCGTCAGCTTCCACTTCGTTTGCCTGGCTGACCTAAGGTTCTCGGCGTGAAGATCACGTACGACCGCGAAGCCTGTCAGGGCCACAACCGTTGCTACATGCTCGCCTCGGAGCTGTTCGATACCGACGACGAGGGCTACGCAATCCCGCTCATCGAGGGCAAGGTTCCCGCCGAACCCGGCGAGAAGGCGCGGCTTGCCGCCGACAACTGTTCTGAGTTCGCGATCGCGATCGCGGAGTAAGAGCCGCACCGATGCGGATCCATAAGTTCGAGAGCACCGAGGCGTTCATCGCGATCGACCTCAACGACGCCGAGGCGTCGTCGGGGCCGGCTCGGTGGGCCAAGAAGATCTTGCAGGGCGGCGCGAAGGATCTCGCTCGCTCGCAGACCTACACCTATGCCGCCCTCGGCATGAAACGCGGCGGCGCCGCAGCGGGTATCTCTGCGGCGCCTGAAGATCGGGGCGCAGCGATCGAGGCGTTCCTCGCCGAAGCCGAACCGCTCGTCGCCGACGGCACCTACCTGCCCGACGCTGCGAAGGGCATCGGGCTAGATGAGCTCGCCCCACTCCACACCGCTGATCGGCGCGACACCGCCCGCCTGGGTGACTTCGCCGATCGCTGTGACGGCCTGTCCGCTGTGGTCGCTGCTCACCATGCAGTCGGACTCGATGCCAAAACCGTCGCGATCGAAGGATTCGAGAACCTCGGTCCATGGATCGCCGACGAGGCGATCGGCCGTGGCGCTCGTGTCACCGCAATCTCCAACGCCACCGGCACCGTCACCAACGAATCCGGTTTCCCGTTGGCTGAGCTCAATGAGGCGTTCGCCGCCCACGGCGCCGACTGTGTGAGCGAACTCGGCGAGGTCGGCCATCCGATGGCCGTTTTCGGTTCGGGGGCCGATGTCGTGTTCGCCGGTTCGAAGGTCGGCATCATCGATCACAAGGTAGCCGAGGGTCTCAACGGTTGTGCTTCGGTCGTCCCGAGCGGCCGACTTCCGCTCACTGCTCGCGGCCTTGCTGTGCTCCGAAAGGCCGGTGTGCAGACTCCGGCCGACTTCGTGGCTCTCGCCGGCTCGACGCTTGCAATGTGGGGCGACGTCAGCCGCTCTGAAGACGAGATTGTCGCTGGTGTGCACGAGGACATCGGCGACCTCTGCGACGAACTCCAGGGTCACGACGACGGCCTGCTTCTTGCGGCGTGCTACTTCGCCGAAGCATTCCTGCTGGAGTGGCAGGACCGGCTCCCGTGGGGCCGTCCGCTCGCCCCCTGATCAAATCGGCTCAGCCCAACGCTTCCGCTATGCCTCGCGCGACGAGGACGCGAGCGAGGTGCTTGCGGTATTCCGCGTCGGCGTTGAGATCCTCGGGTGGATCGACGTCGTCGCCGGCAACCGAGGCCGCGTCGAGCCCGGCGCCACCGGCAAGTCCCGATTCGACACCGTTGTGACGCATCGGAGCCGACCCCATGTTCACGAGGGCGACCTTTGGGTTCGGGCCAAGCATCACGGCTGCACCGACGATCGCCCAGTCCTGCGCCCGCCGGTTGAACTTCTGGTAGCTCCAGCCGACACCCCCGGCCTTGGGGACCCGGATCTCCGTGACCATCTCGTCTTCGGCCAGCGCCGTCTCGAGAAAGCCGGTGAAGAAGTCCGGAGCTTCGAGCACTCGTTCTCCGTTCGGTCCCTTGATGGCGAGCGATCCACCGGAGGCCAGCAGCGCAGCGGGGAGATCCGACGCCGGATCGCCGTGGGCGAGCGAGCCACCGAGCGTGCCGCGGTGGCGCACCGATGGGTCGCCGACCTCGCCAGCGACATGCCCGAGCAGGGGCGCCTCGGCAGCCAGCAGGTCGCTGGTCTCGAGGGCTCGGTGCTTGGTCATTGCGCCGATAGCGATGTGATCGCCGGCGTCATTGATGTAAGACATATCGTCGAGACGACCGATGTCGACCACCATCGCCGGGGCGGCGAGCCGGAACCGCATGAGCGGGATCAGGCTGTGGCCGCCGGCGAGGAGCTTCGCCTCGTCGCCGTGTTCGGCGAGTGCCGCAACGGCGGCATCAGCGGAGTCGGCGACCACATAGTCGAATGCGGCGGGGATCACGCCGTGTCCCCTACCGCCAGCACCGCTTTGACGATGTTGTGGTAGCCGGTGCAGCGGCAGAGGTTGCCTTCGAGTCCTTGACGTACGGCGGTTTCGTCGAGTCCCTCAGGGTTTTCCGCAACGAGCGACGAGGCGGCCATCACCATGCCGGGCGTGCAGTAGCCGCACTGGAGGCCGTGGCACTCCATGAACGCTGCCTGCATTGGGTGGAGTTCACCGTCGTCGCCGGCGAGTCCCTCGATGGTGGTGATTTCGGTGCCGTCGGCTTGGACGGCGAGCATCGTGCAGCTCTTCACCGACTCGCCGTTCACGTGGATCGTGCAGGCGCCGCAGGAAGACGTGTCACAGCCGATGTTGGTGCCGGTGAGTCCAAGCGTGTCCCGGATGTGATGAACGAGCAGGGTTCTCGGTTCGACGTCCGAGGTTTGCGTGTCTCCGTTGACGGACATGGACACTTCCACGACGGTCTCCTCACCCCTCGACAGTAGGACTCCGGAGTCTGTCATCTGACCTGCGCCACCGCCCGTTGAGCATGCCGATTTTAGGGGGAATCGTTCGCCGGCGGCGGCTTGGGATCAGTTGCGCACGATCAGGTAGACGATGACGGCGGCGATCACGCCACCCACGGCGGGGATGAGTCGCTTTGCGAGTGCTCCGCCGGCAACGTCCATCAGGTCGAGGATGTCGTCGTCGTCATCGATGGAGGCCGCCTTGGGCTCGGCGGCGGGTGTCTCGGGTTCCGTGACCAGAGCTTGGGCCTTATCGTTCGGGGCCTCGACCGTTTCGGGTTCGGTGACGGCCTCGTCGACGGCGTCAGCCTGCTGCAGTTTGGTCTCGATGCACTCGGCGAACTGTCCGAGCAATTTCTTGGAGATGTCGGCCATCGCACCGCGACCGAATTGAGCGACCTTGCCGGCAACTTTGAGATCCGTGACGATCAAGACGGTCGTACTGCCGTCGGCCTCGACCATCGAGGCGAAGATGTCAGCTGACGCGTTGCCGGCGCCACGCTTATCGCGGCCAGAGGCGGTGAGCTTCACCGTGCGGTCGGCCTCGCTCATCTCGACCACGGTTGCCGTTCCGGAATATTCAGCGACGACCGGGCCAACCTTGACCTTCATCGTGCCCTCGAAGGTGTCGCCGACTTGGCCGACGAGCTTGGCGCCGGGAAGACAGGGAGCGATCGCCGGGATGTCGGTGAGGAGTGCCCAGGCCTCCTCTATGGAGGCAGAGACGTGCATGTCGTTCTCGATGCGCATGGCCGGAGCGTACCCGACCGGTTCAGCGTCACTCCGGGGCGCCTAGGGTAGGTGGACATGAGTGCCCACCCGTCGCTGTCGTCGGTCGATGCGGTCACCGCCTCGCTCGCGGACCACGACTATCTCGCCGATCGTGGGTTGGCCACGACGATTTTCCTTGCTGCATCGCTCAACCGGCCATTGCTGCTCGAGGGCGAAGCGGGCGTGGGCAAGACCGAGGTCGCCAAGGTGCTGGCTGCGATGACTGGTGCCGAGCTGATCCGCCTTCAGTGCTACGAGGGCATCGATGCAAACCAGGCGCTGTACGAGTGGAACTACACGGCGCAGCTGTTGCACCTGCGGACTGCCGAAGCCACGGGCACGACAACCGCTGCCGGCGCCGACAAACTCGAGGAGGAGCTCTTCAGCGAGCGTTTCCTCGTGCGACGTCCGCTGTTGCGGGCAATCGACCACGGCGGGAGCATCCCACCCGTGCTCCTGATCGATGAGGTCGATCGCGCCGACGACGAGTTCGAAGCCTTCCTGCTCGAGGCGCTGTCAGACTTCTCGATCACGATTCCCGAGCTGGGTACCTTCACCGCCGAGGTGCCGCCGCTCGTGATCATTACGTCGAACCGCACTCGCGATGTGCACGACGCGCTCAAGCGGCGGGCGCTGCACCACTGGGTCAACCATCCCAACTTTGAGCGTGAGGTCGCCATCGTTCGGGCCAAGGCACCGGCGGTGCCTGAACGGCTCGCTCGCCAGACGGCGATGGCGACCGGCATCGTCCGTGAGCTCGGCATGTACAAGCCGCCCGGCGTGGCCGAGACCCTCGACTGGGCCAACGCCATGCATCTGCTGGGCGCAACCGAACTCACTGAGGAGATGGTCGACGCAACACTGGGCACCCTGCTCAAGTACCGCGAGGATCAGGAGAAGGTCCGGCGTGAGGGCCTCCAGCACCTGCTCACCGCCACCGCTGGCGAGTGACCAGCTCGTCGATGACCAACGCCGCCCCAGCTGGTTTCAACGTCGACCGCTTGGTCACCGGCTTCGTTCACGTCCTGCGCAGGGGTGGCCTCTCGATCACGATCAGCCAGTCGACACTCTTTCGGGCTGCGCTTGACGTCGTCGGGCTCCGCGAGGGGCTTGACGTGTACTGGGCTGGCCGGTCCACCCTCGTGCTCAAGCAGGAACACGTTGCGATGTATGACGCCATGTTCCTTGCGTTCTTTCACCACAACACCTCGGGCTTTTCGATGCGGTTCGACGATGTTGCGGAGTTGATCGATCAGCTTGCGTCCGACGGCGGCAACGATTCCGGAGGCGACGGCGAAGGCGACAAGGAGATCGAGGTCCTTCGGTTCAGCCGTGCTGAACGTCTCCACGACAAGGACTTCGGTGACTTCGATGAGGCCGAGCTTTGCGAAGCCGAACGGGCGATGGCGGAGCTCCGAGTGCGGCCGGCGACGCGACGCTCCCGACGGCGGCGCCGTTCCAACCACGGCGATGCCCATGACCTTCGGCGCACGGTACGGGCTGCGATGCGGCGCGGTGGCGAACCGATCGACCTCCTCACCACCGAGACCGGCGATCGCAACCGCCGTCTGGTGCTGCTGCTCGACATCAGTGGTTCGATGGAGGGCTACGCCAAGGTTTTGATCCGGTTCGCCCACGCTGCGGTGGTTGGTCGTGGCGACGTCGAGGTGTTCGCGCTCGGTACCCGGCTCACCCGTATCACCCGCCAACTCGCCACCCGCGATCCTGAAACCGCCGTCGCTGCGGCAGCAGGGCAGGTGGCGGATTGGTCAGGCGGTACCCGGCTCGGTGACTCGCTCGACGCCTTCGTGCGCGAATGGGGCCTGCGGGGCATGGCCCGAGGAGCGATCGTTGTCGTGCTCTCTGACGGGTGGGATCGGGGCGAGCCGTCGGTGATGCGCGAGGCGATGGAGCGTCTCCAGCGACTTTCGCACAAGCTGATCTGGGTCAACCCGCTGAAAGCCGGCCCCGGCTACGAACCAACCGCGCAAGGTATGGCGGCCGCCCTCCCCTTCTGCGATGCGTTCCTTGAGGGTCACTGCCTTCGATCAGTCAGCGAGTTAGCCGCCGTCATCTCGGCGGCCGATCGCACCGACTAGGCCGGGCCGCTGAGCAGGAAGCTGTTGTCTTTGTCTTCAGCCCACGCCGCCGTGAGTTCCGGATCGGCGTAAGGAGTCTGCTCGAGCGGAACCTCGAGGCCGTCGTACGCAGCGACCTCGGCTCGACCGACGACCATCCAGTGGACCTCGTCGGGGCCGTCGGCGAGACGCAGGGTGCGTTGACCGGCATACATGCTGGCGAGCGGGGTCCATTGCGAGACACCGGTGGCGCCGTGCATCTGGATCGCCTGATCGATGATCTGACAGACGCGTTCGGGGACCATCGCCTTGACGGCCGAGATCCAGACGCGAGCTTCGGCGTTGCCGAGCGTGTCCATTGCCTTGGCGGCGCGCAGCACCATCATCCGCATCGCTTCGATCTCGGTGCGGGCCCGGGCGACGATTTCCATGTTGCCGCCGAGGCGGACCAACGGCTTGCCGAAGCCCTCGCGGGTGGCACCGCGTCGCACCATCAGGTCGAGCGCCTTTTCGGCTGCACCGATCGAGCGCATGCAGTGGTGGATGCGGCCCGGGCCGAGACGCAGCTGGCTGATCTCGAAACCGCGGCCCTCGCCGAGCAGCATGTTGCTGGCCGGGACGCGCACGTCGTCGAAACGGATGTGCATGTGGCCGTGTGGGGCATCGTCCTGGCCGAAGACGTGCATCGGGCCGAGGATCTTCACGCCCGGCGTGTCGATCGGGACGAGGATCTGTGACTGCTTGCGGTGCGGCGGGCCGTCGGGGCTCGTCTGGCACATCACGATCATGATCTTGCAGCGAGGGTCACCGGCGCCGGAGATGTAGTACTTCTCGCCGTTGATGACGTATTCGTCGCCGTCCTTCACCGCTTGGGTGCGGATGTTCTTGGCGTCGGAGCTGGGCAGGCCGGGCTCGGTCATCGCGTAGGCGGACCGGATCTCGCCGCGCAGCAACGGCTCAAGCCATTCGGCTTTCTGCTCAGGGGTAGCGACGCGCTCAAGCACCTCCATGTTGCCGGTGTCGGGCGCAGAGCAGTTGAGCGACTCCGAGCCGAGCGGGTACTTACCGAGCTCGACGGCGAGGTAGGCGTAGTCCAGGTTCGAGAGGCCTTGGCCGGTATCGGGGAGGAAGAAGTTCCAAAGGCCTTCGGCCTTCGCCTGATCCTTGGCGCCTTCGAGCAGCTCGAGTTGACGCTCGGTGTAGCCCCACCGATTCATCGGGTCGGCTTCCTTAAAGAACTGCTTCTGCATCGGGTCGACAACCCGCTCCAAGAAATCGACGACCTGCTCGTAGAAGGGCCGAGCTTCCTCGGACATGCGCAGGTCGAAATCGTCAGGTGAGCTCTTCAGGCCGGTGGGCACAGGGAAACCTCCGTTGGCGAACGCCTCATCGTGGCACGACTTCGCCCTCGCGGCCCAACCGCTGGCGTAATGGATGGATGGGTCTGGCAGACTCGGCACATGTCCACCGTGGTCTTCCTCGTCGCATCCGCTGGTGCACTTGCGATCATCGTGTCGCTGATGATCCGGGGTTCTCGCCAGAACTGATCCAGCTTCCTGAGACGAACACGATTCGACGGGGCGCGGACCCTGACCGGACCGCGCTTGACAACGCTACTATTGAGCGTTCCGGGGCTGTAGCTCAGTTGGCTAGAGCACCTGCTTTGCAAGCAGGGGGTCAGGGGTTCGATTCCCCTCAGCTCCACTCACAAAACCCCAGGCCAGAGGTAGTTTTTAGACCCGCACGGCCTGCCCTCCTGGACGCTGAATCATCCCAGGGGAACCACAGGGGAACACGATAAACGCCGACTCTTCCGACGAGTAATCACCCCGGCCCCCCCGTCAGAGGCCAGTAGAGGCCAAAGCATCACGAATCAAGGTTTTTTGTTCAAATGATAGCCAGGGCCATTGGGTTAAAACCAATGCTAAGTTTTTTTTAATTGTTAAATGAGGGAACAGATTGTTATCTTGAAACAGGACAGAAATTGGTCGTAAAGAAGGATGCTTTCTATGGATTGGGATTCCTTCCCAGCAGATATGACCCTCATTTATTTCTGAATATCCAGCCAACACTTGTAAAAGACTTGATTTACCTGATCCGGACGGTCCAATGACAGCATAAACACCACTTTTCTTGAGACAAAATTTTGCCGAAAGAATGAAGCTATCAAATTTTGCTGTGAAAGAAATATCAAACATTTTGTTTATTTCCTAGGAACTCAAATGCTAAAAACAAGAGGAAGGATAACAAAATTAGTAAGACCGCTGCACTAAAAGCTTGATCCATCCTGTAAGCAGCCATTAGCTGATAAATTTTTAATGGTAAGGTTGCAAACTCTGCTCCTCCAAATAAGGCAATAATACCTAAATCCCCCATTGAGAGTGCTGCAACTAATCCTCCTG
>CAJWHS010000001.1 GCA_913041415.1 uncultured Acidimicrobiaceae bacterium | reverse complement strand
GTCGTCTCGGTCTGCGAGCGCGCGCGCCGCGGCCAGCGCATAGTTGCCGCCGGAGCCGATGCCTATCAGGCCGTCTTCCGGCTCCAGGACGTCACCGGTGCCGGACAGAATGAGGGAAACGGAAGGGCCGGCAACCGCCATCATCGCCTCCAGGCGGCGAAGGTAACGGTCTGTGCGCCAGTCCTTCGCCAATTCGACGCAGGCGCGCGTCAGCTGTTCCGGATATTGCTCCAGTTTCGCTTCCAACCGCTCGAATAAGGTGAAGGCATCGGCCGTGGCGCCGGCAAACCCAACAACGACGTTGCCGTCGGCGATGCGGCGTACTTTCGTCGCGTTGGATTTGATGACTGTCTGGCCAAGGCTGACCTGGCCGTCGCCAGCAACCACGACCTTGCCGTCCTTGCGGACCGAAAGGATGGTTGTGCCGTGCCAGGATTGGGGCTTGCTCATGGTGTGTCCGATTCAATTTATCGCCGATCCCATGTGGCGAGGATTTGTGCCCGGGTCAAGGGCCGTGCTGCAGCATGGCCCCGATCTCCCGGTTTGATCAGTCGAGTTCCATCCCATCCATACCGGAATTCTTACGACATTGTTCGATCATCTCGCGGATCTTCGGCCCGAGTGCGGCCGGGTCGTCCATCTGGTCGATTTCGGCGCCCCGCCGCCAGCCTTCGCAGACAGCAACCATGCCCGCACCTGCTTGGATGATACGGCCCGTTATGTCCTGCGCTTCTTCGCTGGCGAGATAGACGACGGTCGGCGAAACCCAGCTCGGATCGCGCACCTGCTTATCCTCCTCGGAGTATTCACGCAGGTTGTCGGTCATCCGCGTGTAGGCGCTCGGCGAGATCGCATTGACGGTCACCCCGATGCGTGAGAGCTCACGCGCTGCGATTATGGTGAAGGCGGCAATCCCGGCCTTCGCGGCGCCGTAGGCAACACCTTTGGGGTTGGCCCGGGTGCCCGAAACCGAGGCGATATTGACGATGACACCGCCATCGTCCTGGGCCTGCATGACGTCGTGCACCGCTTGGCTGAAGAGCATCGGGGCCAGCAGGTTGAGGGCGACGATCTTTTCGTTGAAGCGAGGCGACACCGTGGCACTCTCGGCCGGTGGGGCGCCGCCGGCGTTGTTGACGAGGATGTCGACCCGACCCGTGCGCTCGATCGCGGCGTCGACCACTGCGGTGACCTGCTCGGCATCTCGAACGTCGGCAGCAACGAAGTGGGCCTCACGTCCGTTGGCGGTCACCGGCGTGTCGGGGGCGTTGCGGGCACAGACGAATACCTCGGCGCCGTGCTTGAGAAGGGTCGTCGCAAGAACCCGGCCGAGGCCTTTCGTGCCGCCGGTGACGATCGCCGTGCGGCTGGTCAGATCGAGGGGATCGCTCACTTACACACCTCCGTGATGGTCACGATCGCCCCGGTAAACGCAGCGTCGCTCAGCGCCGCGGCACGAGGATCATCGACGGGCAGGTCGCTCACGACAAAGTCGATCTCGAAAAGCAATTCCTCGAAACCGGCGTAGGCATCGGCCAAGAGTCCGATTGCGTCGGTTGCCCCGTCAGACGCAAGCGCTGCAGTCTGATCGAGGAGATCGACCGTGCTCCCGAGCACCACAATGAACTCCGCCGGCGGCTCTCCGGCCATCGTTGCCAGCATGGTGCGGGCGATGTCGTCGAGGAGCAGGTTGAGCTGCTCAACCCCCTCGCAGAACGTCGCCGGCGGCCCGGCTGGTTCGGTGGTGGTCGTCGAAGTCGTCGAAGTCGTCGAGGTCGTCGAGCTCGTCGACGTGGTGTCGGCCACGTCTCGCGCAGGGTCGGCGTCGTCGCCACACGCAACTGCCACGACGGCGACCGAGACGATCAGGGTGATCAGGGCGAACGAGCGACGCATCGGTGGCGAGACTACCGTTCGGGCCGCTGATCTCGCATGGTGGGCTCTTCCCCGGGTACGGTCAGTTCCGATCTGACGCATCGTCAGAAACGGGCCCGACCAGAAGGGGAACGGCGTGGCCGACAAGCGCATGACCGAGGACGAGGTCGTCGCCGAGCTTGAGAGCGGGATGACGATCGGGATCGGCGGTTGGGGGTCGCGCCGCAAGCCGATGTCGCTGGTGCGGGCGATCCTCCGGAGCGACCTGACCGGCCTCCACATCGTGAGCTACGGCGGCCCCGATGTCGGCATCCTCACCGCCGCCGGCAAGTGTCGCAAGGTCACGTACGGCTTCGTGTCGCTCGACTCGATCCCGCTCGAACCACACTTCCGGTCGGTGCGCCAGGGCGGGCTGCTGCCCGACTTCATGGAACTCGACGAGGGCGCCTTCTATCTCGGCTTGATGGCCGCTGCGCACCGGGTGCCCTTCTATCCGACTCGGGCCGGCCTCGGCTCGGCCATGCTGAGCGAGAACCCCGAACTTCGCACTGTCACCTCGCCCTACGGCGACGGTGAGGAACTCGTCGCCATCCCCGCCTTCGACATGGATGCCGTGCTTCTCCACATGAACCGTGCCGACGCGAAAGGCAACGGTCAGTTTCTCGGCCCCGACATCTACTTCGACGATCTGTTCGCGATGGCCGGTGCGAAGACCTACATGTCGGCCGAGAAGATTATTCCCACCGAGGACTTCCTCCGTGAGGGTCCGGTCCACACGCTGAAGATCCCTCGGACCCACGTCGACGGCGTTGTCGAGGCTCCGATGGGGGCGCACTTCACGGAGTGTCCTCCCGACTATGAGCGCGATGAGGCGTTCCAGCTCGAGTACGCCGCCACTGCCAAGGATCCCGAGGCGTGGGCGCAGTTCCGGGCCGACTGGCTTGAGCTCGAATCGCACGATGCCTACCGGGCCAAGCTTGTGGAAAGGGGACAGGCGTGACCGACACCACTGAAGCGACGCTCGCCGAGATCTGCATCGTCGCCCTCGCCGAGGCGTTCCGTGGCGACGGTGAGGTGCTCTGCAACCCGATGGGCGCTGTGCCCGTGATTGCTGGTCGCCTCGCCCGGGCCACGTTCGAGCCCGATCTGATGCTCACCGACACGATCGCGTATGCGATTGAAGGAAATCTTCCGCTCGGCGGCGACCCGTCCGATGCCGTCGTCGAGTCGTACATGCCGTTCCGCACGATCTTTGATCAGGTCTGGTCGGGCAAGCGTCACGTCGTCATGGGAGCACCCCAAATCGACCGCTATGGGAACCAGAACTTCGCAGCCATCGGCGACGACTACCGCAAGCCGAAGGCCCAACTGCTCGGTATGCGTGGCGCACCCGGCAACCTGATCAACCACGCCACCACCTACTGGATCCCCACGCAGGCCCGCTCCTTCGTCGAGTCGGTTGATGTCGTCAGCGGCCCCGGCAACGACACGGTCGCTTCCCTGCCGGAGGCGACCGGGCGGTTCCACGAAATTCGGCGGGTCGTCACCGACCTGGGCGCCTACGACTTCGAGGCCGGCGACGGCACGATGCGGGTGCGGTCGTTGCACCCAGGCGTCACGCTCGAGCAGGCGCAGGAGGCCTCGGCGTTCGAACTCACCGTGAGCGGTGAGGTTCCCGAGAGCCGACTGCCCACCGACGAGGAACGTCACCTCATCCGTGAGGTCTTTGACCCGAACGGTGTCCGAAACGGCGAGTTCCACTGATGAATCTCGATCTCGCGCCGCAGTACGTCGCCTTCCGCGACGAGTGCCGCCAGTGGCTGACCGACAATCATCCTGGCCGCATCGGCTCGATGGACACGGCCATCGGCTTCGAGGAGCACCGTGCATGGGAGAAGGTCCTGTTCGACGCCGGCTGGTCGGTACCGGCCTGGCCTTCGGTGTACGGCGGTTGCGACTGCGACCTGATCGAGTGGCTGATCTACGAAGAGGAGTACTGGCTGTCGGGCGTACCCGGTCGGGTCAGCGCCAACGGTGTGAGCTTACTTGCGCCCACGATCTTCAACTTCGGCACCCAGGAACAGCAGGATTTCTTCCTGCCTCGGATGGCGAGTGGTGAACACATCTGGGCCCAGGGTTGGAGCGAGCCCGAAGCGGGCTCCGACCTCGCCGGCATCAAGACCAAAGCAATCCTCGACGGCGACGACTTCATCCTCAACGGACAGAAGACCTGGTGCTCCCGTGGTGCCTTCGCCGACTGGATCTTCTGCATCGTGCGCACCGACCCTGAGGCCGAGCGCCACCAGGGTCTCACCTATCTCCTCGTGCCTGCCGAGACGCCGGGGATGGAACGGCGCCCGATCGGCCGCCTCGACGGCGAGCCGGGTTTCGCCGAACTCTTCTTCGACGACGCCCGGGTGAGCGCCGAACACGTGCTCGGTGGTGTCGGCCAGGGGTGGGCCGTCGCGATGGCTGCCGCCGGCTCCGAACGAGGCCTCAGCCTGCGCAGCCCCGGCCGGTTCATGGCGGCTGCGGAACGCCTTCGGGCGCTGGCCGCCAACGTCACCGACCTTGACCCTCGCCTGCGAGACGAAGTCGTCGACGCGTGGATCAAAGCGCAGGCCTATCGCTGGAACACCTACCAGATGGCCGCCGATCTCATGGAAGGCGACGAGATCGGCCCCGAAGCGAGCGAGGGCAAGGTTTTCTGGTCCGAACTCGACCTCGAACTCCATGCCACGGCCCTCCGGCTGATGGGGCCGATGGGCGAAGTGGCCCATGCCGGAAACGACTGGCTTGACGGTTACGTCTTCGCCCTGTCGGGCCCGATCTACGCCGGCACCAACGAGATCCAGCGCAACATCGTCGCTGAGCGGGTGCTCGGCCTTCCGAGGCGGTGACGACATGAAGTTCAGCTTCACCGATGAACAGAACATGTTCCGCGAAACGGTTCGCGAACTCTTCGCCGACCGATGCCCACCCGACGCTGTCCGTCAGAGCTGGGACAACGACGACGGTCGAGTTCCCGGCCTGTGGGCGGCGCTCGCCGAGATGGGTGTGCTCGCCGTGCTGGCGCCCGAGGCCGCAGGTGGACTCGGCATGAACGAGGTCGACCTCGTCCGGATCCTCGAAGAGGCCGGCTACGCAGGTGTTCCCGAACCGCTTGTCGAACACGTTGCCGTTGCCGTCCCCGCACTGGCCGAAGCAGGTCACGCCGCCCTCGAGGCGGCAATCGCCGGCGACTCGACCATCACCCTCAATCTTTCGGGTGAGGTCATCGTCGGTGCGGCCGCCGACGCCGTGGTTCACCGACACGGCGACACGCTCCAACTCGTCACCGAGTGGCAGGCCGACGAGGCGGCGTCGATCGATCAGTCCCGCCGTCTCGGCGTGCTCACCGACATCACCGCTGCCGATCCGCTTGACGGCGCCGACCCCGATCTGGCATTCGATCGAGCGGCGCTCGGCACGGCCGCCCAGTGCATCGGCGTGGCCCGTCGCCTTCTCGAGGCCACGGTCGAGTACGTCGCCGAGCGGCATCAGTTCGGCAAACCGGTCGGTTCGTACCAGGCGGTCAAGCACCACCTCGCCAACGTCAAGATCGCCCTCGACTTCGCCGCCCCGCTTGTCTACCGAGCGGCCTGGTCGGTTGCCCACGACGACGATCCGGCCGCCCGTGGCCGCGACGTGTCGATGGCGAAGGCGCAGGCGTCAGAGGCGGTCGATCTTGCTGCTCGCCAGGCACTGCAATGTCACGGCGCTATCGGTTACACGTTCGAGTACGACCTCCAGTTGTGGCTGAAACGAGCGTGGACCCTTGCCGCCGCCCACGGCGACGTGCGGTTCCACCGCGACCGCGTCGCTGCCGCCATCGGCATCTGAGTTCGAACGTCTGAGTTGTGCCGTCAGATGACTGGACGCTTTCTCGCCACCTGCGTGCGCAGTGACAGCCGTCGCAAAGCTGCCAGACGACTGCCTAACCTGCCCCAGTGTCCGAGCAACCACTGGTCGTGATCGTGATGGCCATGGAGGCCGAGGCTGCGCCGCTTCGGGCCTCCCTCGGCGCAGCACCCGCGGTGCCACCGGACTGGGCTTCTTCGCTGCCCGTTCGTCTCGCTGTCGCAGATCATGCGGGTGTCGACATTGTTTTGGTCACCAACGGCACCGACCCTCGCACCGGCGTCGACTGCATTGGCTCGACGGCAGCGGCCCTTGCGACACAAGTTGCGCTTGATCACACCCGAACCGACCTTGGGCGTCGACCCGATCTCGTGTTGACCGTCGGCACCGCCGGCGGTTGGAACCGGGCCGGAGCGTCGATCGGCGACGTCTACCTCGCCTGGGATCGTTTCGTATGTCACGACCGCCGCATCGATCTTCCCGGCTTCGACGCCCTCGGCCGAGCCGACCTTCCCGCCGCCGACCTGCGAGCTCACGCTGAGGCTCTCGGTTGTCGGCTCGGGGTTGTCACGACCGGCGACAGCCTCGACGAATCGCCGGAGGACGCAGCGCGAATCCTCGCCTCGGGTGCCGAGGTGAAAGAGATGGAGGCGGCCGCCGTCGCCTGGATCGGTTCGCTGCATGACGTGCCGGTCGGTGCCGTGAAGGCCATCACGGACTTGGTCGACTCGCCGGTCGCCACGGCCGAACAGTTCAGCGCCAATCTGGCGACGGCTGCTGATGCATTGCAGCGCACCACGCTGGCCCTGCTCGCCCGTCTCGGCGAAGAGATCGGCGCCGACGTCTGATGGCCAGTGACGACGCCCTCGCCGACGAGCTCCGTTCGCTCGCCCGGACCCTCCATGAGACGGTTGCCGATGACGAGCGTCGAGTCACCGCCCTCGACCTGCTGCGCGAGGCCAATGCCCTGCTCGCCACCGGCGAACCGCGCCTCCGCTGGTACGAGGTCGAGACCGATGGCGGCGGCCGACGGGCTCGCACCCGCGAGCTCTCGGCCTTCTCGGGAACGATCAACGCGGTCGCACCACCGATGCGGATCGAACAGGGGGAGCGAAATGGCTCGCCGTGCATGCTCGGGCATGTCCGTCTCTCGCGGCTGCGTGAGGGGCCTCCCGAAAGCGTTCACGGCGGCGTGATGGCGGGCCTGTTCGACGAACTGATGGGAGCCGCTCAGAGCCTGACCGGGCGCCCCGGTGGGGTCACCGGTCGTTTGACCATCCGTTACCGCGACCTCACGCCGCTCGACACCAGCCTGGTCTTTCGGTGTTGGGTCGAGCGCGATCGGGGGATGCGCGTCGACATGCGAGCCGAGTGCGTGCGTGCCGACACGCTGGACACCGATGCACCCGTCCGCACCGCCGAGGCCGAGGCGATCTTCGTGAGGCGCCGATGACGCAGCGCCCCATGGTCACCATGGTCTGCACCGGCAACGCCGCCCGGTCCGTGATGGCGGCGCTCTTGTTGCGTGATCGACTCGGCGACGACGGCCCGGTCGAGGTCGCCAGCGCAGGAACACTCGTGCTGCCCGGCCACCCGATGAGCACCCGCACGCGCGCCGCACTTGAGCGGCATGGTCTCGCCGACCCCCATCACCGGTCCCGGCAGCTCGAACTGGCCGACGTGCACCGGAGTTCGTTGCTCCTCGTCATGGAGCCGTCCCACATCCACTGGATGCAACGGCGTCTCCCGGAGGCGTTGCCGATCGCGTGTTCGTTGAAGCGGGCCGTGCAGCAGCTGCCGATGGTGAGCGGTTCGACGCTCGATGAGCGGGTCGCCGCACTCGACCTGGTCTCCCACGAGTTCCAACCATGGGAGGAAGTCATCGACCCGGGTGCCGGAGAGCAACCGGTGTTCGATGCGTGCATCGACGAACTCAGCGAGCTGATCAACGAGCTCGCAGCGATTCTCGCAGGCTTCGCCCAGTGAGCACGCACCGTCGGGAGGGGTTCGTCCTCGCCGCAGCGGTCGGGATCGTGGGCGTGACCTTCGGTGTGCTCGCCGATGCCGCTGGTCTGTCGTTGGCGCAGGTTGTCGTCATGTCGGCGCTGGTCTTCACCGGTGCATCCCAGTTCGCCGCCGTTTCGGTCGTCGACACCGGTGGCTCGGGTATCGCTGCGGTCGGCTCAGCGCTGCTGTTGGCCGCCCGCAACGCGCTCTACGGGCCAGTCGTCGCTCGCCTTCTGCCTGCGGCGTGGATTCCGAGAGCGAGCTCGGCCCAGTTCGTGATTGACGAGACGACCGCAATGGCCTCCGTCCAGGAGACCGACGACGACGCCCGCGATGCGTTCTGGTGGACGGCGATCTGGCTGTGGTCCTTGTGGAACGTCGGATCGATCGGAGGTGCGCTTCTCGGCTCGGTCATCGGAGCGCCGGAGACGTGGGGCCTTGATGCGGCGTTCCCGGCGGCCTTCGTCGCCTTGCTTGCGCCGCATATCCGAAAAAGGCCCGGTCAGGCCGCCGCCGTGGTCGGTGCTGCGCTCGCTGTTGTGTTCACGCCGATCGCACCCGCCGGTGTCCCGCTCCTCGTGGCGGCACTTGCCGTGATCCCGGGCTGGCTGGTCGGGCGACGGGAAGCGGCCGCATGAGCTGGCCCGCGCTGATCGTGTTGGTCGTGGGTGCCTACGGCTTGAAGGCCTTTGGCGTGCTCGTGCTCGGGCGACCGGACTCGACCCTCGGCGCCCGGCTCGAACCCCTGACCTCCCTGATTCCCGCCGCACTCTTCGCCGGCCTAATCGCGGTGCAGACGGTCGGTGGTGACGAGACCGTCGTGCTCGACGCCCGGGTCTGGGGTGTGGCGGCCGGATCGGTAGCGGTCTGGCGGAAGGCTCCGTTCGTGGTGGTGGTGCTCATCGCCATGGCTGTGACGGCGTTCGTCCGCTGGCAGACTTAGCGTCGATGGAGTCGATCGAACAGATCCGCGTCCGTGGGGGAGGGCCGCTCGAGGGAACCATTCCCGTCGGCGGCGCCAAGAACTCGGTCCTGAAGTTGATGGCGGCGACCCTGCTCGCGGAGGGCACCTATCACCTGCACAACGTGCCGCGCATCACCGATGTCGACCTGATGTCGGATCTGCTTTGCGCCACCGGCTGCAGCGTCGCCCGCAATGGCACGACCTTGCGCATCGATGTTCCCGCCGAGATCGAACCAGTGGCGCCCTACGAGATCGTCGAGCAGTTCCGTGCCTCGATCGTCGTCATGGGTCCGATGCTCGCCCGTTGTGGCGAGGCTCGGGTGGCCATGCCTGGCGGCGATGATTTCGGTCCCCGGCCGATCGACATGCACGTGCGTGGCCTTCAGGAACTCGGTGCCGAGTTCGACACGGCGCACGGCTACATCCACGCCCGTTCCCAGAATCTGCAGGGTGCCCGCGTGCTGCTCGAGTTCCCATCGGTCGGCGCAACCGAGAACCTCGTGATGGCGGCCGTGCGGGCGAAGGGCACGACCGTCATCGACAACGCCGCCCGCGAACCCGAGATCGCCGACCTGTGTGAGTTGCTCAACAAGATGGGCGCGCAAATCATCGGCGCCGGCTCATCGACCATCACAATCGATGGTGTCGACTCCCAGGACGCGCTCCACAGCGCAGATCACACCGTCATCCCCGATCGCATCGAGGCCGCCACCTATCTCTGTGCTGTCGGTATCACCGGCGGCGAGATCACCGTCGCCGGCGCCCGTCACGAACACATGTCGATGCTGTGCCAGAAGCTCGGCGAGATGGGGATGCGGATCTCGCATGACCCCGACGGCATCTGGGCGCTCGCCCCACGCCGCATGACCTCAGCCGACTGCCAGTCCTTGCCCTACCCCGGTATCGCCACCGACTTCAAACCCTTCCTCGTGACTTTGCTCGCCACCGCCGACGGTGTCGGCATCGTCACCGAGAACCTCTTCTCCGGCAGATTCCGCTATGTCGACGAGCTCCGCCGCATGGGTGCCGACATCCGCACCGATTCACACCACGCCGTCATCCGCGGGGTCAAGAAGCTCTCGGGTGCGCCGGTGCGGGCTCACGACATCCGCGCCGGCTCAGCGCTCGTGATCGCCGGTCTCGCCGCCGACGGCGAGACGATCGTGGCCGACGCCGACCATGTCGCCCGCGGCTACGACGACCTCGCCGGCAAGCTCCGCGGCATCGGCGGCGACGTCGTCGCCGAATAACTCCTCCGCAGGTACGGCCGTCGTAAAGTCACCTCAAGTGGTGAGTTGGTGCTGTTCGGGTGGTGAGGTGGCCCGGTAGGGCTGCCTTCTTCGGCGTCGCCGGGCCGCCTCGGTTGCCGCGGTGGGCGTGGCCGTGGCAGGTGTGGCAGAGGATCCAACTCCCTACGCCCGTCATGCATGCCCGCCAGATCGACCATACGGCCACACTACGAAGGAGGTGGGACACTCCCGGATGGGCCTGAGTCGGTCGATCCCACGGCCTCGGCCTCAGCCAACGTCTGGGCCCGCTTGCGGGCGATGCTCAACAGCCATGCGAAGATCAGCACGGGACCGGCGACCATGAGGATCTCGTCCCACCCGCCTTGGTGGGCCAACGTGAGGCTGTTCACACCGTGATCGTAGGCGTCGGGAATGCCGTTGCCAGTGTCGGCATTGGACTCGGCAGATGCCAGACTTGGGCGGTTCCCCGATCGGAGACGATGTGCTCGAACAGGTCGAAAAAGTCATCAAGGCGATTCGTCCGGCCATCCAGGCCGACGAGGGTGACATCGAACTGGTCTCCGTCGACGAAGCGACCGGCGTCGTCACCGTCGAGTTGATGGGTGCGTGCGTCACCTGCCCGGCGTCGACACAAACCCTCAAGGCCGGTATCGAGCGGATCATGAAGGATCGGGTCGAGGGCGTCACCGAGGTGCTCGAGGTCAACGCCCTCGGCATGTCGGAGAGTCCCGTCCAGCTGTAGGCCGGGTCGGGCGAGCCCGACGACCAGCACCACCGTCAAGCGTGGGCGGCGAGCTTCAGCGCGTTCGAGATCAGCCCGAGGTGCGAGTACGCCTGCGGGTGGTTGCCGAGCGCCCGCCCGGTGGCCGGGTCGACCTCTTCGGCGATCAGGCCGGTCGGTCCGGCGAGATCGACATAGGCACGGAAGAGCTCACGGGCCGAGCTGAGGTCACCGATCTGAATCTTAGCGTCGATCAGCCATGAGGTCATCAGGTTGAAGCCGCCCTCTTCGCCGGGCAGGCCGTCCTCGTGCTTGTAGCGATAGACGGTGTCGCCGGAGCGCAGCGACGACTCGACTGCGTGGACGGTTGCGACATAGCGGGGATCATCGTGTTCGAGCATGCCGAACAAGCCGATAGCGAGGACCGAGGCATCGATATCGGTGCCGTCGTAGGCCGTCGTGAACGAGCCGACCTCGTCGTTCCAGCCGTTGGCGATGATGTCGTCCTTGATCTCCTCGCGGAGGTTGACCCACTCGGGGCGTTCACGGCCGAACACCTCGCCCGCGATCTGGACAGCCCGGTCGACGGTGACCCAGCACATGACCTTGGAGTTCACGTGATGGCGCGGTGCGGACCGCACCTCCCAGATGCCCTGATCGGGCTCCGTCCAGCGCTGCTCGACGGCTGCGACGAGGTCCTCGACGAGGCGCCAGTGGCGCGCCGACAGCGGGGCATCGATCTCCCCGAGTTGGTGGATGAGCTCGAGCACCGGGCCGAAGACGTCGAGCTGGACCTGGTGGTCGGCAGCGTTACCGACGCGCACTGGACGTGAGCCGGCGTAGCCCGGCAGCTCCTCGATGGTAGCCTCGGGCGGCAGCGCTGTGCCGTTGACGGTGTAGAGCGGTGAGAGGCGCTCGGGGCCGACCTCGGAGGCCTCGATGACCCGGAGGAGCCAGTCGAGGAGATCCATCGCCTCGTCGATCGAGCCGAGTTTCACAAGGGCGCCGGCCGAGAGCGAGGCGTCGCGGATCCAGCAGTAGCGGTAGTCCCAGTTGCGGACGCCGCCGATGAACTCGGGGAGGCTTGTCGTGGCCGCAGCGAGGATGGCGCCGGTCGGGCCGTAGCAGAGGGCCTTGAGGGTGAGCGCCGAGCGGCGGATGAGGTCGTGATCGATGTCGATGAGGGTCTCGGGCAGTCCGAGACGAGCGGCCCAGTCGGACCAGAACGAGTCGGTCGCCGCACGGCGGTCGGCCTCGACCGTGCGATCCGGACGCAGTGACGCCGTGCCGCAGCGGAGTTCGAGCGTGACGGGACCGGCGCTGAGGTCGACCTTGGCGATCGCAGTCTGGTGCACACCGGAGTTCTCAACGGTCCACTCGACGCCAGGGGAGCGGAGCACGACGAGGTCGGCGGCATTCGTGATCTCGATGCCGCCGTCGCGGAGTTCGAGCTGGGTTGGAAAGCGACCGAAGTCGAGGCGGGGCGCGAACTCGATGCGAGCGGTGCCGGTGCCCTCGACCACCCGGATCAGGTCGGTGCGGCCTGCGATGCGCTTCGGACGCCCTTCGGAACAGTCGAGATAGTCGGTAACGCTCATCGATGGCCACGACGTGCGAAGGATGAGCGAATCGCCGACATAGGCCTGGGACGGCTGCCCGGTCGCGACATCGTCGGTGGGTCCGATCGAGAAGTGGCCGGCCGCAGGCCCGCCTAGGAGTTCGGCGAAGATCGCACCGGAGTCGATGCGGGGCACACACAGCCAGGTGATGCGAGCATCGGGGGTGACGATCGCTGCAGTGCGCTGATCGGAGAGCATCGAGTGCTCATCGATGGGCGTGACGCCGGCACCGGCGAGCCAGTCAGCCCGCCGGGCGGACAGGGCAGCGAGGAGGATGGCCACCTCCTCGGGTGAGTCGACCCGGAATGGGGCGGCCGTCTCACCCTCGCCGACCTTCACGCCGATATCTGGGCCGTGGAGCGTGCGGAATGCGTACTCGTCGGTGACGTCGTCGCCGAGAAAGAGCACGGCGGTGGCGCCCACGGTGGCGCGCACGGTGCTGAGGGCCTTGCCCTTGTCGGTCGGGATGAGCAGCAGCTCGCAGACCTTCTTGCCATGACGAATGTCGAGATGCCCGATCGCGAGGTGGACCCGCTGGATCTTGGCGACGACGGTCTCGATCTCGTCATCGTCGAGTGCGCGGTAGTGAACGGCGACCGACGCCGGTTTCTTCTCGAGCGAGACCTTTGGGTGATCGGCGACGAGTCGGCCAAGGGCATCAAGGAGCTTCGAGCGGCGTTCCTGGAGTGCCGGGTCGAGGTCGAGGGCGAAATCGATGTCGAACTCGCTCCCGTGGGAGCCGACGAGATGGATCTCGGCCGGGAGGCGGCTGAGCGCGGCGAGGTCCCGCAGTGAGCGTCCGGAGATCACGGCGACATCGGTCTGCGCCAGGGCAGCGAGCCCTCGCAGTGCCACCGACGTCTCGCGCAGTGGCAGCGCCGTCATCGGGTCGTCGACGAGCGGCGCGATCGTGCCGTCGTAGTCGCAGGCGATCAGCAGGTGCGGCGTGGCGGCGAGCGCATGGATGCGATCGTCGAGTTCGGGATCGTCGAGGACGTGACCGGCCATGGGCGCCGACGCTACTCCGACAGGCAAGGAAGGCTGTACCGATTCGGGGAACTACGGTCAGCTTCGTGGGCACGTCCGAGGTCACCAGCTGCTACCGGCACGAAGGCCGCCGCTCCGGCGTTCTCTGCCAGCGATGCGACCGGCCGATCTGCGGTGCGTGCATGACCCAGGCATCGGTCGGGTTCCACTGTCCCGAGTGCACTTCTTCGGGCCGCCAGCAGGTTCACCGAGGTCCAATCGCCGTCGATCCGGTCGCCACCAAAGCGCTGCTGGTCGTCAATGTCGCCATTTCGCTGGCCGTCATCGTCTCCGGTGGCGGCGCGTTACCGACTGCCGTCTTGATCGACTTCGGTCTCGCCGGTCCTCCGCTTGATGTCAACGGCGAGGCGTATCGCATTCTCACATCAGGGGTGTTGCACGACGGACTGTTCCATCTCGGTGTCAACATGTACTCGCTCTGGATCGTCGGCCCGCTGGTCGAGCGGGCGCTGGGCGCGCCGCGGTTCATCGCCCTCTACTTCGCGTCGCTTATCGCCGGTTCCTTCGGCGCACTGCTCGTCGACCCGCTCAGTTTCACCGTTGGCGCGTCAGGGGCGATCTTCGGACTGTTCGGCGCTGCCACCGTCCTCGCGGTCGCCTCGGGCAACCGTGACATCGGCAAACGGCTCGGCGCGATCGTCGGTATTAACCTGGCGCTGACGTTTGCCGTGCCGGTGCTCTCGATCGGTGGTCACGTCGGCGGTCTGCTCGGTGGTGTCGCGCTCGCTGGCGCGTTCGTGCCTCAGATCCGGGCGAAGCGACCCGAGTGGGAGTCGCTCGCCGTCGCAATGCTGCTGGTGGCGTTCTTTGCCGCCGGTGCCCTCTGGGCCGGATCGCAGTGGCCCGACCCGCTCTTCTAGAGGGGCCGAACCACCGGACTCACATGTCAGCCGGGAGGGTGCTGATAGACGCTCACATGAACGTCAGATGACGTGGGCGGATGGTCCGGGCCATTCGGGGGAGAGGGGTTGAACGGGGAGCCGGACCACGTGGCCCACCTGTTCGTCCTAACGAAGCCGACCGCTGCCGCGGAAGCATCGAGCTGGTCCGGAGTCAGATAGCGAACGATCCACGGCCGCATCCGGTTGCCGTCGGCCCGCATCTCGATGTGATGCCCTCGGATTAGCTGCGAGTGGGGGTCGTGTTTGGAGACGGTGAGCACGGCGGCATCGGAAGTGATGTCGCGCACCGAAACACCGCCGTCGGTCATGCCGTCCTCGGGTGGGACGAATCCCTCGATGACGAGGACGCCGCCTGGGGCGAGGAGATCGAACACGCCCTCAAGACAGCGGCGTTGGTCGTCGGGCGTCGTGAGGTTGAAGAAGGTGTTGAACGCCGCGAACGCAACCGCGTACGGGCCGGCGGCGGCGACCTCCTCGGCACCAGGCCCCTCGGCAAGGTGGGCCATGTCAGCGAGCACCGCCGTGACGGCGTCGGCGCCCGGCTTTTCGTTTAGCAGGCGCAGCATCGACGGCGACGCGTCGATCCCGACGACGCGTACCCCGGCGGCGGCGAGCGGGATTGCGAGTCGTCCGGTGCCGACACCGAGTTCGAGTACCGGACCGTCGCCGGTGAGCCGAGCGATCGTCGCCACCGTGGCGTCGACGTCGCTGACATCGGCGTACCAGTCGTCGTAGACGTCGGCGAAGCTCTCACCGTAGGTGTCGGCGCCGTAGCCGTCGTGTCCGGGGAGATCGATCACCGACACAGTGTGCCCGGTCGTAGGCTGATCCCATGGCGACGAGCGTCGACACCGAGGTGGTCGAGGTCTATCTCGACCACGCAGCGAGTACACCACTGCGCCCCGAGGCGCAGGCAGCCTGGCTCGACGCGTCGGCGCACCATCACGCCAACCCGACCGGTGCCCACCGGGCAGCGCGCGCCGCGCGCCGGGCACTCGACGATACTCGAGACGAGATTGCTGCTGCGCTCGATCGGCCGCCTGCCGAGGTCGTGTTCACGTCCGGGGGCAGCGAGGCCGACAACCTCGCCATCCGCGGCGTACTTAACGCGCAGGGCGGGATCGCTGTCTGCTCGGCCGGTGAACATCACGCCGTGCTCGAACCGGTGGAGCACGCAGGGGGCCTCACGGTCGGACTTGAGGCCGACGGCACCGTCTCACCCGACCGGCTCGCCGCTGTTCTCGACGCCGCTGACCAGCCCGTCTCGGTCGTGTCGATCATGGTCATCAACAACGAGACGGGGGTGGTGAACGACATCCCGGCGCTCGTCGAGGTCACCCGGCGTCACGCTCCCGGCGCGTGGTTTCACACCGATGCCGTCCAGGCGCTGGCGTGGATCGACCTTGCCGCCCATGTCGATGGTGCCGACCTGATCTCGATCACGGGTCACAAGTTCGGTGGGCCGGTCGGAACCGGCGCTCTCTTCGTCCGTCACGGGGTTGAACTCGACGCCCAGATCCTCGGCGGAGGCCAGGAGCGCGGCCGACGAGCGGGCACACCCGACGTTGCCGGGGCGGCGGCTTTTGCGGCGGCTGCCGCGGCCACGGTCGCCGCGCGCGACGCCGATGTCGCCCGCCTTGGCGCTCTCCGAAATCGCCTCGTGTTGGGCTTGCGCGAACGGCTCGGCGAAATCGTGACGCCGACCGTGCTCGATGGCGGTGCACCGGTCGCTGCCGGCATCGCTCATGTCGTGCTCGCCGATGTCGAGGCTGAAGCGCTGCTGTTCCTGCTCGATGCCGCCGGCCTGCGGGCCTCCGCAGCCTCGTCGTGTTCCAGTGGTGCACAGGACCCATCCCACGTTCTCGCGGCGATGGGCGTCGACCGCATGGTCGCCCAAGGGTCGTTGCGCCTGTCGCTCGGTCACACGACCACCGAGGCCGACATCGAGGCGGCCCTCGAGTACATCCCACCCGCAGTCGAGCGGCTCCGGGCCCACGGAGGTGGCTGATGTCTCACGGAGGTGACGCGTGAGCAGTCCCGTGATGGTCGCCATGTCGGGCGGGGTCGACTCGTCGGTTGCGGCTGCCTTGCTGATGGACGCTGGCCACGAGGTTGTCGGCGTCACTATGAAGCTCTGGGGCGGTCCGTCCGACACCGGTTGCTGCGCGGTTTCCGACGTCGTCGACGCCCGCCGAGTCGCAGATCGACTCGGCATCGAGCACCACGTCTTCAATTTCGGCGAGGACTTCGAACGCGACGTCATCGAGCCCTATGTCGCCGACCACGCTGCCGGACGGACACCCAATCCCTGCATCGAGTGCAACCGGCACCTCAAGTTCGATCGTCTTGTGCGCCGGGCCGATGCGCTCGGATTCGACATGATCGCCACAGGGCATCACGCTCGCGTCGTCTCGACGCCGGCCGGTCCTCGTCTCGGGCGTGGATTCGACGCTGCGAAGGACCAGTCGTACGTCCTGCACGTCATCGAGGAGTCCGTTCTCGCTCGGATGCTCTTGCCGGTCGGTGAACTGACCAAGGCGGACGTCCGTCGCCTCGCCATGGACCTCGACTTGCGCACCGCCCAGAAGCCCGAGAGCCAGGACGTCTGCTTCATCACCAATGAGCATGGCCGGGCAGCGTTTCTTGGTCAGCGCATTCCGCTGAAGCCGGCGGCGGTCTTCGACCGTTCAGGCGAGCAGGTCGGCCAGGTCGAGTCCGTTGAAATGGTCACCATCGGTCAGCGAAAGGGTCTCGGACTCGCAGGCGGCACCGACCCCAAGTACGCGGTCGATGTCGACGTCACCGCCGAAGGCGACCGTCGGGTCATGGTTGGCGAGAAGGCCGATCTCATAGCGCCCGTGACCGAACTAGAGTCCTGGCGTTGGATCGGCGAGGCGGTCGACGATCCGCTGAGGTTCCAGTGCTCGGCCCACG
This sequence comes from uncultured Acidimicrobiaceae bacterium, assembly GCA_913041415.1. Classification (GTDB taxonomy): domain Bacteria; phylum Actinomycetota; class Acidimicrobiia; order Acidimicrobiales; family Aldehydirespiratoraceae; genus UBA11606. The sequence goes on along the minus strand of CAJWHS010000001.1, from coordinate 79,494 downwards.
GACGAGTCGAGCCAGGCCGGCTCGAGGACGGCCGTCGGGTCGTCTGGGATGAACCGCATCGCCGCATCGCTGCCGGGCAGTCGGTCGTCGGTTACGACGCCGGCGATGTGGTGGTCGGCGGGGGTATCGCCGGCCGCACGCCGCTCTAGGCGATCGTTATCCCGCGCTCGAGCGCGGTGGCCATGACTGCGGTGGGGCGAGTCGGGGCGATGAGCAGGGAGCGCACGGTCTCGTTGTCGGTCGTCGTGCGCCCACTGACGAACGACAGATCGGTCGGTGTCGCGAATCGAAGTTCGAGGGCGAGGCCGAGGGCGGCCGCGGTGATGTCCTTGGCGGTCGTGTCGGCCGGAGCAGGCGCAAGGCCGGCGATCTCGCGCTTTGCGAACAGGACGGGTTCACGCAACTGGGTGGGGTCGTGCACGACGAGTCCGTTGGGCACGAAGACGAGGAAACGTTTGGTGAGTCGGTGGAGTGCGTTGAGGGGGAACCAGGCCACGCCAAACCCGACGACGGCGACGATCGCGCCGCCAACCCAGCGCTCATCGGCGAGCAGCAGTGGACCGGCAGAAAGTCCCGCGATCACGATGAGGACCGACGGGATGAGCGCAACAACGAGCACCGGCCCGGGCACCCGGAGTGCGAAACGACGCTCGTCGCCGTAGCTGACGCCATCGAGGAAGCGATCGGCAACGCCGGGCAGGTTGATCGTGGCGACCGCCGCAATCGAGGCTGCAAGGCCGATCGTAAGGGTGGTGGCGCCGGTATCGGTGTGGTTCGCCTCGACGTCCCAAGCGGCCCAAAGGGTGCCGATGAGGCCCCCTGCGGTGCCGACCCGAGCGATCGTGAGGGTGGCGGGGCGGGGGACGGCGATCGCAAGCAGGATCACCAGCCAGGCGATCCACGCAGCCACGGAAACCGAGGTGCGGAACGGTTCGGTGGCGTCACCCAGGGCCTCGCCGATCACGACACCAGCGCTGAAGGGCTGCACGATCCAGACGGCGATGGCGATGGCGACCAGACGGACCGAACCGGTGGGTAGCGAGAGCGTCACCTCGTCAAACTATCCTCGCCGTCGATGGCACCCTCAGACGGAAACCCGGTGGTCGACCGCATTGACGAATTGCGCGCAACCCTCGACCACCACGCCAAGCAGTACTACGAACTCGACGCCCCCGAGATCTCCGACGCCGAATGGGATCGGCTCTACCACGAGCTCGTTGCGCTCGAGCAGGCCAATCCCGCGCTGATCACCCCAGACTCGATCACCCAACGGGTTGGCGGCACCGTCAACGAGGCGTTTGCGCCGGTCACCCACACCGTGCCGATGATGTCGTTGCACAACGCCTTCGACATCGACGATCTGCGCCGCTGGAACGAACGAGCGCAGCGCCGCCTGGAGGGTCAGGCGGTGCCCCGGTTTGGTGTCGAGCTGAAGTTCGATGGCCTCGCCATCTCCCTGCGCTACGAGAATGGTGTCCTCGTCCAGGGCGCCACTCGGGGCGACGGCAAGGTCGGCGAGGACGTCACCCACAACGTCCGCACGATCGCCGATATCCCCGAGACGTTGTTGGGCGACGCCCCGCCGCTGCTCGAAGTCCGGGGCGAGGTCTATCTGCGGTTGTCGGCGTTCGAACGGCTCAACCAACGCCAGCGTGAGCTTGCCGCCAAGACCGGCAAGGAGCCCAAGCTCTACGTCAATCCCCGAAACACCGCAGCCGGTTCGTTGCGTCAGGTCGACGCCGCCGCCACCTCCGAACGTGAGCTGTCGTTTTTCTGCTACCAGCTCGGTCTGGTCGAAGGCGGCCCCGAGCTCGACTCGCACACCGAGACCCTTGCGTGGCTCGGCTCGCTCGGCTTCCCGATCAACGAACACACTGAGTCGTTCGCCACCATCGACGATGTCGAGCAGCGCATCGCGGCGTTTCAGGCGATGCGCCACGACCTCGACTACGAGTTCGACGGTGTGGTGGTGAAGGTCGATCACCTCCGACTCCAGGCCGAGCTCGGTGCCGACGCCAAGGCCCCGCGTTGGGCGATCGCCTACAAGCTCCCGCCCGAGGAGCAGACAACGACCTTGCTCGACATCGAGGTCTCGATTGGGCCGTCGGGGCGCGCCACCCCGTTCGCTATCCTCGACCCGGTCTTCGTTGGCGGCGTCACCGTCGGTACCGCCACACTCCACAATCAGGATCAGGTCGCCGCGAAGGACGTCCGGCCGGGCGACACGGTGATCGTCCGTCGCGCCGGTGATGTGATCCCCGAGGTCGTCGGCCCGGTGTTGTCCGATCGCGATCCGTCGTCGCAGTCATGGGTGTTTCCCACGGATTGTCCGGTGTGTGGCGGGCGGCTGATTCGTGATGAGGCCGCGGCCGCCACCCACTGCGCGAACTTCCAATGCGATCGCCAGATCCGCGGTCGTATGGAGCACTTCGTCGGACGCTACGCCCTCGATATCGAATACCTCGGCGAAAAGAACATCGACCGATTCGTGGGTCTTGGCCTACTCGCCGATGTCGCCGACCTCTACACCCTCGACTTTGACAAGGTGCTCGAACTCGACCGTATCGGCGCCAAGTCGGTCGAGAACCTCAAGGCTTCCATCGAGAGCTCCAAGGCGCGCCCACTCGGCAATCTCCTCTTCGGGCTGCGCATCCCCGAGATCGGCCAGGTCAACGGTCAGACCCTCGCCGCCGCCTTCGGATCGATGGACGCCATTATGGCTGCATCGGTCGAGGACATCGCCGCCGTCGACGGCTTTGGCCAGGTGATCGCCGAGGCGGTCCACGCGTGGTTCGAAACCGATCAAGCTCGCGATCTGATCGGCCAGCTGAAGGCCGCCGGCCTCACGATGGAGGCCGCCCAGGTCGATCGTTCGAAAGAACAGACGCTCGAAGGCCACGCGGTCGTGGTGAGCGGCACCCTCGAGCACTTCACCCGCGACGGCGCGAAGGAGGCGATCCTCGAACGCGGCGGCAAATCGCCGGCGAGTGTCTCCAAGAAGACACTCGCCCTCGTCGTGGGAGCCGATCCCGGCGCGTCGAAGGTCGCCAAGGCGGAGGAGGCCGGCGTGCCGATCCTCGATGAAGCCGGTTTCCTCGCCCTCCTGGAGACGGGGGAGTTGCCGGCGTGATCCGAGCCGTCTGTTGGGATGTCGGCGGGGTGTTCACCGGGAGCCCTCACGACGCAATCGCCGCGGTCGCCGCCGAGCATGGGTTCACCCATGCGCAGCTGTCGGGGGCCGTTTTCGGCGATCTCGCCGGCGAGAGCGGACATCCCTGGCATGAGCTGGAGGTGGGGCGTCTGAGCTTGCGTGAGGCGTGGCCGCTGATCGAGGATCGCATCGCGGCGATCGGGATCGATCTGTCGATGCGCGATATTATGCGGCGCATGGGTGCCGATCCCTTCGATCGTTCGATCGTTCACGACACGGTCGCCGCCTTCGCCGAGGCCGGTCTCTCTCAAGCGGTCGTCACCAACAATGTTCGCGAGTTCGCCGACATGGGCGACGGGCGCGGGTGGCGGCGGATGGTGCCAATGGAGCACATGACGGTCGTCGTCGACAGTTCGGTGGTCGGGATGCGCAAGCCCGACGCCGAGATCTTCACCCATCTGCTGGGTGAGCTCGGTGTCGACGCCGAAGAGGCCGTGCTCGTCGACGACACGTCGGTCAATCTCGACGGCGCCCGATCGGTCGGGATGCAGACGGTGCTGGTCGGTTCTGATCCGGCGCCAGCGATGACCGAGTTGCGCTCGTTGGTGCTCGGCGACCCGATCGAGTGACGGCGTCGTTCAGCTGACGGTGAACGTCCAGTCGATCTGCTGGGTCGTGCCGGGATTGGCGATTTCCTCAAAGGTGGCGATCGCGCAGTTGTCGTCGGCCGCGAGTTGCTCAACGAGCTGACCTGGGTTCGGCGTGAAGAGGTACTGCTGCAGGCCTTCGACGTGGCGGATCTGGGATGTCACATCGACTGGAAAGCGGCAGGCCTCGTCGGGCGAGATCGTGAGCCGGACCAGCCGGTAGCCCGATGCGAGGTCGATGCCAACGGTTTGCTGTTGGAGGACCTCGTCGCCTCGGTTCGGGACAATGCGATCGATGGCCGGGTTCTGTGAGACGGACATGTCACTGCCGTCGCCGTCGCTGACGAGGCTGGCGAAGACGAACATGGCGAAGCCGGCCAGGATCAGGCCGGCGAAGACGAGCTTTTGACGACGGGGCACCGAGTGATCGTGTCAGATTTTGGCGGGCTACTCGGAGCCGGGCGGCGGTTCACAACTCCACCCTCACCTTGCCGGGAGGGTGGACGGCTGCGCGGGGCTACTTCTCGGTGATCTCGTCGATGCGAGCGACGAGGCCCTTCACGACATCGACATCGACCTCGGCATCGTCGGGGACCGACAGCGATTGCCCGGGTTGGGGCGCAAGGAGGGCAGCGAAGGCGAGCACTTTCGACGAGTCGCCGGTGAGCTTGACCTTGCCGCCCATGAGTGCCGGCATCACGAGGGCGGGATCGCGGTCGACGAAGAGCTGTTTGGCGACTTCCCACGGCACTTCGATGCCGAAGTCGGCGTTGTCGAGATGGCCTTCCTCGATGGTGAGCGCCGGACCGGTGGTATCGATGTGGCCGAGAATGGAGCCGTTTCCGAAGGGCGGTTCGGTGACGGTGATGTTTGCAGCCAGATCGAACTGGACTTCACGGTCGTGTTCTGCGTACTCGGTGCGGAGTTCGCGCATGGCGACGATCCACTCGGGGCTTAGAAACGGGTAGGGCATCGCTGTTGAGCGTAGATGGAATGGAGCGGAGCCGTATCCTTGGGCGCCATGACGCAACGCATCACCCGTGACGAGGTGGTTCACGTGGCTCGGCTCGCCCGCCTGTCGTTGAGCGACGCCGAGATCGACGAGTTCACCGGCCAGCTGGGGGACATCCTCGAGCACGCCGCCGACATCGAGGCCCTTGACGTCGGCGATGTCGAGCCGACATCGCACCCGCTTCCGATGGTGAACGTTCTGCGGCCCGATGAGCTGCGCCCGGCGCTTGATCGAGACCTCTTGCTGTCACAGGCTCCCGCGGCGGAGGACGGCCAGTTCCGTGTTCCGCCGATCCTGGGGGAAGAGCCGTGAGCGCCCTCGATCTTGCCTCCGCCGTCCGATCGGGTGAGCGCTCCGCCGTCGATGTGATCGATGAGCACCTCGCTCGCATCGAAGCTCGCGACAGCGAGATCAACGCCTTCAATCTGGTCACCGCCGACGCCGCTCGTGAGGCGGCGGCTGCGGTCGACGCCGCCGTCGCCGCAGGAAAGGATCCCGGCCCGCTCGCTGGCGTGCCGATCGCGATCAAGGACAACATGTGCACCACGGGCGTCGCCACAACGTGCTCGTCGAAGATCCTCGAGGGATGGGAACCGCCCTACGACGCCACGGTCGTGCAACGAGTGGCGGCTGCAGGTGCCGTCATGGTCGGCAAGACCAACCTCGATGAGTTTGCCATGGGTTCGTCCACGGAGAACTCGGCGTTCGGCCCGACGAAGAATCCGCTCGACACGAGTCGCGTGCCGGGTGGTTCGAGTGGCGGCTCGGCCGCCGCAGTCGCCGCTGACTTCGCCTCGCTGTCGTTGGGTTCCGATACCGGTGGTTCTATTCGCCAGCCGGCTGCGTTCTGCGGCCTCGTCGGTATGAAGCCGACGTACGGCGCCGTGAGCCGCTACGGCCTGATTGCCTTCGGGTCGTCGCTCGACCAGATCGGTCCGTTCTCCAAGACGGTTGCCGAGTCGGCAGCACTGCTCGAAGCCATCGGCGGACACGATCCGCTCGATTCCACATCGATCGATCAGCCGGCGTTCGATCTCACCTCGGTGCTCGACCGCGGGGTCGAGGGGATGCGCATCGGCATCCTCCGCGAGTTGTCCGGGGGTGAGGGTGGTGTCGAGGGTGTTTCGGCCGACGTGATCGCCCGCACCAACGAGGCTGCCGCTGCGCTCGAAAAGGCCGGCGCCATCGTCGTTGAGGTGTCGGTGCCGTCGGCGACACTCGGCCTCTCGGCGTACTACCTGGTCGCTCCGGCCGAGGCGTCGTCGAACCTGAGTCGGTTCGATGGTGTGCGCTACGGACTGCGGGTCGATGCGTCGACCACGGGCGAGATGATGACCGCCACGCGAACTGCCGGCTTCGGTCCCGAGGTGAAGCGCCGCATCATGCTCGGCACCTACGCCCTCTCGGCCGGCTACTACGACGCCTTCTACGGCAAGGCGCTGAAGGTTCGCACGATGATGTTGCAGGAGTTCGCGTCGGTGTACGCCGAAGTCGACCTGCTGCTCACCCCGACGGCACCCACGACGGCGTTCCAGCTGGGTGATCGCACCGCCAACCCGATGACGATGTACGTCAACGACGTCTGCACGATCCCCTCGAATCTCATCGGGCATCCGGCGATCTCGGTTCCGTTCGGCGTTGGCGACGACGGCCTTCCCGTCGGAGTCCAGCTGCTTGGCCCGGCCCTGTCGGAACCCACGATCTATCAGGCGGCAACCGCACTGGAAGCTGCTGCCTCCGGCGAAGGGAGCCTGTCGTGACCATGCACGAACCGTCCCTGCCCAAGGAGTGGGAGCTTGTCGTCGGCCTCGAGGTTCATGTCGAACTCGCCACGAAGACGAAATTGTTCTGCGGCTGCGAGAACAAATTCAGCCACATCCCCAACACGCTGATCTGTCCCACGTGCGTCGGCCTGCCCGGATCGCTGCCGGTGATGAACGAAAAGGCGGTCGAGTTCGCGATGCGTCTCGGCCGGGCGCTCGGCTGTGAGATCCACCCGTCGGTCATGGCGAGGAAGAATTACTTCTACCCGGACATGGCCAAGGACTTTCAGACCACCCAGTACGACCAGCCGACCAACGCCGACGGCCAGCTCGCCCTCGCCGATGGCACGGTCGTCGGTATCGAGCGGGCCCACATCGAGGAGGACGCCGGCAAGACCACCCACGTCGGTGGCGGTGGTCGAATCAACGACGCCACCTACTCCTTGGTCGACTACAACCGCGCCGGTGTGCCGCTCGTCGAGATCGTGAGCCGGCCCGACATCCGCACCGTCGAGCACGCCAAGGCCTATGTCTCGGAGTTGCGCGACATCCTCCTTGCCATCGAGGTCAGCGACGCCAAGATGGAAGAGGGTTCGATGCGAGTCGACGCCAACGTCTCGGTGCGTCCGACGGGTTCGGACGAGCTGCGCACTCGCTGCGAGTTGAAGAACATCAACTCGGTGCGCTCGCTGGGCCGGGCGATCGAGTACGAGGCTCGTCGCCACGTCGATCTCTACACCAACGGAGAGGCACCCCGACAGGAGACCCGCCACTGGGACGAGGAGGGCGGCCGTTCGACCGCCGGCCGTTCCAAGGAGGACGCGGACGACTACCGGTATTTCCAGGAGCCCGACCTGGTGCCACTCGCCCCGACCAGCGAGCAGATCGCCGAGATCGACGCTTCGATGCCGGTGCTGCCGGCTGCTCGACGTGCGCGGTTGGGGGAGCGTTCGTCGGTGGCCGACGAGGTCATCGTCACGGTCGTCGAGCGTGGCCAAGATGGGCTTGCCCTCGGCGCGATCGAGGCCGGCGCCGATGCCGACAAGGTGCTCACCCGGATCCAGAACGATCTTGCCGTCGACGACTGGTCGGCCGTGACGAGTGAGTCGCTGGCGATGCTGATCCAGATGGAGACCGGCGGGGAACTCACGGCAACCCAGGCCAAGCAGGTCCTGGGTGAGATGGCGGCCGGCGAGCACGGTGGCGATCCCAAGGCGATCGCTGCTGCGCATGGGTTCGAGGCGATGGAGAGCGACGAGCTCGAAACGCTGGTCGATCAGCTGATCGTTGACCACCCCGATGAGTGGTCTCGCTTCGTCGGTGGCGACGACGGCGACCGCAAGAAGATGCAGGGGTTCTTCACCGGTCAGATCATGAAGGCGACCAAGGGGCAAGCCGATGGCCGAGCCGTTGCGCAACTGCTCGGCCAGAAATCCGCCGGCTGAGTTGTAATCGGCCGCAGTTGGCCTGATCGAACGGCGACTCAGGGCACGGCGCCGGTGATCAGCCACGCGTCGGTGCGATAGCGGGTGTACAGGGCCCCACCGCGAACGGCCATCCAGGCGCCGAGTGCACCCCACAACCAGCCGATGCCGAGACCGAGCCCCAGTACAGCGAATGAGCCGGCGATGAGTACGGCGGTGGCGGCGACCATGGAGATGGTGAGAAAGCGCAGGTCTCCTGCGCCGATGAGGATGCCGTCGAGGGCGAAGACTATGCCGGCGATCGGCTGCCACAGCGCCACATGGATGAACAAGAACGCAACGAGCGAGATCACGGCCGGATCATTCGAGAAGAGGTCGGGCAGCATCGGGATCGAGGCGAGGACGAGCGCGAGAAAAACGAACCCGCCGAACCAACCCCACTGGATCATGCGGTCCCCGAGGAGTCGGGCTTCGGCCGCGTCATCGGCACCGAGTGCGTGCCCGATCATCGCTTGCGCTGCGATCGCCACGGCATCGAGCGCAAAGGCGAGGGCCGACCAGATCTGGAACGCGATCTCGTGGGCGGCCAGATCGGCATCGCCGAGTCGGGCTGCGATGGCGACGGTGATGGTGAGACCGCCTCGCAGAGCGGCAGTGCGGACGAGGAGATCGGCGCCTGCGCCGGCGAGTCGCCCGATGATGCGCCAGTCAGGGCTGAGTCCGACGCCATGTTCGGCGATTGCCCGGGCGATCCACACGAGGTACGCCGTCGCTCCAACCCACTGGGCGATGACGGTCGAGAGCGCCGACGCGCCGATGCCGAGGTCGAGGCCGAAGATCAGCACGACCTCGACGACGAGGTTGAGCACGGCGGTTCCGATCGCAACATAGAGCGGCCGTTTGGTGTCCTGGAGGCCGCGGAGATAGCCGACCCCGGCGAGAGTCAACAGCATCGCCGGGAGGCCGAGGAGCGAGATACGGAGATAGATCTCCGCATTGATCGCGGTTTCGCCCTGCCCGCCCATCAACTCGATCAATGGGTTCCGGCAGAGGTAGCCGACGCCGGCAATGACAACACCGACGACGAAGGCGAGCCACAGGCTCTGCACCGCCTGGTGAGCGGCCTGCCGGTGCTCGCCGGCGCCGAGCAGACGGGCGACTGCCGAGGTGGTGCCGTAGGCGAGGAAGATGAAAACGGCGAAAGCGATCAGCAGGAGCGACGACGCCAACGCAAGGCCGGCGAGTTGCGGGGTGCCGAGGTTCCCGACCACGGCGGTGTCGGCGAGGATGTAGAGCGGTTCGGCGACCAGCGCACCGAGCGCGGGCAAGGCCAGGGCGAGGATCCGCCGATCGGTCTCACCCCAACCGATGCGCGCCGTCAACCACCCCACCAGGAAGACGCTACGGCGCCCAAGCGCCGGTCGCTTCGTGGTAACGGCGGGCGGCGTCGGTCATCCATTCGGTGCGCCCTGCTCGAACCGCCGACGATGACACGTCGAGGAGTTCCGCCCCGACCGGGAGCGCGTGCTCGTCGGGTACGTCGAAGCCGGTTCGAGGGGCGAGCGCAAGGGCCGGCAGGGCTGCGAGCGCAGCGTCACGGGCAGCATGGTCGGGGTACCAGGCGACGTCGTTCACCTGGGCCCATTTGTCCGCGCCCATGACGACGACGTCGTACCCTCCGGCGATGTCGGCGATGAGTTGGTGTTCGGTGACGATCAGGCCGAGCCCGTCGATATCGGCAATCGACGCCTCAATGACCGCCAGGCGTTCCTCGAAGGGCGGCCGCATCACCGATTCCTTGCCGAGCGTGATCGTCGAGATGGCGAAGTCGACCCGGTGCAGTCCGTGGTGCTCACGGGCGGTCAGGGCGATCTCGAGGTGGGCGACCGTAGGTGGGTTGAAGGAACCCGGGTACACGCCCAGGCGGGCGTCGAGAGGTGGGTGAGGGGCGGTCACGAGAACGAACGTTGCCATGCCCGTCGGCGCTCGTCATACTGGAAGCCGTGAGCAACGCTGTCGGCCTTCTGGTAGTAGTAGCCCGTTAGCACACGTTCGCGCCCCTCCAGCCGACCCGATCGTGTGCCTTGACCTCCCCGTAACGGGAGGTCGTTGTCGTTTTCGAACGATCCTGCGTTCTCGGCCGGTAGTTTTTGTCCGTCGCTCTGCGTCCAACATCTGGAAACCCATCTCATGACGAGCTCCAACCCCAACAACGGTGGCGAAGCACTGGTGAAAGCCCTCGAGTACGAGGGTGTCGACGTGATGTTCGGCCTGCCCGGCGGCGCGATCCTGCCGGTCTACGACCCGATCCTCGATTCGTCGATCCGCCACGTGCTCGTGCGTCACGAGCAGGGCGCCGGCCACATGGCCGAGGGGTACGCCCACGCCACCGGCAAGCCCGGGGTGTGCATGGTCACCTCCGGCCCGGCCGCAACCAACGTCGTCACCCCGCTCGCCGATGCCATGCTCGATTCGGTTCCGATGGTGTGCATCACCGGCCAGGTTCCGCTTGCCGCAATCGGCACCGATGCGTTCCAGGAGTGCGACACCACCGGCATCACGATGGCGGTGACCAAGCACAACTTCCTCGTCACCGACGCCCAGGAAATCCCGCGGATCATCCACGAGGCCTTCCACATTGCGACCACGGGCCGCCCCGGCCCCGTGTTGGTCGATATTCCGAAAGACATCGTCGACCCGACCAACCCGAAGTCGGCGATGACCTGGTACGACCCTGATTCCGTCCCGATGGAGCTGCCCGGCTACCGACCCGTCATGGAGGGCGACCCGGCCCTCATCGAAGAGGCGGCTGCCCTGATCGCCCAGGCCGAGCGGCCGGTGCTCTATGTCGGCGGTGGTGTGCTCAAGGCCCGGGCCGCCGAACCGCTGCTCAAACTCGCCGAACTGCTGCAGATCCCGGTCGTCACTACCTTGATGGCCCGGGGTGCGTTCCCTGATCGCCATGAGCTCTGCCTCGGCATGCCCGGCATGCACGGCAACTACACCGCCGTCACCGCCATGCAAGAGAGCGACCTTCTCATCTCGCTCGGCGCCCGCTTCGACGATCGCGTCACCGGCAAGCTCGACGGCTTCGCCCCCACGGCGAAGATCATCCATGTCGACATCGACCCGGCGGAGCTCGGCAAGGTTCGGCACTACAACGTCGGCATCCAGGGCGACTGCAAGCTCGTCATTGAGGGGCTCATCGAGGCCACGGAGAAACTCGGCGCCTCGGCCCAGGCCGACCGCTCCGACTGGCGTTCCACCGTCTCCGGTTGGCAGGAGAAGTTCCCGCTCGTCTTTGAGGATTCGCTGCCGGGCGACAAGCTCAAGCCACAGTTCGTGATGGAACAACTGCGCGACGGCAACCCGCACGACACGATCCTGTGCTCGGGCGTCGGCCAGCACCAGATGCACGCCAGCCAGTTCTGGAAGTTCGACCACCCCTACACCTGGATCAACTCCGGAGGTCTGGGCACGATGGGCTTCTCGATTCCGGCGGCGATCGGTGCCAAGGCCGGGATGCCCGACCGGCGAGTGTGGGCGGTCGATGGCGATGGTAACTTCCAGATGACCGCCCAGGAGTTGGTCACGGCCACCGTCGAGGACATCCCGATCAAGGTCGCCCTCTTCAACAACAGCTATCTCGGCATGGTTCGCCAGTGGCAGGAGATGTTCTACGACGAGCGCTTCTCCGAGGTGCACCTCAGCGACAACGTCCCGGACTATGTGAAGTGGGCCGAGGCGATGGGCGCTGTCGGCATCCGGGTCGAGTCGCCGGAGGAGGTCGCCCCGGCGATCGCCAAGGCCAACGAGATCGACGACCGTTCGGTCGTCGTCGAGTTCGTCACCGACGCCCGGGAGAACGTGTTCCCGATGGTCCCGGCCGGCAAGACCAACTCCGAGCTGGTCGTCGACCCGAGCCAGCAGCACCTGATCGACGGGGACGCCTCCGACGGCAACGCCGGGAAGGGAGCAGCGTCATGAACGCCTCGCCCAGTAGCCCGCGCTGGCACACGATCGCCGTCACCGTCGAAAACAAGCCGGGTGTGCTCGCTCGCGTCGCCGGGTTGTTCTCCCGTCGTGGCTTCAACATCCACTCGTTGGCCGTCGCGCCCACCGAGAACGAGAAGTTCAGTCGCATCACTTTCACCGTCGACATCGAAGGCACGCCGCTCGATCAGGTGGTGAAGCAGCTCGACAAGCTGATCAATGTCGTCGACATCTCCCAGCTTGATCCCGATGCGTCGGTCGAGCGTGAACTCATGCTTGTCATCGTCGAGGTGGGGGAGCAGCGCAAGGAACTGATGGAGATCGTCGACTACTACTGCGCCTACGTCCTCAACGAGGGCGACGGCAAGGTCCTGATGTCGTGGTCGGCTCGCCCGGCACGTCTCGATGAGTTCGAGGCGCGGCTGCGTCCCTTCGGCATCATCGACATGCAGCGCACCGGCCGCGTGGCCCTCCCGTCGCTCGGCACCTGATCCAGCCTCCGTGGCGCCCGGTACCGCCGGGCAGCTCGACCCACCAACGCGGTCACGCGACGATGTTGTCACGCAAGGTCAGGTGGTTGTCGATCCCGGTGACGCGATCCTGCTCGCGATGGTTGACATAGAGCACGCTCGTCTCGCTGCCGAGACAGATCCGCTCGACGAGGGCGAGCACCAGCTGCCGATTCATGTCATCGAGGCCGAGGCACGGCTCGTCGAGGATCAGGAGTGGTGGGTGCTTCACCATGGCGCGAGCGATCAACACGAGGCGTTGGTCGCCGAACGAGAGCCGGTTGAACGGCTCGTCGGCTCGGTCGGACATGCCGAGCAGGGCGAGCCACTCGTCGGCGATGGCCTTCTCGGTGTCGGTGCTTTTCGTGTAGAGCCCGATGCTGTCGTGGAAGCCGGAGATGATGACGTTCCGGAGGCCGGTGCTCACCGTGTACTCCCACTGGAGGGCGGTGGAGACGTACCCAATGAACTGCTTGATCTCCCAGATGCTCTCGCCGGTGCCACGCTGGTAGCCGAAGACGTTGATGCCGTTGACATAGCACTGCGGGTGATCGCCGGTGATCAGCTGCAGCAGGCAGGTCTTGCCGCTGCCGTTGGGGCCGCTCAGTTGCCAGCTCTGGTTCGGCTCGATCGTCCAGTCGAGGCCCTCGAACACCGTGTTGTCGGTGTAGCGGACGGTGGCGCCGGTGAGTTGCACGAGCGGCGCGTCGGGATCGAGCGCCGGCAGTTGCGCCGCGGGGTCGGCCGCTGGGATCTCGAGATCGCTCGTCTTGAGATGGAGGAATTGGTAAAGCTCGGCGTAGGCCTGCTCGTCGGCTCGCTCGACACAGAGCGGAAGTCGGCCGTCGTCGACGAAGGCGACATGGGTGACGAAGTCGGGGCACTCGTCGAAGCGGTTGAGCACGATCACCATCGGTGTCGTCTCGGCCAGCTTGCGCAGATGGCCCTGGAGCCAGACGAGTGAGTCGTGGTCGAGGCCGTCGAACGGCTCGTCGAGGACGAGCAGATCAGGCCGGCTCGTGAGCGCTCGGATCAACATGACCTTGCGGGTCTCGCCGGTCGAGAGCTTGCGGAACGCCCGGCTCATCAGGGGCCGTAGGCCCAGCGTATCGATCAGGCTCCGAGCCAGATCGAGGTCCTCGCAGCCGCCCTCGATGATCTCGGCGACCGGTGTGCCTTCGGAGATCACGTCGAGGATGTCGGCGTCGTCTTTTCGGCGTTCGGCGGCGATCAGCTCGGCCTGCCGCTCATAGGACACGAGCGCGACCCGCTCGGGAACTCCCTCGATGCTCCCCGACAGGACGTCTCCGTCGCCGGCCAGCACCGCGGCGAGCGCCGACTTGCCGGAGCCGTTGGCGCCCGTAATCAGCCAGTGCTCGCCCGGACGGATTGTCCAGTCGATGTCGAGGAGCTGAAAGCGCTCGTCGAAGTCGACCGACAGCGCGTCCAGACGGATCATGCGAGAACGATCAGACGATGCGCTTCATGTTGGCCATGTGGCCCCGGAGCACGGAGCCGATCGCCTCGACCGGGTGGCTTCGGATGGCTTCGTTGACCTCGATCAAGCGGGCGTTGTCGACGCCGTTGTCGGTCACGTCGAGGCCCTTGCCGATCACGTCGCTCGTGATGCTGGTCATGAAGTCGGCGAGCAACGGAACGCATGCGTGGGTGTACAGGTAGCACCCGTACTCGGCCGTGTCGGAGATCGTGGCGTTCATCTCGTAGAGCTTCTTGCGAGCGATCGTGTTGGCGATCAGCGGGGTCTCGTGCAGCGACTCGTAGTAGGCCGACTCGGCGATGATGCCGGCGGCGGTCATCGTCTCGAAGGCGAGTTCGACACCGGCCTTCACCATGGCGACCACGAGGATGCCGTTGTCGAAGTATTCCTGTTCGGCGATCTCCATGTCGCCGGCCGCCGTCTTCTCGAAGGCGGTCTCGGCGGTATCGGCGCGCCAGCCGAGCAGCTTGGCGTCGTCGTCGACCCAGTCGGCCATCATGCCGGACGAGAAGGCGCCGGTCATGATGTCGTCCTGGTGCTTGTTGTAGAGGTCCCGCAGGATGTCCTTGAGCTCCTCGGAGAGCTCGAAGGCGCGGATCTTCGCCGGGTTCGACAGGCGGTCCATCATGTTGGTGACCCCGCCGTACTTGAGTGCCTCGGTGGTGGTCTCCCAGCCGTACTGGATGAGCTTCGAGGCGTAGGCCGGGTCGATGCCCTCGTCGACCATCTTGTCGAAGCACAGCAACGAGCCGGTCTGCAGCATCCCGCAGAGGATGGTCTGCTCGCCCATGAGGTCGGACTTGACCTCGGCGATGAACGACGACATCAACACGCCGGCCTTGTGACCGCCGGTGCCGACGGCGTAGGCCTTGGCGAGGGCGAGGCCTTCTCCGTTGGGGTCGTTGTCCTCGTGAACGGCGATCAGGGTCGGCACGCCGAAGCCACGGACGTATTCGGCCCGGACTTCGGAGCCGGGGCACTTGGGCGCAACCATGATGACGGTGATGTCGTCACGGATCTGCATGCCTTCCTCGACGATGTTGAAGCCGTGCGAGTACGAGAGGCAGGCACCGTGCTTCATCATCGGCATGATCGTCTCGACGACGTTGGTGTGCTGCTTGTCCGGGGTGAGGTTGAGCACCACGTCGGCGGTGGTCAGCAGTTCCTCGTAGGTGCCGACGGTGAAGCCGTTCTCGGTGGCGTTCTTCCACGACTGGCGTTGTTGGGCGATGGCCTCGTCGCGAAGGGCGTACGACACGTCGAGGCCGCTGTCGCGGAGGTTGAGACCCTGGTTGAGGCCCTGGGCGCCACAACCGATCACGACCATCTTCTTGCCGCGGAGTGCCTCCACGCCGTCGGAGAACTCGTCGAGGTGCATGAAGCGGCACTTGCCGAGTTCGGCGAGTTGTGCTCGAAGCGGAAGGGTGTTGAAGTAGTTGGCCATGGCAGGTCTCCACGAGAGATCGAACGCACGAATGCTACCGATCGGTGCATGTTTCGTAAATGGACATATGTGCAACGCTGTGTCCCGATACCTGCAACGATGGATGTGTGAACATCACGGTGTTGCGCCACTTCGTCGAGCTGAGCGAGACGCTGCACTTCGGGCGGGCGAGCGCCCGGGCGAACATCAGCACGTCGGCGTTATCACGCCACATCCGACAGCTTGAAGCCGAACTCAACGTGGCGTTGTTCAATCGTGACAACCGAACCGTTGAGCTGACGCCGGCCGGCTACCGGTTTCAGCGTTACGCCCGTGATGCCGTGCAGCAGTGGGACCAGATCCGCTTCGAGCTCACCGACTCTGCTGACCAACTGCGGGGCGAGATCAGCCTCTACTGCTCGGTCACGGCCAGCCACAGCATCTTGTTCGATCTGTTGAACCGCTTCCGTCCCGCCCATCCGGGAGTCGAGATCCGGCTCCAGACCGGCGATCCCGAATATGCGATCGCGCGGGTGCAGGCGTTGGAGGAAGATCTTGCGATCGCGGCCCGGCCCGCCAACTTGCCCGCTGGTGTGCGGTTCAAGCCGATCCGGGTTTCACCGCTCGTCTTCATCGAGCCGGTCGAGACCGCCGACCCGATGCCGTCGCGCCTGCCGCCGGATGATCGCGAGGCCTGGGCGGAGGTCCCGATGATTCTTGCGGCCGGCGGTATCGCCCGTCGCCGAATCGATGCCTGGTTTCGCCGGCTCGACGTCACGCCGAAGATCTACGCCCAGGTGGCCGGTAACGAGGCGATCGTCAGCATGGTCAGTCTCGGGCTCGGCCTCGGTGTGGTGCCGAAGATCGTGCTCGACAACAGCCCTCATGCCGAACGTGTTCGCGTGCTCGAGGTCGACCCTGTGCTGGAGCCCTACGAACTCGGGTTGTTCACCCTGAAGCGTCACCTGCACAACCCGCTCGTGGATGCGTTCTGGTCGTTGCTTCCCGACGAGGTCGATCAGTAGCCGTAGGAATCGAAGCTGGTGTCGCCCGACCAGCCCCACACCGTGGGCACGGGCTCGTCGTCGGTGATGATGCGGTGAACCGCCTGCGACGGGGTTCGGATGTACGAGCCCGCCGGGGAACGGGTGGTCTCATCGCCGACGGTCCACACCGCGGAACCGGCGAGCACGTAATAGAACTCGTCGGCGTCGTGCCAGTGGTCGGGATAGGTGACCCCGGGATTGAGGAAGAAGAGCCCAAATCGCTCCGGGTCCGGCCCCGTGATCGAGCCATCGGGCCCCAACAGCTCGGCGGCAGCCGCCGAATGTGCCCATCCCGGCGGCACGTGCTCCTCGGGCGGATGGCGCCACCCGATATGAGGATCGGCGGCGACCAGACCGGCGAGCGCAGCAGCGGTCCGTGCTGTGGTGATGGCGCCCATGTCGGGATGTGGTCCCAGCGGGAACGGCGACGCGAGTTCCGAGGGATCACCTTCGGTATCCGCCGCGACGGCAAGCAGCGAGGCAAAGCGCTGGGCCATCGCCTCATCGACAGCTCCGAGGAGGTGGCTGCATTCGGCCAGGAACGAGGCGACGGGGTGACGCATCGCCGGGACCGTAGTCGGACATGCCGCGCATGTGGACGCATCGATGCGCTCCACGCAGCACCGGTCTTCGGCTGCTCGGGTAGCGTCGGGACCGTGACCACGGCGATCGAGGTTGAGGATCTCTCCAAGTCCTACGGCGACCTTCGGGCCGTCGATGGCGTGTCCTTTTCCGTCGAGCCCGGGGAGGTGTTCGCCATCCTCGGTCCCAACGGTGCCGGAAAGTCCACCACGGTCGAAATCCTCGAGGGACATCGCCGTCGCGACAGCGGACGGGTTTCCGTCCTCGGGGTCGACCCCACCGACGGAGGTCAAGCGTTCCGCAACCGCATCGGCATCGTGTTGCAGGAGGCGGGTGTCGACAAGGAGCTCACCGTTCGCGAGACCCTCGATCTCTACAGCACCGCATACACCCGTCGCCGGAGCATCGACGAGGTCATCGAGATGGTCGAACTCGCCGACAAGCTCGACGAACGCATCTCCCGTCTCTCTGGAGGACAGCAACGACGAGTCGATCTCGCGCTTGGCGTCATCGGCACACCCGATGTCCTCTTCCTCGACGAGCCGACCACCGGCTTCGACCCCGCTGCCCGCCGGCGGAGCTGGGAACTGGTGCGCGATCTCGCTGGCAACGGCACCACCATCGTGCTCACCACCCACTACCTCGAGGAGGCCGAGGAACTCGCCGATCACCTCATCGTGATGGCAGGGGGCACAATCGTCGCAGCGGGCACGCCCGAGTCATTACGCGACCAGGCCGGCGAGGCAACCATCATCCGGTTCGCACTCCCCAGCATCGACGCTTCGCTCGCCGGCCTTCTCGACCCGCTCCACGGTGATGCCTCGGGGCGTGATCGGCGTCTCGAGATCTCCACCACGAAACCGACCGCCGACCTCGCCCACATCACCGGGTGGGCGCTGAAGCAGGGCATCGAACTCGACGGGCTGTCGATCGAGAGCGTCACCCTCGAGGGCGTCTACCTGCGTCTCGTCGGCGCCGACTCCTGACCGTCGGGGTGCTCAGCCTCGCTGGCCGCGGGGGTGGACCTCGTCGAGGTGGCGGAAGAACCCCTCGGCCCAGTCGTGCACGGTGTTCGCCCACAGGTGGGTGCGCATCGCCCGCACACGGTGTCGCTGTTCCTCAACCGGTAGCGTGAGCGCCGTCTCGATCACTCGCTTCATCCCGGCGGTATCGAACGGGTTGCAGAGCAACGCCTGATGAAGCTCGACCGCCGTGCCGGCGAATTCCGACAGCACCAACACGCCGGTGCCGTCGGGGCGACAGGCGATGTATTCCTTGGCGACGAGGTTCATGCCGTCCTCGAACGGGGTCACCAGCATGACGTCGGCGGCGAGGAACAGATATACGAGATCCTCGAAGGGCAGGCTCTGGTGCAGATAGTGCAGCACTGGCTTGCCGAGCTGGGCGTAGTTGCCATTGATCGAACCGACCAGCTGTTCGATCTCGGTGCGGGTGTTGGAGTAGCCCCGCACATCGTCACGGCTGGGCGTGGCGACCTGGACGAACGCAACCTCGGCAGGGTCGAGCGTGCCGTCGCGGAGCAGTTCCTCAAAGGCCTTGAGCCGGGCGTCGATGCCCTTGGTGTAGTCGAGGCGGTCGACGCCTAGCAGCAGGTGTTTGGGCGAGCCGAGCGATGCTCGGAACGCGTTGGCTGCCTCCCTGGCGGCCGGGTCGCGGACCATCTCGTCGATGCGGTTGACGTCGACCGAGATCGGGAACGATCCGACGGCGACGCGGCGACCCTCGACGATGATCTCGGTGACAGGATCGACCGGCATGACCTCCTCAGTGCGGCCCATGCGATGGGCGAGAGAGAGGAAGTTGCGGGCGTCGGTCGGGGTTTGGAAGCCGATTACGTCGGTGGCGAGCAGGCCGTCGGTGATCGCTTCGCGCCACGGCAGACGCATCAGTAGCTGTGAGGGCGGGAAGGGCGTGTGGAGGAAGAGGCCGATACGGATGTCGGGCCGGGCCTCACGCACGAACGCCGGCATCAACTGCAGGTGGTAGTCGTGGATCCAGAGCGTGCCGTCCTGTTCGGTGGTCTCGATTGCGATCTTGGCGAACTGCTCGTTGACCCGTCGATAGGCAGCCCACCAGGATCGACGAAAGCGGGTCGACAAAAGGCCGTTGTGATAGAGCGGCCACAGGGTGCCGTTGGAGAACCCTTCGTAGTAGTCGGCATAGTCGGTCTTGCTGAGCGACACCGACCGTAGGGCCATGTCACCGAAACGGGCCGGCGGTGCGCTGGCGGCAGCATCGCCCAGACCGCCGTCCCAGCCGACCCAGACCGCATCGCGGCCCTCCATCACGGCGGTCACCGCCGTGACGAGCCCGCCGGGGCTCAGCGCCCAGCCGCCGTCGCCGTCGAAGCGAACGGGGAGTCGGTTGGCGGCGATGACGACGTCGTGTCGCTCGCCGGGAGGTCCGAGGGGGTCGGGTAGGTCGGCCACGTCCAGAGCGTAGATGCCCCGGTCGTCATGAGCCTGCCGGGGCGCCATGATGGGGTCCATGAGCGACGCCAGAGCCACTCTCGCACCCGACCGGCGATCCCCGTTCCGGCGTGATCTGCAGTTGATCGTGCGTTCGGTCCGGGCCGAGAATCGCCTGTTCTGGCGAACCCCGATCGGTGCGTTCTTCACGATCGGGCTACCGCTCGTCATGTTGGTGATCTTCGTCGCCATCTTCGGCAACGATCCGATCGGCACGAGCTACGGCGAGTTCGCCACCTCCCAGTTCTATGCGGCGAGCCTCGGGGTGTTCGCGGCGGCGTCGGCTACGTACACGAACCTGGCGATCAACCTGACCATGCGCCGAGACGACGGTGTGCTGAAGCGGGTCCGGGGCACGCCGATCCCGCCGTGGCTGTTCCTCGCCGGCGCGATCTTGTCCGGTATGTGGATCGCAGCGTTCGCCACGGCCCTGATGGTGGGGATCGGCATCATCGTCTACGGCGTCGACGTCCAGCTTGCTCAGCTGCCGGCGATGATCGTTGCATTCCTCGCCGGTACGGTCTGCTTCTCAACCCTTGGCGTCGCCCTCGCTGCTGTCTCGAAGACCGCGTCAGCGGCCCCCGCAATCGCAAACGCGACGATCCTCCCCTTGGCGTTCCTCTCGAACGTCTTTGTCCCCCTCGATGATCCACCATCGTGGCTGAACCTGATCGGCGACCTCTTCCCGCTGAAGCCGTTCGCGGTTGCCTTCACCGAGGCGATGTCGCCGATCAGCGATGCCCCCGCCTTCGAGTGGGACCGCCTCGTCGTCCTGATCGCCTGGACACTCGTTGGTGCGTTCGTCGCTACGAAACGCTTCCGATGGGAGCCTGTGCCCGGTGCATCTCGGCGGGGACGAGGCCGACTGAATCGACGCGGCGCCGCCTAGCCGTCACACTGCGGGTCATGCTCTCGAGGTTCGACGACTATCCGATCCACCAAACCCCCGACCCCGTTGCCCACCCGGCGACGAGCGACAAGGACGTCTACGAGCGGTATTGGTTCAACGGCTACTCGACCTTGGGCGACTTCTACCTCGGCGCCGGTGCAGCGCTCTACCAGCACCTGGGCTTGAAGGATGCCCATGTGTCGTTCATCCATGAGGGACGGCAGTACGCCTTCCACGTGTCGGGGCGGCGAAGCGACGAACCGAGCGATCTCACCATCGGTCCGTACTCCCTCGAGATCATCGAACCAATGCGTTCGTGCCGGATCACCGTGGCCGAAAACGACACCGACTTCACCTGTGACCTGCTGTGGGAGGGGCGCACCGGCAATGTGGAGGAACCCCGTCATCATCTCGGTCGAGGTCTTCGCAAGATCATGGACACGACCCGGTTCACCCAGCTCGGCCGGTGGACGGGATGGGTCCAGTTCGGCGATGTCCGGATCGCACTCGACCCGTCGGAGGTTGTCGGCACCAAGGATCGTTCGTGGGGGGTCCGGCCGCTCATCGGTGGCGACACCCGCGGCGCGCCGGCGGCCTCGCAGATGGGTGGCATTTTCTTCCTCTGGGCGCCGTTGAACTTCGACGACCTCTGCCTGCACTACCAATTGTTCGACGACAATGTCGGCCGTCCGCTGTTCCAGGTCGGTGCCCGGTTACCGGTGTACGGCTCACCCGATGAGCTTCCCGGTGTCGAGGACCCGGCGGTCGAGCATATGCGCAATCTCGAACACGAGGTGACGTTCGCTTCCGGTAATCGCATGATCACCGGCGCCACGATCGCGATGACCTCGGTGGTCGACGGCGCTCGCCACGAGGTCCGCCTCGAACCGATCTTCACGTTCCGGATGAAGGGCATCGGCTACACCCACCCCATCTGGGTTCACGGCAAGTGGCACGACGAACTTGCGATGGCGAGCGAGTCGTGGGCGCTCGACTATGTCGACGACACGGCATATGAGAACCAGCACTGTCAGCACCTCGTGCGAGCCATCTACACCGACGGTGCCGGGGTCGAGCGAACCGGTATTGGTGTGCTCGAACAGAACATTCTCGGCCCGTATGCGCCCTACGGACTCGAGGGATTCTTCGCCGCCCCGACCTACGACTGAGAAGTATCCGGTGGTGCCGGATCACGAACTCGCCGACGGTTCCCGTGGCTTACGTTCGACCACCGACGTGAGCGTGAGCCAGGGACTGCTCTAGGGTCCCGACGTGCACGACTACGACGAGTTCGGGCTGTTCCACGAGAACGCCGCCGAATACGATCTGCCGTTCGCTGCGCCACCGACCGTGCGACGGGAGCGCATCGAGTTGCCGTCCGGCCTCGGCATCTCGGCGCTGGTATGGGGCGAGGGCGACCCCGAACTGGTGCTGGTCCACGGTGGCGCCCAGAACGCCCATACCTGGGACACGGTGGCGATGGCGCTTGGACGCCCACTTGCGGCGATCGACCTGCCCGGACACGGCCACAGCGACCATCGACCAGCCCACGACTACACACCGACCTCGATGGCGGCCGACCTCGCCGTCGCGGTCGAGGGACTGGCACCGGCCGCCGAGGCGGTCGTAGGCATGTCGCTCGGCGGGATGACCTCGATCTGTCTGGCTGCGGATCATCCCCACCTCGTTCGCCGCCTCGGTGTCGTCGATGTCACCCCGGGAACCGACCACGCCAAGGCCGAGCCGATCATCACGTTCGTCGATGGCCCCGAAGCGTTCGAGTCGTTCCAGGCGATGCTCAATCGCACGATCGAGTTCAACCCAGGGCGGAGCGAGTCGAGCCTGCGTCGGGGGATCCTCCACAACGCCAAGCCGCTTCCCGACGGCAGTTGGACCTGGCGGTACGACCGCATGCGCGACTGGAAGGTCGGCGGCGAGGCAGCGCCGTCCTTCGACGACCTGTGGGGAAAAGTCAACCTGGTCCAGGTGCCGATCACCCTGTGGCAGGGCGGGAAGTGGAGTGTGATCGACGACGAAGACGTCGCCGAGTGGATGGGTCGCCGACCCGACACGGTTCACGTCGTGGTCGACGGCGCCGGGCACTCGATCCAAGGAGACAAACCACTCGAGCTGGCGGTTCTGATTGAGGCGCTGATGGCTCGATGAGCTCCACCGACGGCGACGCCCGATTCGTTAACCTCATGACTCCGGCCCGGTTCGGTCGGATCGGACTCCGAAATCGCGTCGTGATGGCGCCGATGACCCGCTCACAAGCGACCCCCGACGGAGCGGTCACCGACATCATGGTCGAGTACTACCGTCAGCGAGCCGGCGCCGGCCTGATCATAACCGAGGGTGTCTATCCGTCCGAGGACGGCAAGGGCTATTGCCGAACGCCGGGGCTGGTGAGCAGCGACCACGCGGCGGGGTGGCGACGGGTCACCGAGGCGGTTCATGCCGAGGGCGGCACGATCGTGATGCAGATGATGCACGTTGGCCGTGTTGCGGCGGCTGCCAACAAGGCGGCCGATGCCGAGACGATTGCGCCCTCGGCTGTCGCTGCTCGTCAGCGAATGTACACCGGCGTCGACGGTGGCACCATGCAGCCCTGCGATCCCCCTCGAGCGCTCGACGCCGACGAGATCGCCAGCGTGATCGCCGACTACGAGCGCAGCACGGAACTCGCGTTCGAGGCCGGCTTCGATGGCGTCGAACTTCACGGCACCAGCGGCTACCTGCCGGCCCAGTTCCTGTCGACCGGCGCGAACCATCGCGACGACGACTGGGGTGGATCGGTCGCCGGCCGGATCCGCTTCGTCGTCGAGGTGGCAAGCGCAATGGCCGACGTCGACGGCGCAGACCGCATCGGCTTTCGGATCTGTCCCGGCAATCCCTACAACGATCTCCACGACGACGATCCCGAGGAGACATTTCGCGCCTTGCTGGCTGCGCTTGATCCGCTCGGGCTCGCGTACTGCCACACAATCCGTCTGCCGACGGGACCGGTCGACAACGAGGCACTGTGCCGACAGGGGTTCTCGGGCCCGCTGATCATCAATGACAGTTACGAGCCAGCTGAGGCGAACCAGGCCCTTGCCGAGGGACGCGGTGACGCCGTTGCGTTCGGACGGCGTTTCATCACCAACCCGGATCTCGTCGATCGCATCGCCGGCGGGCACGAGTTGGCGTCCACCCGCGCCCACCACATCTACGACCCCGGACCGCAGGGCTACATCGATTTCCCGACCCGATCAGACTGATCAGATACCGAGCGCCCTCGGCCACAGCCGAGTGTTGGCAGGCGAATCAGATCTCGCCGCGATCCAGGCCGACCAGCACCTCGGCCGCCCGCTCGCGAGTCGCCTCAAGATCGGCGAGTCGTCGCATGCCGGCGAGCTGCTGGCCTAGCCGGGCGTTGCCCTTCAGCCGGTGCTCATTGCGGGCGAGGAAGTCCCAATAGAGCGAGGTGAACGGGCAGGCGTCGTCCCCCGTGCGCTTCTTCGGGTTGAACCGGCAGCCCTTGCAGTGGTCGCTCATCTTGTTGATGTACGCCCCGCCGGCCGCATAGGGCTTGGTGGCCATGCGTCCGCCGTCGGCATGCAACGCCATGCCGATCACATTGGGCAGCATTACCCATTCGGCGCCGTCGATGAAGTTCGCCCACATCCACTCCGTGAGCGCCCAGGGGTCGACACCGGTGAGCAGTGAGAAGTTACCGATCACCATTAGCCGTTCGATGTGATGGGCATAGGCCCGGTCGTGGATGCCCTGCACGACCGACGACACGCACGCCATCTCGGTGGGGGCATCACCCGTGAACGATGATGGCACCGGGCGGTGGGCTTCCAGCTGGTTTTCGGTGCGGTACTCGGGCCCGAAGAACCAGTAGAGACCCCAGACGTACTCCCGCCAGCCCATCACCTGGCGAATGAAGCCCTCGACACTGTTGATCGGGGCTCGGCCCTCTCGATACGCGAGCTCGGCCGCCCGGACCACCTCCATCGGGTCGAGCAGACCGATGTTCATGGCGCTGCTGAGCACACTGTGGGCGAGCTTCCATTCGGCCGCAAGCATGGCGTCCTCGTGGGCGCCGAAGCCCGGCAGTCCTTCGTCGACAAAGCGCTGCAGCCGATCGAGCGCCTGTACCCGGGTGACCGGCCAACGGCCGTCGGGAGTGGCCCCCCAAAGTGCGATGTCGTCGCTCGCTTCCAGCTCGGCCATCACGTCACGGTCGATGTCATCAAGCGGGAACGGATCGAGCGTCGGCCACGCCCGCCCGTCCCTGGGTGGCGGTTCGCGATTCTCGTGGTCAAAGTTCCATGTCCCGCCGGCGGGTTTGTCGCCGTCCATCAAGACGTCGAGATCGATGCGCTGCCGACGGTAGAAATCCTCCATCCGGAGGCGTTTTCGGCCGTCGGCCCACTCGCCGAACTCGCGGTAATCGGTGATGAAGAACGTGTTGGCTGAGAGTTCGACACCGAGCGCTTCGAGCCGGGCGACTGCGTTGTGACTCGACGGCGAGGTGGCGAGTACCCGTTCGACCCCGAACTCGTCGCTGTGGGCTCGCAACCCCGCAGCGAGCGTCGGTACCCGTCGGTGGTCGACGTCGAAGCCCTCCGCTTCGAGTTCGGCGGCGAAGTGCCGCATCGCGGAGATCACCATGTGGGCCCGCTGACGGTGCCACCGGTGGCGGGCGAGAATCGATTCACTCTCGACGAGCAGGACCCGACAGGTGTCGGGAGTGTGGTCGGCGAGCACACCCGCCGCACGACGTAGCTGGTCACCGAGGACCCAGACCGTAGGGCGAGCGTCGGTCATGCGATGGCCTCGATCATGAACAGAGCGAGTACCCCCCGGATGGTCCAGCCAATGGTGCGGATCCAGTTCGTCCGCACGAGCCGGGCGGCGACGATGGGATCCCATCCGAGCTCGAGCCGTCCGTGGGCGGGCACTTGGAGGGTGATGGTCGACAGGTGTACGGCCGCGAGCACCAGTCCGGCGATCAGGGGCAGGGTGCGCGTCAGCCCGTCGGGCGGGGCGAAGAAGAGCCACAAGGTGGCGACGCCTTCGGTGAGCATCGCCGGACCGACGACGAGGGAGATGAGACGGGTGTGGGCTGCCTCGTACGCAACGAAGCCGTCCTCGCCGACCCGGCTGAATAGCGGATAGTGGACGACCTGGATGATCCAGATCAATCCGACGAGAAACCAGGTCGCCGCAGCGTGGACAAGTGTGACGGTCACCTCTTCATGGTCGACCGGATCGCCGAGCGTCAAACAACCTCGACGTGCACCCGCGTGTCGCAGAACGCTGCCGGACGCGTGCCGGACCGGCGGAGCGTTTCACTGCGTTCCGCGCACGACCGACCGGCTCAGGACGCCGGGTCCATGTGGCGGAATGCCTCGCCAAGCCCGACACCACCGATTCGCCCATGATTGCGGGCCTCGCGCACGGTTCGCTCACGGAACGAAGCTGCCTGGGTGCCATCGTCGTTGTCGGCGATCAGCATCGTCGTCTCGAACTGGCTTTCGTGGGCGAGCAGCGCATCCACCTTGGCGTCGACATGTCGCTGCTCGATGCGCTCGACATGATCGGGCTCCTCGCACTCGAACAGGAGAAGCGCTCGTGGGCGGTGGTGGGTGAGGCCGTCGGCCATGTGCTCACGGTGGTAGTGCGGATCACGGGCGGCAACGACGGCGTCGACAGTGAGGAAACCGGCGTTGCGGTGGTCGGGGTGCATGCGCCACCGGCGCCAGGGGTCGTGGCCGAGCACGATGCTGGGAGCGGTCTCGCGGATCACGCGGGCAACGCGGCCTCGAAGCTCGACCGTGTTGGCGAGTTCGCCGTCGACTTCGCCGAGGAAGTGGACCTGGGCGTCGGGGTGGATACGGCGGGCGGCCTCTCGTTGTTCAGTCTGCCGGCGTGCGATGAGGACGGCGGTGTCGGCATCGACGTCCCACGTCCCTTTGGACCCGTCGGTGCAGATCAGAAGATGGATCGCAGCGCCGGCGGCGCCCCACTTCGCAAGCGTGCCGCCACACTCGAACTCGATGTCGTCGGGATGGGCGCCGACTGCGAGCGCGCTGGTCGGCCCGGGCAGATCGACACGCATCGTCAGGATCCTTCCACCTGGAGGTGGGCAAGGTCGCCGGGATCGTCGACGTCGAGTGCAAGCGAGGGCTCGTCAACGACGGTGATCTCGAGCCCGAGGCGCTCAGCCTCAGCACAGTGGGCGGCAAATGAACCGGGCCCGTAGTGGAATTCGAAGCCCGACCCGAGCGGGATCGACAACACATTGCTGCCGTCGCGCGCCTGGTCGGGCGCAATGGCGAGGCCGGGTCCGTCGACCACTCGAAGGTCGTCGGCGAGCGGCAGGTCGGCGTGGGCGATGATTACCCGGGTCGGTGGATCGTCGTCGGCGATGACGAGAGCGATGGCCGCGTCGATGCTTTCGTTGAGTCCGTTGACGGCAGGTGCAAGCCCGTCGGCGCCCAGGCGCTCGGCCCAGCGCAGCACGTCGGCGTCGTCGCTCACCACGTACACCGGAAGATCTCGTGCCGCCCTGACGACGCGTTCCGCCATCGCCATCGCAAGGCGCCGACGGTCGTCAGGGGACAACACGTCGGCGAGGCGGGTCTTGGCGTCGTCGAACGACCGGAGTGGGATCAGCACGGCGGCGTCGGTGGCGACCACGGCGCGAGTCTAGGGTGGGGCCATGTCCATGCGTGTGGCCGTCGTCGGCGCCGGATCCTGGGGCACCATGGTCGCCCACCCCACCCGTACGCTGATCGCCGGCCAGATGCGGGCTTGCGCCCAGGACGGCCGCACTGCCCTCGAGGCCTATGCCGGCCTCGTGAACACTCCCGCTGCCAGAGAGATCGATCCCGACTAGGGCGCTCGAAAGGACGACGAACGAACCCATGGGACTCCTCGATCGCCTCCGGCGCCGGAACCTCACGCCACTCGACCCATCGTTTGGCGCCCTGATCGGCGACCTCGCCGGACCGATCGCCCGGATTGCCCCCGACGGTGCCGTCGCCACCCTCGACGGATCGTGGCGTCTCGAATGGGGTGTCCGCACCGCTCGTGAGTGGAAGCGCTCGTCGACGTCGGCCGCCGTGCGCCAGAACCGTCTGGACGACGCGCCCGTCTACGAGACGTGGATGCGGGTCCCGGGCGGCGATGTCATCCAGAGGTCCGCTATCACCACCGATGGCAACGGCCGCACCCTGGAGTGGCAGTTCGAGAACGCCTCACCCGACGCTGTCGTGGTCGCCGTTGTCGGCCTCACGAACGGGCGCATTCGCGCTGAACTATCGTGTACCAAACTTGATGGCGTGCCCTGGATCCGGCCGTGTGTCGATGCTGGTGCGGTCGTCGCCGGACCCGAGGTCTGGACCCTGGTGGAGGCCGATCCCTCTGCAGCGTCGGCCGATGGAGAGAACGAAGCTGCCGTGCTCGTCCCGCTCCCACACCGTCAGACCATCACGGTGCTCGTGTCGATCACCGGCGACCTGCCGGCCCGCCCCACTGCGCCCGAGGACGTCGCCGCAGGGTGGAAGGCCATCACCGCCGACGCCATGACTGTCGATGTTCCCGACGTCGATCTGTCCGCCGCCTGGCGCCGCGTGCTGGGCGACCTCGTGCTCGCCGTCGGCGACGACGACCCGATCGCTGCCGGCGAAGCAGCCTGGTGGCTCGACCTGGCCGGCATGCACGACGAAGCCGACCGGGGCCGCAAGGCGGTCCTCGCCGCCGCTGACCGCAACCGACTCGGCTCCGATGCCGCCGTCGTGGCCCTGCGGGCGTTTGCGTCGAAGGAGTTGCGTCAGGGCGTACCGTCGGAGCTCGCCGAGGTCGCCGGCCCGCTCGCCAAACTCGCCCGCAATCGGCTCGACCGCCGGACCGTGTCGCTCGTTGCCCGGGCGCTCGATGGCTCCCATCCCGGAGCCGCCGCCGACGCCCGTGCCCTGCTCGACACGCTGACCCTCGCAGATCGGGCCATGAGTTCTGCCGTCGCCCGTGGTGCCGAGCGAGTGCTCGGCCATCTCTTCCGCGACATCGATCTCGTCGAACGGATCGACATGTTGCCCGAGGTGCCCACGACCTGGTTCGGTCAGCCGGTCGACGTTCGCGGCATGGTGACCGGCCTCGGTGCTCTCTCGTTCAGTGTCCGATGGCATCGCGAACGCCCCGCGGTCTTGTGGCAGCGAGACGGTGGCCCCGATGGCGCTGTGCTCCGCTGCCCTGGCCTCGATCCGGACTGGTCGAGCTCCGAACGGTCCGGCGAGGCACTGCTTGCGGCGCCGGCCGGGGCCGAGATGATGTTCGTCGCTGATGTGGACGAGGAACCCGTCGCAACGTCGGCCCCCGAGGCGCGGCGGGAAGGTGTCCGGCTCGACCCGAACGATCCGCCACCGTCGCTGTTGTGAGCTCGAGAGCGCCGCAGCTGCGCGGAGCGCTGAAAGCGAAGGCGCCCGGCCTTCGAGTCGAACGCGCACGTTGGGATGTCGGCGATGAGATCGTCGTCGGTATCGACGAGGTCGGTCGCGGGGCATGGGCTGGGCCACTCACGCTGGCAGCTGTCGTCGTGCCGCGTGGCAAACGGCTCTACAAGGTGCGCGACTCCAAGATGCTCACTGCCGCAGAGCGCGAGGTCATGTTCGACCGGGTGAACGAATGGGCCGACCATGTCAGCGTCGCCCATGCGAGCCAGGCCGAGTGCGACGAACTCGGCATGTCGGCAGCCCAGAAGCTTGCGGCGCAGCGGGCCATCAGCGGGATCGGTATCGCAGTGGATCATGTCCTCGTCGACGGCAACTGGGACTTCGTTGAGACCCATCCGACCACGATGCTGGTGAAGGGCGACACCGTCTCGTTGTCGATTGCAGCGGCATCGATCGTCGCCAAGGTCACCCGCGACCGCATGATGGAGCGCTGGCACCGCACCTATCCGGCGTACGCCTTTGCCGGAAACAAGGGGTACCCGTGCCCCCGCCACAAGGCGGCGCTCGCCGGGTTCGGCCCCTCGGCAATCCATCGTCGACGATGGGCTTTCATGGACGAACTCCGCTGGACCGGCCAAGTCCGCACCGTCGACGACACCCAGCTCGGACTGTTTTGATCGTGCTCGACCGTCTCCGCGCCTGGCCGGCGTTCACCGTCTTGATCGGCTGGACCCTCTTCCTCTGGGCGTCGCGAACCCGAAACGTCGTGTCGAACGATGAGCTGTCGGCCTGGGGGACTGCCTGGCGCCTCGGGGTGGTCGTCGTGTTCGTCGCGATGGCCGTGGTCGCCCTTCGTCGATCCGCTCGGAATCGGGTCCTGCCGGTACTGATCTGGTGGACGATCGGCTACTGGCTCGTCCGCGGTGGCGGCATCGTGCTCGATGCCAACCACGATGCCTCGTTCAAGGTGGTCCACTCGGTGCTGATGGTCATCTCGATCGGCGCTGCGATGTGGGTCTGGCGGACGCGGAGTCGCTAGTCTTCGAGGCGCTATGGGACAGCCGGTCACCCTCATCACGACATCGTCGCCCCGTCCGGGCATCCTGCGCTTCGAGCTGAATCGCAGCCTCACCGGGATGGGCCACGTCCGCTACGAGATGGACGACGAGATCCAAGCCGATGACCCGGCCTCCGAGCTGGCCAAGCGACTCTTCGATGCCGGTGGCGTCTCGGCAGTGCACGTCTACGGCTCCATGGTCACGGTCACGCTCGCCTCGTCGGACTTCGGCGATCTCGAGACCGTCATCGGTGGGCTGTACACGTACTACCTCCCGGGCGTGGAGATCCCGTCCGACGAGGAACTCATCGCCATGGTCGAGTAGTAGGCGGCGTCTCGCCTCCGTCCTCGATCTCCATCTCCGCCCAGAATCCGCCTCCGGCAGACGCTTCAGTCAGCCCAGCGGCGCACCCAGGCGTGCATCGCGATGCCGGCGGCGACGCCGGCGTTGATGCTGCGGGTCGAGCCGAACTGGGCGATGGAACACACCTGCTCGGCGGCGGCATGAGCGGCGTCCGACAGGCCCGGACCCTCCTGACCGAAGAGCAGGAGGCATCGCTTGGGCAGTTCGGTCGACTCGATCGGCACGGATCCCGGCAGGTTGTCAACCCCGATCACCGGAAGCGGGCCGTCGTCATGAGCGGCAGCCCAGTCGAGCAACGCCTCGATCGATTCGTGTTGCCGGACGTGCTGGTAGATGTCGGTCATCATTGCGCCGCGCCGGTTCCACTTCCGTTTCCCGACGATGTGCACCTCGGCGGCTAGGAACGCGTTCGCCGTCCGCACAACCGTGCCGATGTTGCGATCGTGTTCCCAGTTCTCGATCGCAACGTGAAACGGATGCCGACGGGTGTCGAGGTCGGCGACAATCGCCTCGACCGACCAGTACCGGTAGACGTCGAGCACATTGCGGCGATCGCCATCGGCCAACAGCAACGCATCGAGGCGCGGGTCGTCGGGCCACGGTTCGGGATGAGGCCCGACGCCGACGGTCGGCTCTGGCTCGACGTCGGCAGTTGCTTCGGGGCCCGTCACTGGGTCTGGCGTGCGCCGGAGTCGCAGAGATCGTTGCCGCCAGGGATCTTGTGGACGTGGTCGGTCCAGTCCGAGCCGTTCCAGTAGCGCAGGGTCGCGGGTTCACCCGACGGATCGGCGTACCAACCGGCCCGGGCGTGATCGGGATCGCCGTCCTCGTCGGCGACCTCGCCGGCACCGGCGAAGACCGAGTCGAGATCGACTGAGCGGGCAGCCGCGCCCTCGAAGAGCGCCGCCCGGCCTGGGGTCCCGACCATGGCGGCCACCGACTCGGGGTGGTTGCGGTCGTCTTGCATGGTGCGCAGCGCCTCAGACACGGCCGGGTCGGGGCCCTCATACGGCGGTATGCCCTCCATCTTGCGAAGGATGTTGATCCGCTCGGCGAGGGGTGGATGGGTCGAGAACCGATCGTTGAACTTGCGGCCTCGGTCGTCGGTCTCGTGGTCGTCGGGCGACTCGATCCACAGATGTGAAGTGGCGTGGGAGGTGCGCTTCATGACGGTGATGTCGGCGTCGAGTTTTTCGAGCGCGCTGCGGAGGCCGCCCGGGTAGCGGGTGATCTCGACAGCCGTGGCATCAGCGAGCGACTCCCGGCTTCGCGATACAGCGGCCTTGAGCAGGGTTGCTGCGAGTGGAGCGAGTACCGCAACGAAGACAATCGCTGCCAGGACGATCAGTAGCATGGCGCCGTTGTTGTTGTCACTGCTGCTGCGCCTTCGGTGTGAGGCGCCGCCGCCGGTAAAGCCACCCCAGTAGAGCATCCGAAAGAAGATGTCGGAGATCATTGCGATGGCGCCGACGGTGGCGACGGCGACGGTCATCACCAAGATGTCGCCATTGCGTATGTGTGCAACTTCGTGGGCAATCACCCCTTCGAGTTCCGCCCGGTTCATCTTGTCCATCAAGCCCGTGGTGACGGCAACCGCTGCGTTATCGGCGTTGCGGCCGGTGGCGAAGGCGTTGGGGGAGGGGTCGTGGACGACATAGACACCCGGCTTAGGGACGCCAGCAGCGATCGAGACCTCCTCGACCAGATTGTGCAGGCGCCCGAATTCCTCTCGAGCGGCTGGCTGCGCCCGGGTGGCGGTGAGCGCGATCGACGCCGAGGAAAAGTACGAACTGAACGTGATGCCGAACGAGATCGCGACGGCGAACATCACGCCGATGAGTCCACCGCCCACGATGATGCTGACGGCGATACCGACCAGCACGAGCAGGACGAAGAACGAGAACATCAGCACCCAGGTTCGACGCCGGTTCTGGGCGATCAGATCGAAGAAGTCGGGCCGCTCAGCCATGAGGCCACCGTACCGGTGCCGGGTTCGTTGCGGTGCCGCCAGCCCTGGTTAGGGTGGTGCTCGTCATGGACGCCGTCACGGTCTTGTATGCGTCGGCTGCGGTTTTGATGGTGATCGCCGGGGCAGTGAAGGTGATCCGGCCAACGGCCACAGCTGCGTTGATTGAGATTCTGGGCGCATTCCCGCGCAGGCCGGTCGCCGGAACCCCTCTTGCGCGAGCGCTCGGCCTCGCCGAGATCACGCTCGGAATCGCCGCCCTGTTGAGCGATATGGCGGCGCTTCGTGTTGTCGTCGGCGTGCTCTATGTCGTGTTTGCCGCTGCGGTGTGGCGGGCGATATCCGTCGGTGCCGAGTCGTGCGGCTGTTTCGGTCGTGTCGACGCGCCGCCCACGTGGCTGCACGTCTTCGGCAACCTCGCCCTTTCCATGTGCTCGTTCGGTGCGGTCGCCGGCCGTTCCCCGCTCGAGGTCATGGAGGACCAGCCCGCCGCTGGTGTCGGCTTCGTCGCTGCGATTGGTGTGCTCGCCGGGCTTGAACTCGTCGTGTTCACAGCCCTGCCCGAAGCCCTCGATGCCCGCAAGTCCGCTCGGGTGACCGGCTCCTGAGCGTTGCCATCGGTGCCGACCTCAACGGATGGCACCCCGAGCTCACACCGGCTGATACCGATTACCGGGCTTGGCAGGCCAGGCACCAGGTGGTCGTGCGAGCGTCGATGACCCGGGTGCGGAGCTCCTCACCACAGCGCAGGCACGGTTCGCCTCCTCGCCCATAGCAGGCGAGTTCGTGCTGATTGCCGCCCTGCTCTCCGTTGGAATCGACGTAGTCTCGAAGGGTCGTGCCGCCATGCGCAAGTCCGGATTCGAGTGTTCGCCGGATCGCAACGACGAGCTCATCAGCCCGTTGGCGTGAGAGCCGCCGGGTTGCCGGGTTGATGCGAGCATCCCACAGCGCCTCATCGGCGTAGATGTTGCCGACACCGGCCACGGCCCGCTGCGCCAGCAGAATGGTCTTGAGGCACCGGTCGCTGCGTTTCACGAACGCAGCAAGGTACTTCCCGCTGAAGTTGGGATCCCACGGCTCGGGCCCCAAGGCGTGAAGTGTCGGAATGGTGCAGTAGTCGCCTGCGTCGACGACGTGGATGCGCCCGAACCGGCGGATGTCGTGGAATGTCAACACCCGGTCGTCATCGAGCCGCCACCAGGCCCGAAGGTGCGGCTCGGCGGCCGGGTTGTCGAGCGCAAGCGCATTGCCGGGTTGGTGGACGGCGAGACGACCCGTCATCCCGAGATGGACGACGAGTTCACGCAGTGGTCCACCATCGACGCCCGGGTCGAGATCGAACAGCAGATACTTGCCGCGTCGACGGGCGCCGACGACCTCGGTGCCGACGGCATCGAGAGCTGGCGTGAACTTCGCCGACCAGTGTGAGCCCGCGTCGACGATCGCTGTGTCGATCAGCTTTGGTTCGAGTTGACGGCGGATCGTCTCGACCTCGGGCAGTTCAGGCACGGCTGCACCCTACGCCCGCCGCTTTCTCCCCGAGACGTCGCAGCCTGCCTCACCGGTCCGGCCCGAGACACGCCGGTA
Organism: uncultured Acidimicrobiaceae bacterium; assembly: GCA_913041415.1. Taxonomy (GTDB): domain Bacteria; phylum Actinomycetota; class Acidimicrobiia; order Acidimicrobiales; family Aldehydirespiratoraceae; genus UBA11606. The sequence continues at coordinate 45,644 of CAJWHS010000001.1, read as the reverse complement.
GGCTCAGCCGCCCGTGCCTGACCACCGCCCCGACCCCCTAGCCCCCGCCCTCGCCGCCCTGATTGCAGATGCGATCGAGCAGGCTGACGAGCTCCTCGACCTCGACGCCGTTCGTGCCGAGGTCTGGGCCGCCGACCTTGTTGCGCTTGCGGCCGAGCTCGACCCCGACGGGCCTCCAGCGGTGGCCGAGGCACTCGCCGTCGCCGGTGGCCCGGGCCCTGCCGCCGGACTCTGGGCGATCGGCGCCGTGTCGGATCTCGTCGACCTCGACGACCCCGCGCTCGAACCGGCACCGACCTGGGCCGATCAGTTGCTGACGTCGATCTGCGAGGCGGCGTGGATCGTCGGCGACTGGCGGGGCGATTCGGCAGCGTTCCGCTTCGTTGATGCCGCCGACGAACGCCACGTGCTCGTCCTTGACCTGGTGCCCGGCGCAGGCGACACCGGTGAGACAATCGGCGAGGCCACCGTCGGCCCCGCCGAACTCCTCGACGCCACTGCGGACGAGTCGGCGGGCCTGAAGAGCCGTTCGGTTCCGGCGCCCGAACTAGCAGAACGTGTCGCTCGGGCGATGCGGGCGACGTCCGAACCCTCGGCGTCGTTCGTTGCTGTCGGTCGGGTGGTGTTGGCCCGACTCTCGTCCTTCGGCATCGACGACCTCGAACCGCCTGCCTGGATCGAACCCGATGTGCCCGATCTTCCCGAGCGGGATCCCGACGACGCTGCCTGGGCTGCGGACGTGGTGCGTCGGGCCCTCGGGGAGCCTCTGGCGCCCGACGCACTCGATCCGGCTGCCGTCTCTGCTGCTGCTGCGACACTGCGCGCTGCGGCTGACACCGATGACGAACTTGCCCAGTGGCTGGCCGCCTCGGTCGGGCCGATTGATCTCGACGAACCCGACGCCGATGTCGTACTCGCGGTGCTTGCTGCCGCTCTCGCGCCGGCATCGCTCGTGCCATTGAACAGCGATGCCCGGCAGGCCGTGCTGGAACTCGAGTTCGCCGACTGGCTCGGTGCTGTCCTCGGTGTCGTGCGGGCCGGCGCTGGGACCCATGTCGACCCCGACGTCCTAGTCGACCACGTGAACCGTTGTCCGGAGGTCACCTCGACGATCCCAAAGGCCGATCGGGCCCGGGTCGCCCGGGCGTTTGCCGTGGCGGTCGAGGCCTGGGGCCCGCTCGGCGTCGTCGATCTCGACCACTGCCTCACCGACTTTGGCGCCGCAGTGCTGCCGGCTGCGCTAGTGCGAGCCTGGCAACCGATCTGAGCCGGGCGCCATCGCTGGTCTAGCCTCACCGCCATGCAGATCGCCCCGTTCGGTGTCGAGCAGTGGATGAACGAATACGAGACCCGCTGCCGACACAACCTGGCCGAGACCTGCTGTGACTCGATCACGGTCGAGGAGCTCCTGCAGCTGTCAGACCAGAGCCCCGAGCATCTCCACGAACTCCTCGGCATGAGGCTGACGTACGGCGCGATCGAGGGATCCGATCGTCTGCGCTTGGCCATTGCCGCCCTATACGAGCACCAGACCGGGAAGAACACCCTGGTTACCCACGGCGCCATCGGGGCGAATCAGCTTGTGTACCTGGCGCTGGTCGAGCCGGGCGACCATGTCGTGTCGGTCGTCCCGAGCTATCAGCAGCACACGTCGATCCCCGAGTCGCTCGGGGCGAACGTCACCCGGGTGCCCTTGCGCGAGGAGCACGGTTGGCAGCTCGATATCGATAAGCTCGTGGCTGCGATCACGCCAGGCACGAAGGTCGTCTCGCTCACCAACCCGAACAACCCGACCGGAGCACTGCTCGAGCGCCCGACGCTGCAGACCATCGCCGATGCGTGTGAGCGAGCCGGTGCCTGGCTGCTCTGCGATGAGGTCTACCGGGGTATCGATCAGCAGGGGAGCGGCACGACGGTGTCGGTGGTCGATCTCTCCGATCGGGCGATCGCCGTCGGGTCGATGTCGAAAGCGTTCTCGCTCGCCGGGCTTCGCCTCGGCTGGATCGCGGGACCAGCCGGGCTCCTTCACGACGTCACGATCCACCGAGATTACAACACGATCAGCGTCGGCATGATCGACGATCATCTTGCGTCGCTCGCGCTGGAGAACGCCGAGGCGATCCTCGGTCGCAACCGCGCGCTCGTGCGAGCCAACCTCGACACCCTCGCTGCCTGGGTCGACACAGAGTCGCGTGTCTTGTGGACCCGTCCGCAGGGCGGCACGGTCACCTTGCTGCGCTACGACGCCGACCTGACCTCTCGCGAGTTCTGTGTCGGCCTCGTCGAGGGCGCCGGCAGTGTGATGTTCACGCCCGGCAGCGCCTTGGGCATGGAGGGCTTCGTTCGGGTCGGTTTCGGGAACAACTCGGAGGTCTTCGACGCCGGCTTGCCGCTTGTCACCGAGTACCTCGACACGCTGAGCTGAGCACACGACGAGCCGAGACGTCCGCCCCTCCACCTGAGGGTCACAGCCCCTGACTACGGTCGGCGCCATGTCTCGACAGCTCGAATTCGACGGCGGGTTCGCTCGCGAAGTCGTTGAGGTCTCCGTTGCCGAGGAGATGAGCGAGAGTTTCCTCGCCTATTCCCTCTCGGTCATCACATCTCGTGCCATTCCCGATGCTCGCGACGGCCTCAAGCCGGTGCAGCGCCGCATCCTCTGGTCGATGCTGCAGATGGGCATCCGCCCCGGCACGCCGTATCGCAAGTCGGCCCGCATCGTGGGCGACACGATGGGTCGCTACCACCCGCACGGCGACGCGGCCATCTACGACACCTTGACCCGCATGGGCCAGGACTTTTCGCGGATGGTCCCGCTCATCGATCCGCAGGGCAATTTCGGTTCGCTCGACGATCCGCCCGCCGCTGCGCGTTACACCGAGTGCCGTCTGGCCGAGCCGGCGATGGACATGGTCCGCGAACTTGACGAGGACACGGTCGACTTCCGCACCACCTACGACGGCGAGGGCGATGAGCCAATTGTGTTGCCGGCGGCGCTGCCCAACATTCTCGTCAACGGCACCAGCGGCATTGCCGTGGGCATGGCCACGAACATGGCCCCACACAACCTTCGCGAGGTCGCCGATGCGATCGAGATCGTCATGACCAAACGTCGGCCCAAGCCGACAATCGACGAACTCATGGCCGTGCTGCCCGGCCCCGACTTCCCGTCGGGCGGCATCGTCGTCGACGACGGCCTCCGCGAGGCCTATGAGACGGGCCGCGGCACGTTCCGCATCCGGGCGAAAGCCCACGTCGAACAGACCTCACGCAATCGCCAGTCGATCATCGTCACTGAGTTGCCCTACCTCGTGGGTCCGGAGCGGGTGATCGGCAAGGTTCAGGAACTCGCCAACAACGGCAAGCTCATTGGCATCGAGGGCATTGCCGACCTGTCGGACATGAACGGCCTCATGATCCAGATCGATGTGAAGCCAGCCGTCAATCCGCAGGCCGTGCTCCAGGAGCTGTATCGCCTCACCCCGCTCGAGGAGTCGTTCGGCATCAACAATGTGGTGCTCGTCGAAGGCGTACCCACCACGCTCGGGCTCTCCGACCTGTGCCGCGCCTACATCGAGCACCGCCTCGAGGTCATCGTCCGCCGAACCCAGTTCCGACTGGAGAAGGCGCAGGATCGCCTCCACATCCTCGAAGGTCTCCTGATCGCCCTCGATGCGATCGACGATGTGGTTGCCATCATTCGCTCGTCGGAAAACGCCGGCGAAGCCCGTGACCGCCTCATTGAACGCTTCGAGCTGTCGGTCATCCAGGCCACACACATCCTCGACATGGCGCTGCGTCGCCTCACTGCGCTCGCCAAGCTCGAGCTCGAAGACGAAGCCGCCGGCCTGCGCACCGACATCGCCGAGTACGAATGGTTGCTCGACAGCGAGGATCGCCGTCGCAAGCTCGTGCTGAAAGAGCTCGGCGAACTCGTCAACAAGCATGGCCAGGATCGCCGGGCCGAGATCATCAACGCCGACGACATACCGGTCTTCGAGCGCCCCAAGGAGAACGACACCTCGTTCGACACCGACAGCAACGAACCGTGTGTCGTCACCCTGTCGTCCTCGGGCAACCTCGGCCGAGTCCCGACCGAAGGCGCCAGGAAGGGCGTGGCCGGCCGCCACGACCTCGTAGCGTCCGCGCTGGTCACGTCGACCGGCATCGCGATCGCTGCAGTAACCTCCGAGGGTCGGGCGTTCATCTTCCACGCCGGCGAAGCCGCCGACGCCGGTGGCCGCACTCGCGGCAACGCCGCCGCGCAGCAGCTCGGCCTGAACAAGGGCGAGGATGCACTCGCACTCGTCGGGGTGGGCGAGGAGAATCTCGTCCTCGTCACTGCCCGGGGCGTCGCGAAGCAGGTCACCGCCGACGAGGTGCTCGCAACGAAGTCTGGCAAGCCGGTGATCGGACTCAAGGACGGCGATCGGGTGGTCGCTGCGTTCCGGGCACCTGCTGGGGTCGATGTGATCGCCGTCGCCTCCGATGGCCAGGTTCTGCGCATGCCACTCGACTCCATTTCCGTGCAGGGTCGAGGTGCTGGAGGTGTCGCAGGCATAAAGCTCAAGACAGGGGCCGAGGTCGTTGGCGCCGGTCCGGTGATCGGCGACGGCGTCGTGCTTGCAATCACGTCCGACTCGGCTGCGAAGGCCACGCCGTATGAGGAATTCGAGTCCAAGGGCCGAGGCGGGCAAGGGGTGCGGGTCGCCAAACTGGGAACCGCCGAAACTGTCACGCTCGCGTGGTTTGGTTCGCTCGGTTCGATCGGCGGGCTGGGTGATCTTCTTGTCCAGATGGCCGACGACGAGGACCCCAAGAAGCTCGACCCCAACCCGGTGCCATTCGATATCGAGGCCTCGAAGCGAGATCTTGTGCCCACCAAGACCGAGCGTCAGGTCATGGTCCTCGCCCCCAGTCGCTGGTGACACCGTGAAGCCGTTCGACATCCAGCGGGTTTGATCTCGCCGGGCTCCGCGGGTGGTGCCCGGCGCAGGCACGAGGGATACTCCCGGACATGCGTACGGAACTCGATCCCGGTCAGTTGGGGCTCACGGTCCTCAGCCTCTTCAAGCTCAAGGAGGGCGAGGTCGCCAGTGCAGTGCTGCACGTCGGTCACAAACTCGACCTCTTCACTGCGCTCGAAGAGGCCGGGCCGACGACCTCGGCCGCCTTCGCCGAGACGACCGGCCTCCACGAGCGCTGGCTTCGAGAGTTTCTGTTCCTTCTGAGCTCTCTCGACCTCGCCCAACATGACGACGGCGAGTTCATGCTGACGCCCGAGGCCTCCGTGGTGCTGGCCCAATCCGATCATCCCCAATACCAGGCGGGTGTTTTCGGGCCACCCATCACCCAGCACGAGATCGACCGCACGATCGGGGCGTTCTCCAGCGGCATCGGCATGACCTGGGACGAACACGGGGCCGAGACATGTCACTTCCAGGCTGCGATGGGCGCAGGCGGGCAGAAGGCCTATCTCGTCCCGGTCATCTTGGACTCGATCGAGGCCATGACCGAACGCCTCCGGGCTGGGGCGACCGTTGTCGACATCGGGTGTGGCGCCGGCGTCGCCGCCACGACGGTCGCGCAGGCGTTTCCAAACACCACCGTGATCGGGGTGGATCCCTCGAGCCACGCGATCGCTGCCGCATCCGCTCGTGCCGCCGAAGCGGGCCTCGACAATCTGTCGTTCCGGCAGGGCACCTTCGACGACCTCGGGGAGTTCGCCGATGTCGACCTGCTCCTCACGCTCGACGTCATCCATGACCTTCCCCGTCCCGGTGCAGCGGTGCGGTCGGCGCGCGAATGCCTCGCCGACCACGGCGTCTGGATGGTCGCCGACATTCGCGCACGCGGCGGCCTCGAGGACAACCGGGCCATCCCTGTCCTGCCGCTGATGTACGGCATGTCGATCCTGTACTGCATGTCGTCGGCAATGTCGGAGCCCGGTGGCGCAGGACTCGGCACACTCGGTCTGACCACCGGCGTGTTCGAGGAGATGACGCAGGCCGCCGGCTTTACCGGGTTCGTCAGTCGAGAGTTCGATGTCGACGTGATGAACCGGTACTACGAGGTGCGGCCCTGACCACGGCGGCGCTCGCCGCTCTGGCTTCCCCGGCCACCCTGGCCCTCCTTGCCTTGACCGGATCGACCACCTGAACGCTTCTGGGGCGGCCGCCCACCACCCGCCTTCGGTCCACCCTGCTTGGGGCCTCGATTCGAGTCAGCACGCTTCTTGGTGGCCCTTGCGCCCGGTTTCGGCCCCTGGCCGTTGCCGCCCTTGCGATGGGGCTTGCGGCCGCCCTCGCTGGGTTGATCACGACGCTGGCCGCCCTGGTTCCCCCGATTTGGCTTGCCCTTCTTGGCTTTGGCGCCGGGCTTGGCGCCCCGCTTCTGAGCCTGGCCGCTGGACCTGCGGGGACGGTCGTCGCGCGCTCGTTCGCGATCATGTGGTGCCGTGCGTCCCTGGATTGGCGCCATGTCGGTGGCCGTCTCCTCATGAGGGAGTGGTGTGCCGTCAATGTCGGGCGGCGGAGTGATCTCCTGCGGCAGTTCGAGCCGCCGCTTCATCTTCTGGACGTCCTTGATCTGGCCGGGATCCACGAACGACACGACCGTGCCGCGAGCGCCCGCTCGGGCCGTGCGCCCGGAACGGTGGACGTAGGCGGAGTCCTCGTCGACCGGGTCGAAGTGCACGACACACTCGACTGCGTCGACATGGATGCCCCGGGCAGCGACATCGGTGGCGACCAGGGCCGCTGCCTTGCCCCGGCCGAAGTCGTCGAGGGCTCGTTGTCGCTGGCTTTGTGAGCGGTTGCCATGGATCGGCACCGCTGTCACGCCGGCCCGGGTGAGTTGGCGCGCAGCACGGTCGGCGCCATGGCGGGTGCGGGTGAACACGATCGTGCGGCCGAATGTGGCGATAACCGATGCGCATAGCGAAATGCGTTCCGGGCGGGGAAGCTTCCAAAAGTAGTGGGTCATCTTGTCGAGATCGGGGGAGGCTTCACCGACCTCGTGCCGAACTGGATTGGACTGGTAGGCCTTCGTGAGCTTGGCGACCTCGCCGTCGAGTGTCGCCGAATAGAGCACAGTTTGTGGGTCGTCGCCGGCCTGGTCGAGCAGTCGCTTCACCGCCGGCATGAAGCCCATGTCGGCCATGCGGTCGGCCTCGTCGATGACCACGTACTCGACCTCGGCGAGCGACACGACCCGTTGCTGGATCAGATCCTCGAGTCGGCCGGGCGTTGCGACGAGCACGTCGACGCCGCTGGAGAGTCGGTTGATCTGGGGTTGAAGGCCGACACCGCCATAGACGGCGAGTCCGTGGCGCCCGACAGCGGCGAGCATCGGCGCGAGGTCGTCGTGAATCTGGCCGGCGAGTTCGCGGGTCGGCGCAAGGATCAGGACCCGTGGGCGTTTCTTGCGGGCCGGGCCGCGTTCGAGCGCCATCGCGACGGCAGGGATGCCGAACGCCAGCGTCTTTCCCGATCCGGTCGGGGCCCGACCGATGACGTCGCGTCCGTCGACCAGATCGGGGATGGTCTCGGCCTGGATGGCGAACGGCTGCGTGATTCCAGAGGTGCTCAGTGCCTCGACGATGGCCACCGGGACACCGAGCTCGGCGAACGACGTCGGGCGGGGCATCCACTCACCGTACCGGCTGGCCCGGTGGGTGTCGCTGACACCCACTGCGATAGAGGACGTCGGGTCACTCCTCGGCGGTGTCTCGGTCGAGACGCATGGCTGCACTGTTCATGCAGTAGCGCTCACCGGTCGGAGCCGGGCCGTCGGGGAACCGGTGACCGAGGTGCGCACCGCAGTTGGCGCATACGGCTTCCTCGCGGATCATGCCATGGCTGGTGTCGCTGCGGACCTCGATGACGTCAGGGCCGACGGCTTCGAAGAACGACGGCCAGCCTGAGCCGGACTCGTACTTGGTGTCGCTGGAGAAGAGTGGGATGTCGCAGACGACGCAGCGGTAGGTGCCGTCGTCGTGGCAGTCCCAGTACTCGCCGGTGAAGGCTCGTTCGGTACCCGCTTGCTGGGTGACGGTGTACTGCTCGGGGGTCAGACGCTCACGGAGTTCGGCGTCGTTGTAGCTGCTGGTCTCAGCCATGGGGCCTCCTGGCGTCTTCAGTGCGTGGCGTCCTGCAAGTTTCGCATCAACGGACCCGTAAGCGGAAACGCGGGAGGGGCTGGTTCTGATCTCGTTTTCGCGGAAAACCCCGCTGGGTGACGCGTTCTCGTGATTTCCTTGCGTTTGGTCCTTGACCGAACAGCTGTTCGCAATTACGTTGATGTCATTCGTTCCCACAGGTCCGGGCGTGTCACACCCCCTCCGTAGGTTCGACCCCACACCCCCCAAGGCAACCAACGCCCGGTTCAGCCGGGCAGCACACAGCAGAGGACAAACGATGGTGGAACGAGACAAGGCGCTGGACATGGCACTCGGCCAGATCGAGAAGCAGTTCGGCAAGGGCTCCGTCATGAAGATGGGGGACAAGACAACAATGGCCATCGAGTCGGTGCCGACCGGCGCCCTGGCCCTCGACCTCGCGCTCGGTATCGGCGGCTTGCCGCGAGGCCGTATCACCGAGATCTACGGCCCGGAGTCCTCGGGCAAGTCCACCCTCGCCACCCATGTCGTGGCCGAGGCGCAGCGCAATGGCGGCACCTGTGCCTACATCGATGCCGAGCACGCCATGGATCCGGTCTACGCCAAGGCCATCGGTGTCGACATCGATGAGCTGCTGATCTCGCAGCCCGACACCGGCGAACAGGCGCTCGAGATCACCGACATGCTCATCCGCTCCGGTGCGCTCGACGTCGTCGTGATCGACTCGGTGGCGGCGCTCACGCCCCGCGCTGAGATCGAAGGCGAGATGGGCGACACCCACGTCGGTCTCCAGGCCCGACTCATGTCGCAGGCGTTGCGCAAGCTCACCGGCAACCTCAACAAGTCCAAGACAATCTGCATCTTCATCAACCAACTGCGCGAGAAGATCGGTGTCATGTTCGGCTCGCCCGAAACCACTCCGGGCGGCCGTGCGCTGAAGTTCTACTCGTCGGTACGTCTCGACATCCGCCGTATCGAGTCGATCAAGGACGGCGTCGAGGTCGTGGGCAACCGCACTCGGGTGAAGGTCGTGAAGAACAAGGTCAGCCCGCCGTTCAAGCAGGCCGAGTTCGACATCATGTACGGCACCGGTATCTCCCGTGAGGGTTCCGTCCTCGACCTTGCCGTCGAAGAGGCGATCGTGAAAAAGTCGGGTGCCTGGTACACCTACGACGGCGAGCAACTCGGCCAGGGCCGAGAGAACGCCAAGAAGTACCTCACGGAGAACCCCGAGGTCATGGTCGAGATCTCCGACCGTGTCTGGAAGACTGTCATGCCCGACGAGGAAGAGGCGACCGATGTCACTGACGTCGATGAGGACGAAGAGTTCTCCGACGCCGACGACATGCCGATCGCCCTCGACGACTAGCCGAGCAGCGACCCCACTGCCGACACGATCTGGCCGACCGATCACACGAAGGTGAACAACGACCCACCTTCGTTTCCCCGCCTGTGCGTGACGCACGGTGCTGTCTGGATTCTTCCCCGATTCCGGCGGCGCCAATCGGCGAGCGCACGGGCGTGAGAGCGGGCCACTCCTCTCGGGGTGGTCCGCTTCAGGTTTTCCGGCAGTAGGTCAGCCGGTGGCGCTGGAGTCGGTTACCGCCCGCACCACGGCCTGCGTGCTGCTGTCGGTAACCTCTGAGGCGTGACCGATCAGGTGAACGACACCGCTGTGAGCCGTCAAGGCAAGTCCTACGTCGTCAAGACGTACGGCTGTCAGATGAACGAGCACGACTCTGAGCGGATCTCCGGCCTGCTCGAGGCCGACGGGATGAACCGCGTCGACGACGTCGCCGACGCCGACGTGATCGTCCTCAACACCTGCTGCATTCGAGAAAACGCCGACAACAAGCTCTACGGCGCCCTCGGCCACCTCAAGGTGCTGAAAGAACAGAACCCCGACGTTCAGATCGCCGTCGGTGGCTGTCTGGCCCAAAAAGACCGCGACACGATCATGGATCGTGCGGGCCATGTCGACGTCGTCTTCGGCACACACAATGTGCACCGCGCGCTCGAACTCCTCGACCACGCCCAAGAGCACGGCCCGACCGTCGAGATCCTCGAGGCGACCGCCCGCGACAACCAGGAGGCCTTCCCGTCGGCATTGCCTGCCCGGCGAGAGGTGGACCACGCCGGTTGGCTCACGATCCAGATCGGCTGCGACAACACCTGCGCGTTCTGCATCGTGCCCGCCGTTCGCGGCCCCGAAATCTCTCGTCCATTCGGCGAACTTGTCGATGAAGCACGCGATCTCGCCGCCGACGGGGTCAGCGAGATCACGCTCCTCGGTCAAAACGTCAACAGCTATGGCCGCGACCTCGCTCTTGCCCGCCGGGCCCTAGACATCAGCGACGGCGCCGCCGATGAGGACGAATCGTTCTGGTGTGGCGACCGTTGGGCAACTGACCGTCGTGCCCGTCCGTTGTTTGGTGACCTGCTCCGCGACATCGGAGCGATCGAGGGTGTGCACCGGATCCGCTACACCTCACCGCACCCCAAGGACATGCGCACCGAGACCTTTGAGGCCATGGCCGAGACGCCCGAGGTCTGTGAACACCTGCACTTCCCGCTGCAGGCCGGATCCGACCGGGTCCTGAAGCTGATGCATCGGGGTTACACGAGCGAGCGCTTCCTCGAAAAGCTCGCAGAGGCCCGGGCGACCATTCCCAGCCTGGCCGTCTCCACCGACATCATCGTCGGGTTCCCCGGCGAGACCGACGAGGACTTCGAGCGCACCCTTGAGGTGGCGGCCGCAGCCGAGTTCGCGAGCGCCTTCACCTTCGTGTTCTCTCCCCGCCCGGGCACCGAAGCAGCTGAACTGCTCGACCAACAGCCCGAGCTCGCGGTACCTCACAAGGTCGCCGTCGAACGCTATGAACGCCTGCGCACGGTGATCGAGCGCTCCAGTCTGAAGGCCAACCACAGCCGGGTCGGCGTGGTGGAGGAAGTGACAGTCGAAGGGCCCAGCAAGAAGGATCTGTCGGTGCTCACCGGCCGGACCCGCCGCAACACCCTCATCCATTTCCCGAGTCCGTCACCGATCAAGCCCGGCACCTACGCCACCGTTCGTGTGCTCGACGCGAAAACGAATCATCTGCTGGGCGAGCTCGTCGAGATCACGATTCCGGCCCGTCACCGCACCCGGATCCCGGTCGTCTCGGGCTGAGCCGATGGCTGGCCCCGCCGACACCGAGGGCATTTCCCTCTCGGATCCGACCGTTCCGATCGATCCCGAACAGGCCGCCCGCGCCCTCGGACGCACCCTCGCTGCCAAGCACACTGCAACGCCGAGCACCGATGGCCGGGTCGATCTGGCGGTCTTCGCGTCTGTCGTGCGGGCTGCCGCCGAGGCCGAGGACGACGCCATCTTCGACTCCGGTCCGTACCTCGACCGTTCCCGCCACGAGATGGCGCGCCTCGCCGTCGAGACCGTTACCGCCCTCCCCGAGACCGACACCGCCGAGGTGGCGATCACGCCGGGTCTCGACCTCGGCATGGTCGAGCTGCAGCGGGACGGTTCGATGATCGTGCTGGGAGACACCGTGGCAGGCGATCGTCACCTCGATCTTGCGCGAGCGGCCGTTGCGTTGGCGCTTCGGTTCGGGCCCGCCGTCGTTGCCCCGTTCCTCGATACGTACGGGCTTGATGACATCGATGTTCGCCGTCTCGACACCTGCCAGCTCCTCGGCTCGATCGCCGAGGAGGTCGGCGTCGCCGAACCAGTAGACGCGTCATGACCGACATTTGGGCTCCCCACCGGAACCACCCGCTGGCGATCCTCGGTTCCACTGCGTCTGGCAAGTCGGCGCTCGCGCTTGCGCTCGTCGATCGCATTCGCGCAGGGGGCGGCGAGGCAGAACTGATCTCGATCGACTCGATGCAGGTCTACTGCGGGATGAACGTCGGCACCGCCACACCCGCGGCAGCAGAGCAGGCCCACGTCCGACATCACCTGATCGATCTGGTCGACCCGTCCCACGCCTTCACCGTTAGCGAGTTCCAGTCGCTCGCCCGCAGCGCGATCGACAGCGCCCGCCGGCGAGGAGCGGTGCCGATCCTCGTCGGCGGGACTGGCCTTTACCTCCGAGCGGTCATCGACGACTTGGAGATCCCGGGACAGTTTCCCGACGTGGCGGTCGAGTTGGAGACCGACCTCAATACGGCGGGGCTTCACGCCCGCCTTGCCGAGCTCGACCCCACTGCTGCGTCACGGATGGAGCCCACGAACCGGCGCCGTGTCGTGCGGGCGCTCGAGGTCACACTGGGTTCAGGGCGGCCGTTCTCGTCGTTCGGGCCCGGGCTCGACACTTACGGCGAGTCCGAGTTCGTGCAGGTCGCCCTGCGATGGGATCGAGCCGACCTCGACGTGCGAATCGCCGCGCGGCACGAGCAGCAGATGGCCGAGGGGTTCCTGGACGAGGTCCGATGGCTCGCCCAGCGGGCCCCGAGCCGAACGGCCAGGCAGGCACTGGGGTACCGAGAGCTCCTCATGCATGTCGCCGGCGAATGCAGCCTCGAGGAAGCGCTCGATCTCGCGATCACCCGAACCCGTCAGTTCGCCCGCCGGCAGGAGCGCTGGTTCCGACGCGATCCCCGCATCCACTGGGTCGACGCTCCGCCGGATGTCGACGCAGTCATCGAACACTGGTCGGCGGCTGCCGGTCGCTGATCGCAATCGGCCGGGCAACGTGTCGAAGTTCGCCCGTTCCCTGCGATGATGGGGACATGGCCCTTGCGCCGACACCAATCCGTCTCTCCAAACACCACGGTCTTGGCAACGATTTTCTCGTTTGTCTCGCCGAACACCTTCCTCTCGACGCCGTCACGCGCGCCCGCACCTGGTGTGATCGCCGCACCGGCATCGGGGCCGACGGGCTGATCTTCGGCCTGCCACCCGGACCCAACCATGACGATGAGGGCGAGATCGTCATGCGGCTGTTCAACAGTGATGGCAGCCCCGCCGCGCTGAGCGGCAACGGCTTGCGCTGCTTCGCTCAGGCGGTCGCCCGGGCGCATGATGTCGCCGATCTCCACCTCTCGGTCTCCACCCCGGCCGGCGTGCGGGAGTGTACGGTGCAGGACACCGATGAGCCTCACGTCGTGACCGCCACGGTCGACATGGGCGTGGTGCGCCCCGGGCCTGCTCCCGACGTCGCCGAACTCATGGAGGCCGTCGGTGCGCCAGTTGCGTCGGTGAAGCGCTGGGAAATGGGCGACATCGGCAATCCGCATGTCGTCTGCGAGGTCGACGACCCTGACGAGATCGACCTGGCCCTCGCCGGACCCGCGATCGAAGGCCACTTCGAAGACGGCGCCAATGTGCACTTCGTGACCGTGAGCGGCACCGACGAGCTCTACCACCGCATCTGGGAGCGAGGCGCCGGCATCACCAACGCATGCGGCACTGGCGCCACCGTCTCGGCCGACATCTTCCATCGCTGGGGCCTCGTCGATCGCAAGGTGATCGTGCGCATGCCCGGCGGCGATGCACTGGTCGACGTGGGCGATCCCACCACCCTCACCGGCCCGGCGACCTATGTCGCCGATCTCCTCGTCCCTGACCTTGGGGGGCCGGGTGCCTGACCAGGGCAGCAGCGGCGAGCGCGAGCCCCCGAACATCTTCGACACCGACGGCCTGATCGACGAGTTCGACCGGGACGACGACGTGTCCGATCTCATCGTCGAGGCCGAAGATAGCCACCGCGGCGCGTTCGGCGACTATGGCGGCGAGTCCGGTGGCCTCATCGAGCGGACCTTCCGGGAGCGCATCGTGCTCGTCGGCGTCACCCTTGGCGGCGACGATCCAGAGGAGACCGATGCCTCGCTCGACGAGCTGGCGCTGCTGGTCGACACCGCCGGTGCCGACGCGCTCGACCGCGTCGTGCAGCGCCGCGTGTCACCCGATGCGGCCACCTACGTCGGTTCAGGTAAGGCCAAGGAGATCAAGGCAGCCGCCAACGCGATCGATGCCGACACGGTCGTCTTCGACGACGAGCTCACCCCGGCCCAGCAATACAACCTCGAGAAGATTCTCGGCCGGTCGGCGCTCGACCGCACCGCCGTCATACTCGACATTTTCGCCCAGAACGCCAGCAGCCAGGAAGGCAAGGCCCAGGTGGAACTCGCCCAACTGCGATACCGCCTCCCGCGTCTTCGCTCAAGCGGCCGCACCTTCTCCCAGCAGGGCGGCGGTATCGGCACCAGAGGCCCGGGCGAGACCCAGCTCGAGGTCGACCGTCGCCGTCTCGTGCGTCGGGTACACAAGCTCGAAGCCGACCTGCGCAAGGTCCAGGCGCATCGCGAGACACAGTCGAAACAGCGCTCTCGCAACCGCAACCGGGCGATCGCCCTCGTCGGGTACACCAACGCCGGCAAATCGTCGCTACTGAACCGCCTTGCCGGTGCCGATGTTCATGTCGAGGATCGACTCTTCGCCACGCTCGACGCCACCACTCGACGCCTCGCCCTGCCAGGCGGTGAGACGGTCTTCGCCACCGACACGGTCGGGTTCGTCCGCAAGCTGCCTCACCAGCTCGTCACCGCGTTCAAGACCACCCTCGACGTTGTTCGCGATGCCGACCTGCTCGTTCACGTTGTCGACGGGAATGGACACGACCCGGTCGGGTGGATGGACGCCGTACGTGAGGTGCTCGAGGAGATCGGGGCAGGTGATGTGCCTGAGCTCCTCGTCTTCAACAAGGCCGACCAAGGCGATGGTTCCGAGCGCTTGGCCGAAAAGTATGAGGGCAGCGTCGCTGTTTCGGCCCACTCCGGCTTCAACCTCGAACACCTAACGGCGGTAATCGGGGATCGGGTTCGGTCGATGACCGCTCTCGCCGAGCTGATGATCCCCTGGGATCGCGGCGACGTGCTCGCCTCGGTACACCGCGAGGGTCAGGTCTTATCGGAGCGCGCGGAGGAACACGGGATGCGGCTCAAGGCCCGGCTTGAGCCGGCGTCGCTCGGACACTTGCACGAGTACGTGCTGACTGTCGACGGCGACGTACCGTCACAGCAGCTCCACGAAGAGGACGAATGGTGAGTGATACGACGCACCCGTACCAGACGCCGTACGACCCACCGCCGTATCCCTACGACCTGCTCGACGAACTGCGAGCGGTCGCCCGGGGTCGTTTCGGTGCGGTTATCGACTGCTCGATCGGCGCACCGATCGATCCGCCACCAGCGTCGGTGATCAAGGCGCTGTCGTCGTCGAACGCCGAACGGGGTTATCCGCCTTCGATCGGATCACTCGCCTTTCGCGAGGCTGCCGCCCGATGGATGGCTCGTATCGTCGATGCCCATGTCGACCCTACGACACAGATCGGGGCCACCGTCGGCACCAAGGAGTTCGTCGCTGGTACCCCGCACTATCTGCGGATGCGTCGGCCCGATCGCGACACCGTCCTCTACCCCGAGGTGTCGTACCCGAGCTACGAGCAGGGTGCCATCTTCTCGGGCTGTCGAGCCGTCGCGGTGCCTGTTGACGGGCAGTGGCGCATCGACCTCACCGCCATCGATCCTGATGACGCCGCCCGAGCACTGTGCCTGTGGGTCAACACGCCCGGAAATCCAGCGGGCGGCATCGACGATCTCGCTGCTGCCGCAGCGTTCGGTCGAGAACACGACGTCACCGTGCTCTCCGACGAGTGCTACGTCGAATTCACCTGGGACGGAGCGCCACAGTCGATCCTGCAACACGGCACCGACAGCGTGCTCGCGTTGCACTCGCTCTCCAAACGCTCGAACCTCGCCGGCGGCCGAGCCGGCTTCTACGCCGGCGACACCGACCTTGTGCAGTATCTGCGCGAAGTCCGAAAGCACGCAGGCTTGATGGTGCCCGGCCCGGTCCAGGCGGCAGCCGTTGCCGCCTTCAACGATCAGCAGCACGTCGACGCGCAGCGGGAGATCTATCGAGAACGTCTCGAACTCGGCCTCGCCCTGTTGCGGGCGACCGGCGCTGATGTCGAGCTTCCTGGTGGGGGCTTCTACCTGTGGGCCGCAGCCCCCGACGGTGATTCCTGGGCGCTCGCCCGAACTCTCGCCGAGCGAGCCGGCGTGATCGTCAGCCCGAGCGAGTTCTACGGCAGCCGCACTGACCACGTCCGGTTCGCCGCCGTCCAGCCCTCCGACGATCTCCGCACCGCAACGGATCGACTCACGGCGTAAGCGACTCGCCGACCACGGCCTGTCGGAATCGCCCAGCTAGCCTGCTGCCCTATGAGTGATCTGCAATCTCGGATCGAAGTCCTGTGGGAGGACCGCGACAGCCTGGGCGCCCACGACCTGGAGGTCGTCGCCACCGTGCACGAGGCGATCGACGCCCTCGACACCGGCGCGGCCCGTGTTGCGGAGTGGAACCTCGACGGCTCGGTCACCGTGAACCAGTGGTGCAAATACGCCGTCCTGTTGCTGTTCAAAATCTCCAAGATGGAGACCATCGAACACGCACCGTTCGAGTACGCCGACAAGATCCCCCTCAAGAGCGACTACATGGAGCGCGGTGTCCGCGTGGTGCCCGGAGCCCAGGCCCGGTGGGGTAGCTATCAGGCCCCCGGCGTGGTGATGATGCCGAGCTACACCAACATTGGCGCCTACGTCGGCGAAGGCACCATGGTCGACACGTGGGCCACCGTCGGTTCGTGCGCCCAGATCGGCAAGAACGTCCATCTGTCCGGTGGCGTCGGGATCGGTGGCGTGCTCGAGCCCGCTCAGGCCGCTCCCGTGATGATCGGTAATGAGTGCATGATCGGCAGTCGGGCCATCGTGGCCGAGGGTGCCCGGGTGGGTGAGGGCACGGTGCTCGGCGCCGGCGCGATCCTCACCGGCTCCATGCCCGTGATCGATGTCGAGACGGGTGAGGAACTCGGTCGAGGCGAGGTGCCGTCCTGGTGCGTCGCCGTCGCCGGCACCCGCCCGAAGCGCTTCCCGGGCGGTGAGTTCGGACTTCCTGCGGTGCTCGTCCTCAAGCGTCTCGAAGAGGGGCAGCGACACGACAAGTCCACCCTCAACGACATCCTCCGCGATCACGGGCAAGCGGTCTGATCTCGTGACCGACGTGCTCGCCCCGAGGCTGCCCACCGGCGACGTGTTCGCCCTCACGGCCGCGCTCGTCGACATCGCGTCCGAAAGCTTCAACGAGCAGGAAATCGTGGCGGTCATCGAGGCGGAGCTTCGGGCGTGCCCACACCTCACCGTCGATCGCATCGGCGATAACCTGGTCGCCCGCACCATGCTCGGCCGTGATCGGCGACTCGTTCTCGGTGGCCACACCGACACCGTGCCGGCCAGTGGCAACGCCGTGGCCCGCATCGAGGGCGACCGAATGTACGGCGTTGGCACCAGCGACATGAAGGGCGGACTGGCGACGATGCTCGAGCTCGCCCGCACCGTCACCGAACCAGCCGTCGACCTCACCTACGTGTTCTACGCGCGCGAGGAAGTGGCGGTGATCCACAACGGGCTGCGCGAGATCGAAGCCGAGCGACCCGATCTGCTCCATGGCGATATCGCCTTGCTCGGCGAGCCGACCCTCGGGGCGCTCGAAGCCGGTTGCCAGGGAACCCTGCGGGTCGAAGTCACCCTTCAGGGAGCCCGAGCCCACACCGCTCGCCCGTGGATGGGACGCAATGCGATTCATCGCCTTGGTGAGCTTCTTGCGATCGTCGGGGCCTACGAGGCCCGCCATCCCGTCGTCGAAGGGTGCGAGTACAGCGAGGCACTGCAAGCGGTGCATGTCGAAGGTGGCGTTGCCGGCAATGTCGTGCCCGACTCGGCCATGGTGCGGATCAACCATCGTTTTGCCCCCGATCGATCCAGCGAGGAGGCCGTGGCCCACGTGCATTCCGTGCTCGCACCGGCGCTGGAGGACGGCGACACCGTCGAGGTCACCGATCTCTCGCCCGCCGCCCGACCCGGACTCGGTGATCCGCTCATCGAGGCGCTCGTCGAACGGAACGGCCTCGAGGTGCGCGCCAAGCTGGGCTGGACCGACGTTGCGTTCTTTGCCGAGCGGGGTGTGCCCGCTTCGAATTTTGGCCCTGGCGACGCCACCATCGCGCACACCCAGAGCGAATATGTCGAGCGAGCGTGGGTGGTCGACACCCACGCTGCGCTGCTCGACGTGATCACCAACGGCGTCTGATCTTCAGCCGCCCGGCCGTACAGCGGTTCGGTGGACGGGGCGAGTAGGCCGCTCGCTCTGCTCGGATCAGAGCTTGCGCATCATAGTGACGACCTTACCGAAGATCTGCACCTCGGCCGGATCAAACACCATATCGCTGAGCGATGCGTTGTGGGGCACGAGCACGATCTTGCCGTCGCGCTCCTGGTAGGTCTTCACCGTGGCTTCCTCGCCAGGGATACCAGCGATGACGATGTCACCCTTCGTGGCGGTGGTCTGGCTCTGGCAGACCACGAAGTCACCGTCGAAGATCCCGATGTCGATCATCGATTCGCCTCGTACTCGCAGCATGAACAGCTCGCCGTCGCCGGTGAGGTCGGCCGGCATCGGGACGACCTCTTCGATGTTCTCGGAGGCGAGCACATCGGTGCCGGCGGCGACGTCGCCGACGAGTGGGACATGGCGGACGGGGCGGCGCTCGGCGCTCGCACCGGAAAGGCCTTCGTAGCGCACCTGGATGGCGCGGGGCTTGGCAGGGTCGCGCACGAGATAGCCAGCGTCTTTGAGGTTGTCGAGGTGGGCCTTGACGGTTGCCGGGGACTTCAGGCCGACCGCCTCGCCGATCTCACGCACCGACGGGGGGTAGCCCCGGTCGTTCTGATGCTCGACGATGCAGTCGAGGATTTCTCGCTGTCGAGTGGTGAGTGAGTCGGGCATAGGGACCTCCGTTGGGCCGTTTTCCCACCCCTGGCGGGCGGCCTGTGGACAAGGTGGGGATTTCTTGTGATCGATGGTTGACAAACGAACAGGTGTTCGGGTTAAATGATCGAACGGTTGTTCGCCGCACACATGTTCGCCAAACATTCGTTCGGTGTCAAGTACCCGGGAACTCCGCTCCGAATTCCTTTTGGAGGGGTCCAGGGCGGTGACAACCTTCCATCGCCCATGGGTGTGTCACACCCCCTGAAGAGACTGACTGCCATGACCGCTGCTTTCGCTCCCGCCCTGCAGACCACCTTCCGGCCCCGCACCGTTGACGATCCCGCGCTTGCCCCGGCCCAGCGTCCGGCGTTGCAGATCGTGCCGGCACTCGATGAGACGCCCGCCGAGGTTGCGCCCTTGGCCGTCGTTTACCGCCTGCCGGTCACCGATCAAGCGAACGTCTATCGGCGTCGCCGGCTTGCAGTGCTGGCCATAGTGGTCGGCCTCGTGCTCGGGGTGGCGTCCTTCATGCAGCAGGCCGACGCCACGCCGACCCCCGAGGGTCAGCTCACCGAGTCGGTCAGCGTTGTCGTGCAGCCCGGTGACACCCTGTGGGGTATTGCAAGCGCCCTCGCGCCAGAGAGCGATCCCCGGGCACTCGTCGACCAGCTCAGCGATCTTGCTGGTGGATCCCAGATTCAGCCTGGCCAGCAGCTTGTGGTGCCGGTCCACTGGCTCGACTGAGCCTGCCGGTCACGCCCGGACGTATCGGGCGAATAGTGCATCGTCGTGTTCGAGCAAGCGATCCAGCCGCAGGTCGGCAGGGATCGTGGCTGCGCTTCCGTTGACGATACGGCTGGAGCCTCCGCCCACCAGGTGTGGCGAGATCGAAAGGCAGAGTTCGTCGATGAAGCCGCTGTCGACCAGCTGACCATTGAACATCGGGCCACCTTCGGCGAGCACCACGTCCGCACCCCGTTCGCCGAGCGCAGCAAGCACACCCTCAGCGGTCGGGCGTTCCGTATCGGTGTGATGCCACTCGGCTCGTCCCTCGAGGGCCTCGACGCGATCCGCCGGCGGGTTTGCGCCGGTGATCACGAGCGGCCAGGCCTCGCCGTCGCGCTGGTCTGCGAAGAGCGGGAGTTCGGGGTCGAGATCGACCGAAGCGCTCACCACCGCAAGTCGCGGTGCTTCACTGCGGCCCGTGACGACGCGCACTGCTGCGGTTTCCTCCGTGGCTCGGGGGATCCGATAGCGCTCGGCCCGAATGGTGCCCGCCGCCGCCACGATCCAGTCGCAGCTCGCTCGGATCGCCCGGAAGGCCATCGAGTCACCATCACCGCCGAGCCCACCGCTCACACCGTCGATCGCGATCGCGCCATCGACACTCGCCACCATGTTCGCCATGAGCCACGGTCGGCTGCTCGGGCGGGGGCGATGATCGAAGGGATAGAGGGTGAGCGGGTCGACCGCGTCGAGTGGGGTGGGAAGCAGTTGGCGCACGAAGATTGACCGTACCGCGACGGGGTTGTGAACGCTTGTGGACAAGCGCCGCGAAATCCCCGCGCAATCCACATGAAGTTCCCTTTTCGTTCACATGCGACCTTCCCTAGGGTGAGGGTCGCTGTGGCGGTCGGGTCCATCAGGATGGTGGTGGCGAGACGTCTCGGTGTGAGTCGAACTCTGCTCCTTGGGGGCCCTACGCCGAGGGGGGTGTGGGGAAGCTGCATGTCAATGCTGCCCTCTGACCCAGGTTGATCCGCCCGCCACGGCCATCATGCCGGCACGAACGCCGACTCGCCACTCTGTCAGGCGTCGCCGATCTCGGTGCGGAGTCTCACCAGGGCACGACGAAGCAGGCGCGACACCTGCATTTGGCTGACGCCGATCCGCTCCGCAATCTGACTCTGGGAGAGCTCGCCGAAGAACCGGAGGGAGACGACCGCACGTTCCTGCTCGGGCAGCCCGTCGAGCAGTTCGGGAACAACGAGGCCGGTGTCGACGACATCCCATGTTTCGTCGTGGGATGGATCGGTATCGAGTTCGCCGGCTCGGTGGGCGTTGGCTGCGTCGAGCGCAAGTGCGATCTGGTCGACCGTGACACCGAGACGGTCGGCGAGCTCTGCGGGTAACGGCACTCTGCCCAGTTCGTTGGTCAGCTCGCCGGTTGTCGAGCGGACGGCGACCGCGAGCTGTTTGATCGAGCGGGGAACCCGGATGTCCCAACCGTCGTCGCGGAAGTGCTGCTTGAGTCGACCATCGATGACTCGAGCGGCGTAGGTCGAAAAGCGAACTTCTCGCTCGGGGTCGAAGCGGTTGATGGCGAGGATCAGCGCCTCGAGGGCGATTTGTTCAAGATCATTGTCACGCCCGCTGCGGGCGTAACGGCGAGCGAACGCGATCGCAAGCCCCTGATGCTCGAGCACCAGTTCGTTGCGCAACGTCTCGTCGCCGTTAGCGGCAAAGCGGACGAAACGGTCGTCAAGTGGCGCGTCGCTCACGCCGATTTATCGAACTCGACCGTCGTTGCGCCGGCGACGTGGTCGATCGCTACGCTGTCGACGACGGCCGAGAGGATCGTGCGGCGGAAATCGTCAGCAGTGTCCGCCACGGGGCCGGTCCCGCTTCGAAGCCGGACGCTGAGCCGCTCGTTCGAGCACCAGAAGGAGGCCTCAATCCGACTGGTCGGCCCTGCGTCGAGCAGGATCGACGCCGCCTCCTCGACGCCGATCTGGGCGTCCTCGACCGCTTCCACATCGAGGAGCTCGCCGGCGACCACCACAGCGGTGAGACGAAGCACACGAAAGTAGGCGGGGTCGGCGGGCACCGAGACGACGACCGCTTCGTCGGGAACGGCTGGGGTGGGGGGCGGCGACATCACGTAACTCCAAGGGACATTGGCGACAGCGTACCTGTCGTGAAGGGGCTGACTCTCAGCTATTGGTTTCATCGACGTCCGGAACGGCAAGACTTCTCATGTCATGTCTGCCGCCTCATTCCACGCGTCGATTCCTCCGTCGCACCTCGATCTGTCGTCGCTTCGACACGAGGTTCGAGCGTGGCTCAATGCCCGACCCGACCTTGATCGACCGCCGTCGGTCGATGTCGACATCGTGGTCACCGAACTCGTTGCCAACGCAATCGACCACACCGACGCTCCGGCGATCGATCTGACTGTGGTGGCTGAGGGTCCGACCTTGCGAGTAGAGGTCGTCAACGACCGTGGGGCCGAGGAGCCTGTGCTCGCGAGCGCGTGGGCCGAGTCGGGTGCGCGGGGCCGCGGTTTGCGAATCGTGGCGGCGCTCAGCGCCGATCTGCGGCTGCGGACCGAGAATGGTCGGTCAGTGGTTGTCGCCGAGCTCGTCGGCGAGCGGCAGCCGGCCTGCGAGGCCTGACAGCTCGAGCAGCCGGACCACGGTCTCGCTTGCGCCGAGGAGGCGGAGCGAGCCGCCACCAGCTTCGAGTCGTTCTGCAGCAGCGAGCAGCACGGCGAGACCTGCGGACGAGATGAAACTCGTGTTGGTGAGGTCGATGCCGAGTGCCATGTGAGCCGGAACGTCGGCAAGCCGCTCCGCAAGCGTCGGGGCGGTGTGGGTGTCGATCTCTCCGACCACGCGGAGAAGATCGGGGCCTGGTTCGTCAACGAGCAGCTCAGCAGCCATGAGCGGAGACTAGCGAGGTGATAGCGATTCTTCCTCCTCGGATGACGGGCGCCGCCGAACGGCCACGACCGCCGTATCGTCCTCGGTGCTGCGAGACGCGATGACCGAATCGACGATGTCGTCGAGTGGGCCAACGGCGCGTGCGAGCGCAGCACAGAGGCGATCGAGTCCCTCGGGGAGGGGCTCCCGCCGTTGCTCGACGAGTCCGTCGGTGAAGAAGAGCAGGCTCTCGCCATCAGAGAGCGGTGTGGTCGTGGCGGTTGGTTGTTCGCCCCGTAGATGTCCGAGCGGTGGGGTCGGGCAAACCGAGACCAGCGTCGCGCCACTGGGCCCAAAGCAAACCGGCGGAAGGTGTCCGGCCGACCAGATCAGGGCTTCCTCGCTGCCGGTCGAGATCGTGGCGAGTGTCATCGTGGCCATCGTGGCGTCGTCGCGGCACGCACGGTCGAGAACGTCGAAAACCTGATCGATCGGCCGCCCCGCTCGGATCTCAGCGGCAGTGAGTATCTGGAGCCGCGCCATGGTGGTGGCGGCTTCGATGCCGTGGCCGCTCACGTCACCCACGACAAGGACGATGGCGGTTGGCGTCTCGATCACGTCGAACCAGTCGCCGCCGACGTAGACGCCATCGTCGCCGGGGATGTAGCGACTGACGATCTCGAAGCCGTCGGGCGCTACATCGACCCGGGGGAGCATCGCCTCCTGCAGGCGAAGGGCAGTGCGCCGCTGACGCTGGTACTCGGCAAGACCGGTGATTACCGCTGCCGCCCGCTCGGCGACCCGGTTGAGGCTCGGTCGATCGATCATGTTGCGCTCGTCGACGCGGAGGTTTCCGATGGTGATTCTTCCGATCGTCACGCCATCGACCCGCGTCATCGGGACTCGAACCTCGACGGTGACGTTGGGATTCGTCGGCGGCTCGGCACTGGTGTCAGCGCTCGCTCGGAGCGGCCCGAGCGCCGGATCTCGCAATGTCACTTCGGCCGTTCCGTAGCCGGTGACTCGTCCTGCGCCGACGGCGACTGCGTCGAGCAGGAGCGCAAGCGCAGCCTCGGTGTCCGAGGGCGAGCCGAGTGCATCGACGAGCGCAGTGTCGAGACCCTCCTCGGCGAGACGCACCCGCTCCGCAACAACCTCGGCGGTGACATCTCGCTGGGTTGCCACATAGTGGGTGGCAACACCGTGATCGTCGAGCACTGGGTCGATGCTCCATGCGATGTGGAACGGTTCGCCGTCGGCGCGGTAGTTGATCGTCTCGCCGCTGAAGGGCCGCCCGCCGGCGAGATCATCTCGGAGACGATCGAGGACGGCACGGTCGGTGAGCGGCCCTTGCATGATTCGCGGGGATCGGCCGATCACATCGGCGCGGTTGCGGCGGGTCATCTGGCTGTAGGCCGGGTTGACGTACACGATCGTGGGGCCGGGCGCATCAAGGTCGGCGGTGGTGATGCAGACCGGTGAACTGGTCTCCTCGAGTGCCGCAATGAGCACGCGGGGGAGTGCATGGCCGTCGGCTATGGCGTCGATCTCAAACAGCGGTCCACGGTCGGAGTTCACAGTCCCCCCAGTCTGGTCGGACGCGCCCGACCATGTCCCGCCAGAAAAATGCGTCGGTTGTGTTTGACCTTGTTGTGGTTGGTCAACATTCCCGCTGATGGTGCTTCCCCCGGCACCGTCCAACCATCCCTCATTCAGGAGAAAATAGCCATCAAGACGAAGACCACGACCTGAATACATCGGTCGAGATCGCTGAAACCACGACCGCCGCCGTCCCCATACCCCCCTGGCAGTGAGCGTTGTCCGATCTCGAACGGGTTGCCCTGACAGTCGGTGCAGTGTTGCTCCCCCCCCCAACACCGCACCGAAGGGCTCCCTGCACCCACGCCGGCCCTCCCCCCTGGGCCGGCGTGCGGTTGTTTTGGCGCCTCCGGAGGGTTCGGTTTGGCAAGGCGTGGTCGGTCAAGATCCACAACGTGCAGCGAAACGTCGCTACTCCTGACCCGGTCCTTCTGCTCAATCTCCGAAATCTGGTCGGGGCGCGGCGTTAAGCCCTGGTGGACGCCGCACTCGCCGAGCTGGTGGCTGTGCACAACGTGCCAGCTGGGTGGTGGCAAGCTCAGCGCAAGCGGCTCTGCTCAGAGCTGTCCACTCCAGTCGTCGACACTCCCAAAACGCCCCTTAAGGATCTCGCTTATGACCCGTCCCTCCCGTCGGACACTCCTGTTCTTGGCCGCACTCGTGCTGGCCGTTGGCGTCGTTGGCGTACGCGCCTTGCGGACGACGACAACCGAGATCAGCGTCGCTGAGGTCGTCGATCGCCACGAGCGCGCCGTAGAGGACGGTGGGGCCGACGGCTCCAGCGAGCCGGCGACCACCTTGACGACCACCACGACGATCACCACAGTGCCGACCGAACCCGCGACGGCGGGAGTTCCCCTGCCGAAACCCGGTGTCTACCCGGTGGCGTTGCGGGGTGGCGAGCAGCTGGATCTCGCCACCGGCGCCGAGCGGACGTACCCCGACGAGGGATTCGTCACCGTCACACCGGTCGAGTGTGGCGTTGAAATCCGAACCGACTTTGTCGTCGAGCGTTGGCAAAGCCTCGAGTTCTGCGAGACCGAAAACGGCATCGAACTCGGAACCGAGCGGATCTTCCACAGCTTCTTCGGACTCGACGACCTCGCCGTTCGTTCCTGCAGCGCGAGTCCCGTGTCGGTTGATGCCACGTCATGGCGTTGTCAGAGCGAGACCTCCGTCGCCGATCGTGCCGTCACCACCGAACGCGTGGTGCGCGTGATTGCTGGCGAGGAGCGTGAGGTGATCGTTTTCACTGCCGAACTCGTCGAAGGCGATCACCCCGACAATGTGGAATTCATCGAACTGTGGGTGGAGGTGGCGACGGGGATGACGGTGCAGGAGCGGCGTACCTACGAGTTCGTGCTCGACACCCCCCTCGGCGATGCCGGCTACACCGAAGAATACGAGTGGTGGGTGACCTCACTCGAGCCGATCGGCTGAGCGACGGCACCGGCCGAGAGGTGGTCTCGTATGCGTCTGCCCGGCGCGGACTGAGCCATACTCGCCGCCATGAGTGACCTCGATCCCCGCGCCGCCAAGCCCGCTACTCCCTATACGGCGTCGGTCAACGCCGCCTTGGCTGCATCACTTCGTCTGGAGGACGACTGGGAACGCGCAACACGGGGGCTGGTCGCTCAGCACGATTCCGGCGAGATCGAGGGGCCACTCGGCCTGTCGTGGAACACCAACGACTGGAACTTCCTGCGCGAGCAGGAGGACCCGCCCGAGTCGGTCAACCCGAGCCTGTGGCGTCACGGTCGCCATAACGCGATCCACGGCCTGTTCGAGGTCACCGAGAACGTCTGGCAAGCGCGCGGCTACGACATCTCCAACATCACCTTCATCAAGGGTGATGAGGGGTGGGTCATCATCGATCCGCTCACCACGTCGTTCACGGCCGAGGCGTGTCTCGATCTCGCCAACGCCACGCTCGGGGAGCGTCCCGTCACCACTGTGCTGTACACCCATAGCCATACCGATCATTACGGCGGCATTCTCGGTGTGACCAGCACCGACGAGGTCGACAAGGGCAATGTGCGCATCCTGGCGCCCGAGGGGTTCATGCGTGAGGCCGTCGCCGAAAACCTGATCGCCGGTCCCGCAATGGGCCGCCGAGCCTTCTACCAGTTCGGCATGCTGCTTCAGCCCGGCCCGCATGGCCATATCGATTGCGGCCTCGGCAAGTGGATTCCGCGTGCCCGGCCCGACCTAGTCGCACCCACCGAGGAGATCGCGCTCACTGGAACCGAACTCGTGCTCGATGGCGTGCGGGTCGTCTTTCAGAACACGCCAGGCACCGAAGCGCCGGCAGAGATGAACTTCATGTTCCCAGATCTCGGCGCGCTCTGCATCGCCGAAAACTGCACCCACACGATGCACAACACCTTGCCGTTCCGTGGGGCGCAGGCCCGCGACACGCTGAGCTGGAGCAAGTACATCCAGGAGGCGCTCGATCTCTTCGGTGGCGACATGGATGTGCTCTTTTCCACCCATAACTGGCCGCGATTCGGTCGCGATGACGCGGTGCGCTATCTCGAGCTTCAACGCGACATGTACCGCTGGTTGCACGATCAGACAATGCGTCGAGCAAACCACGGTATGACGATGCGTGAGATCGCCGAGGATCTCCAGCAGCCCGAGTGTTTCGCCACCCAGAGCCACACGCGTGGCTACTACGGGACGGTCAGCCACAACGCGAAGGCGGTGTATCAGCGCTACATCGGCTGGTACGACGGCAACCCGGCCAACCTCAACCCGCACACGCCTGAGGAGAGTGGGAAGCGTTACGTCGCCGCGATGGGCGGCCCCGACCGGGTGCACGCCGAAGCACAGCGGGCCTTCAACGAGGGTGATTACCGGTGGGCGGCGGAACTGCTCAACCATCTCGTGTTCGCCGATCCGACCGATGAGCCGGGTCGGTTGTTGCAGGCCGATACGTTCGAGCAGCTCGGCTACCAGTCGGAGTCGGGTCCGTGGCGTGATTCGTACCTGATGGGTGCGATGGAGCTGCGTACTGGCAGCAAGGGCTTCCCGATGTTCGTGGGTCGTTCGATCACCGATCAGCTCGACGTCGACATGTTGGTGGAGCTGATCGGGATCCGCTTGCAGGCGGAGAACGTGGAGGGCGAGTCGTTCGAGTCGAACTGGTACTTCTCCGACGTCGATGAGCACCATGCGATTGGGCTCGACAACTGTGCGATCCATCATCGCCCGGGGGTGGCGATCGAGGGAGCGCCGTCGATCACCTGCACGAAGGCGGCGTTGGCCGAGGTGGTGAAGGGGGCGGTCGACGTCGATGGCTTCCTTGCGATCGAGGGCGTGTCGGCGAGTGACGATGGTCCGGCGCGGATGCTGTTCGAGAACCTCGACCAGTTCAGCAGCGAGTTCGGGATCGTCGAACCGTAGGTTCGCCAGGGATTGTCGAACCGTAGGTTCGCCAGGGATCGGGTGACCTCAGCGCTCAGGTGCGTTGTCGGAGGGCCTGGTCGATGAGTTGCATCGGGTGCACGACCTCAACGCCGCCGGCGGCGAGGTGCAGTGAACAACCAGGGTTCGCGCTCGCCACGATGTCGGGCGACACCCGTTCGATCGCGTCGATCTTGCGGCCGCGGATGTCGGTGGCGAGTTGCGGGTGGAGCACCGAGAAGGCGCCGCCGGCACCGCAGCACAGCCCGTCATCGTCGAGTTCGATGATTTTGTGAACATAGGGGGCGAGCACGGCGCGCGTCGCGTCGTGGACTCGTTGCACATGGCGTTGATGGCAGGGATCCTGGACTGCGACACACAGATCGAGTTTGGCGGTGGTCGGCAGATCGTCGAGGCGGGTGGCGAGCCACTCGTGAATGTCGAACACCCGGGCGCTGAAGGCTTCGGCTTCCGGTGTGCCGAGCAGATGGCCGTACTCCTTCATCGCGGCGCCACAGCCGGCCGAGTCGACGAGGATCGGTCGATCATCGTTTGAGAGCGCCGTGATCGTCGCTTCCGCTCGCTGCCGGGCGGGATCGCCGAGTCCGGCGTGGGTGTGGAGGGCTCCGCAGCACGGCGCGAGATCGCCCGTGGGGGTCACACCGACGCCGGCGGCTTCGAGCACCCGTTGGCCAGCATCGTGGACACTGCGCTGCCAGGCGTCCATGACACAACCGGTGAAGAGGTAGACGTCGTCGCCGGAGATGCGGCGGTGACCTCGGGTGAGGGGCAGGTCGGTGGGCACGCCGAGCCGTTTGGGAACGAGTCGCAGTCGTGCAGCGATGGCCAGCAGGCTGCTGCCGAGCCGCAGAGTGCGAGGCCTGCTCAGCGCCCAGAAGGCGAGCCGCTGACGACGGGTGGAGACGGCACCCGTGTCGGCGAGCACGGCTCGGGTCGATTCGATGAGACGGCCGTAGGGAACGCCG
The DNA here is from genome assembly GCA_913041415.1 of uncultured Acidimicrobiaceae bacterium. Taxonomy (GTDB): domain Bacteria; phylum Actinomycetota; class Acidimicrobiia; order Acidimicrobiales; family Aldehydirespiratoraceae; genus UBA11606. The sequence goes on along the minus strand of CAJWHS010000001.1, from coordinate 17,066 downwards.
CTCGGACACGCAGGCTCGCATCCCCGGCACTGCACGCAGGTGTCGAACGCGTCGACGACCTCAGGAGTGACGGGAGCAGCGTTGTCCTGAACCTCGCGCATGAGGTGGATACGGCCCCGTGGCGAGAGGGCCTCGTCGCCCGTGACGCGGTAGGTGGGGCAGTGGGGGAGGCAGAGCCCGCACTGCACGCATGCGTTGAGGTCGTCGGCGTCGATCCCGAGATCCATGTCAGGCTCCTGCCCGGCGGCCGGGGTTCAGTCGCCCGGAGGGGTCGAACAGTCGCTTCGTCCGTTCGGCGATCTGGCCGGCAACGGGGTCGGGCTCGGTGGGTTCGGGTGGTTCTTCGGCCCAGACCGTTCCGACGCCGATGCTCGCGATGAATGCCCCGTCGGTCATCGTGTCGACGTGCGCTGCCCCCTGGGGGGAGAGAAGCCAACGGTGCGGCGGCAACTCGGGCGGGCCGTCGACATTGGCGATGTCGACGAGCGTCGCAAGCTTGTCGACCTCAGCGACGACATCCACTTCGTGACCCTCAACGAGCGCCCAGCTGCTGGTGCCGTCCCACAGCATGGCTCCAGGTCGCAGAAGTGCATCCCGGATGTCGCGAGGGTCGACCCGCTCGACCCGGATCCAGCGTTGGACGGGCGGAATCGGGTTGGTGCGCAACACGACCTCGCCGATGAGCCCGAGCGTGCCGAGCGAGCCGACGATGAGCTTGGGGAGGTTGAAGCCGCTGACGTTCTTCACGACCGGGCCACCGCCGGTGACGATCTCGCCTTCGGCCGACACGTACCGGACCTGCAAAACCGCGTCGCGTACCGACCCGCGGCCGAGTCGGTCGAGCCGGTTCTCTCCGACAGCGACTGCCCCGCCGACGGTGCCGCCCCGGTCGGGCAGTGCCGAGGTCTGGCCGGCAGCGGCGAGCGTTTCGTGGAGTTCGGCGACGGTCGTGCCGGCGCGGACGGTGACCACCATCTCTGAGGGCTGGTAGTCGACGATGCCAGTGGGGGCCTTGACGAGTCGGGCGGACTCGTCAAGTGGGCCGCCGAGATGCCAACGAGTGCGGTTGCCCTCCACGGCGATGGGGTCGTCGGCGCCGACCAGCGCCCCGAACTCGTGCAGAGCCCGGTCGGCGGAGGTGAGCGTGCTCATCCCCACACCCCGGTGGGCATTTCGCGGAGTGCCTGGATGTCGGCGCAACTGTGACCTATCGGCAAGACCTTGCCGGGGTTCGCCCGACAGGCGGGGTCGAAGGCCTGGCGAAGACGGTTCTGGTGGTCGAGGTCGGCCGGGGAGAAGAGTTCGTCCATATAGGCCTGCTTCTCGACTCCGATGCCGTGTTCGCCGGACAGCACGCCGCCCGCCGCAAGCGAGGCTCGAAGGATCTCGGCACCGGCGGCGTGGACCCGTTCGAGGGTGCCTTCCTCGCGGGCGTCGAAGACGAGGAGTGGATGCAGGTTCCCGTCGCCTGCGTGAAAGACATTCATCACCGTGACCTCATGGCGGTCGGTGATCTCGTAGATCTGCTCGAGGATGTCGGCAAGCTGGGCCCGGGGAACGACGGTGTCGTGCAGGTAGTAGTCGGGTGCGATCTGGGCGACGGCACCGAATGCGGTCTTGCGGCCCTTCCAGAGCGCAGCTCGCTCCTCCTCGGAGCCGGCGAGACGTACGTCGGTGGCGGAATTGGCCCGCCCAAGTTCCTCGATGCGGGCGGCATCGATCTCGACCCCACCTTCGAGTCCTTCGACCTCGGCGAGCAGCACGGCGGCGGCATCGGTGGGGTAACCGGCGGCGACATAGTTCTCGACCGCAACGGTCATGCGTTGATCCATCACCTCGAGCGCGGCGGGTACGACGCCGGCGGCGATGATGTCGCTGACGGTCTGAGCGGCGTCGCGGACCGTTGCGAACGACAGCAGCAGGGTGCGCACGGCCGGGGCGTTGGGTGTGATGCGGACCCCGATCTTGGTGGCGATGCCGAGCGTGCCCTCGCTGCCAACGAACGCGCCGCGAAGGTCAAGGCCGGGGGTCTCGTCCTCGGCGCCGCCGAGCACGGCGACCTGCCCGTCGGGCAGTACGACTTCCAGCGACACGACGTGGGCATCGGTGACGCCGTAGGCGAGGCAGTGGGGGCCTCCGGAATTGTTGGCGACATTGCCGCCGAGCGTGCAGACCTGTTGGCTTGACGGATCGGGGGCGAAGTGGAACCCCTTGGGTCGCAGCTTCTTCGAGAGGTCGAGATTGATGACGCCGGGTTGCACCCAGGCGATGCGGTTGTTGGTATCGACCGACAGCACCTTGTTCATCCGGCCGGTCGACACGACGACGGGCCGCCCCAGCGGGATTGCGCCACCGGCGAGGCCGGTGCCTGCGCCACGGGGGACCACGGCCGAACCGTGCTGTTCGGCGATGCGCATGATCGCCTGGACCTCTTCGGTGGTCTCCGGGAAGCACACCGGGCCGGCGATGCCGCCGTCGAACACGGAGGCGTCGTGCGCTGCAAGTGACCGCTGAGCGCCGTCGGCACGGACTCGATCGGCATCAAGCACTGCGGTGAGGTCAGCGACGAGCGGATCGGTTGGTTCGCGCGTCGAGCGGAACAGCGGCATCGGGGTCAGTCTGTCCGATTTCGGGGTGGCGACACCACGTCTGGGGTGATCTCGCTCACCGAGCGCAGCCCGTTGAGCGCCATCGCGCGACGGAACTCGTCGCTCAGGAATCCGAAGGCGAGTTCGACACCTCGTTCGCCTGCGGCTCCAAGGCCGAAGAAGTGCGCCCGTCCGCCCATGGTGGCGTCGGCGCCGAGTGCAAGTGCCTTCACGATGTCGGCGCCCCGTCGGATGCCGCCGTCGCAGATGAGTTCGCAGGCGTCACCGATCGCATCGCGAACGGGGGCGATGAGTTCGATCGGCGGTGGGGAACCCTCGAGTTGGCGGCCACCGTGGTTCGAGATGGCGATCGCTTCGATGCCGAGATCGGCGGCGATGCGGGCGTCGGCGACGGACTGCACGCCCTTGACCACGATCGGGCCGTTCCAGATCGATCGGAACCATTCGATGTCGTCCCAACTGAGTGATGGGTCGAGCTGCTCGTTGGCATAGGCGGCGAGGTTGATCGCGTCGGTGCCGTCGCGTTTGCCGGAGCCGTCGGAGGCGGCGACGTTGGCGAAGCGAATGGGACCACCCGTCAGGAAGTCCCAGGTCCAGCCCGGGTGGCGGATCCCGTCGATGATCGTGTCGAGCCCGATTTTTGGTGGCAACTCGAACCCGCGCCGTACGTCGCGCTCGCGGCGCCCGAATGTGGCGAGGTCGACGGTCGGCACGATCGTGTCGAAGCCGGCGGCTCCTGCCCGCCGCACCATCTCCTCGACGAGTCCGCGGTCCTTCCAGACATAGACCTGGAACCAGTTGCGGCCTGGGTTCACCGCCGCGATCTCTTCGGTCGAGCGGGTCGAGAGGGTCGAGAGGGTGAAGGGAATGCCGGCGCGCCCGGCGGCTCGAGCGACGGCGAGTTCACCCTCGCTGTGAGCGATGCGGGTGAAGCCGGTGGGGGCGGCGATGAACGGGAAGGCCATCGGCTCACCGAGCAGCGTGGTGGTCGGGTCGATCTCGGAGACGTCGCGCAGCACCCGGGGCTTGAACTCGATGTCGGCGAACGCGGTCATCGAACGAGCGAGGCTGCGCTCGTCCTCGGCCGCGCCGTCGATGTAGTCGAACACCCCACCCGGCAGGCGACGCTTCGCTATCGCCCGCAGGTCCGTGACGTTCGCTGCTCGATCGAGTTGTCGAGTCGCGCGACCGAACCGGAAGCGGCGGAACCGAACCGTGGAGCGCAGGGTCTCGAACATGAGAGGCGAGTGTAGGTCCCGCCCGCTGGCCACTCGACGGTCAGCGGTCGCGATAGCCCGGTATCTCGATCAGCGGGGGCCGTTCGTCGACCCGCACCTCGACCGGCGCCGCGTCGGGGCGCATCAGCACTCGGCTGAGCGTGGCCCTGTCGGCCCCGGTTCGAAGGAGGGCGGCGTGGAGAACTTCCATCGCCTGCGAGGACAGCGCGCTCAATGACTGATGGCGGTGCTCGCGAACGCCGAGGTCAACCTGGGCGATGCGACCGACACCCCAGCGGTGAGCGATGTCGATCAAGAGTCCGGTCTCGACGCCGTAGCCCTGCGGGAAGGGGAGTTGTTCGAGGATCGAGCGGCGACTCGCGTACTCGCCGCCCAGCGGCTGCTCGATCACGCCGAGTTCGGGGAAAAAGGTGGCGAGCACGGGGCGAGCCATCAGTTCGGTCGTGCGCCCGCCGCCGGCGCCACCGGCCGTGGGGCGGTCGAAGGAGCCCTTGACGAGGGTGACCTCGGGGTCGGTGAGCAGTGGGCCGAGCAAGCCGATCACGTAGTCGGGTGTGAAGCTGCGCAGGTCGGCGTCGATCCAGACGATCACATCGCCCGCGCTGGCAGCGACGCTGGCCCACAACACATTGCCCTTGCCGGTGGCGGTGCCGGCCTCGGGGAGCACGTCGGGGACCGAGACCACTCGTGCTCCGGCGGCGGCGGCGACCTCGGCTGTTGCGTCCGTGCTGCGATCGTCCATCACCACGATCTCGTCGACGAGACCACGGTGCTGAAGGGTCGAGATCGTCTGCACGATCGGCCCCACGGTCTCGGCCTCGTCGCGAGCAGGCACGCACACCGAAACGGTGGTGGCGCCCTTGAGTTCGCACAGACGCGTGAGGTCGAAGTCGCTGGCTTCGAAGCGTCGGGGCTGATCGAGGGCGACACGATCGACGGCGTCGATGGGTGAGACGGTGTGATCGGTCACGATGCGCTTACGGCCGGGACTGGTTCAACCGATGCGGATCCCGAGATGTTCCCGCCGCCCGATACCTGTCGCTTGCTGCCTGTCGGCGACATTCGAGGTTCAGAGCTCGAAGGTGAGGTGGTCGGAGAGATCTCCGATCAGGTCGGCGAAGTAGCGACGCTCGACGAGGCGCCACGTGCCGTCGATTCGGCGCAGGGTGTCGTGGTAGCGACCCGCAATGATCGCCTGCATCGGCAGCGCCTCGGTCTGCTGGAAGACGGTGTACATCGAGCGAATTGTCGCCTCGTCGTCGTTCACGGCGACGATCGGGTTGGTGGTGACGTGTTTGGTTCGCCAGGTGCCATCGGGGTGGACCTTGACGACCGAACGGAAATGGGCGACTGCTGCTGCGCCGCCCTCGGCGAGCACCGAGCCGCTCGCGCCGTCGATGAGCGCTGCGTGTTCGAGCAGCGACTCGAGGGTGTCGTAGGCCGCGGCGTCCATCGCTTCAGCGATCTCGAAAAGCACGTTGATGCATGCCGCGACGTTGTCCATCGGCGGGCACCGTACCCTTTGGGCCGTGGGCCGAGCGAGTGCGCAGCGTTGGATCGGCGACGTCGCCGGGCGGGGAGGGCGATGGTCGTACCGGTTTGTGCGTGACATCATCGACGAGTGGTCCAAGGACCGCGTCGGTGGCCTCGCCGCCGAGATCGCGTTCTTCGCCCTGCTCGGTTTCTTCCCGGCGTTGATCGTGCTGGCCGCCGCACTGGGCTCGGCTGACGGGATTCTCGGCACAGCCGCAGCCACCGACATCGAGACCTGGCTGGTCGATCAGGTCACGACCGTGCTCGGCGGTGACAGCAACGTCGAGGGTGTCGTGCGTGATCTGTTCGCCTCCGACAACGGCAGTGCCTTCACGGTCGGTGTGGCGCTTGCGGCGTATGCCGCGTCGCGTGGCTTCACGGCCGTCGTCCGGGCACTCGATGTCGCCTACGACCACGAACAACAGCGGAACTGGCTGTCGACTCGGATCGTCGGGATCGGACTGACCGCGATGACGATCGTGGTCGCCGCCATCGTGCTCATGCTGATCGTCGTGGGCCCGCTCTTCGGCGAGGGTGCCGAGCTCGCCGAGCGGCTCGGTGTCGATGGGTGGTTCACCGTGCTGTGGACATGGTTCCGCTGGCCGGTTGTCTTCCTTGCACTGATCGGCTGGGCCGCCTCGCTGTACAACATCGCGCCGAACCATCGGTCGCCGTGGAAGTACGAGCTTCCGGGTGCCCTGTTGGCATCGGTGTGGTGGACCGTCGTGTCGCTCGGCTTCGGCACCTACCTCGGGCTTGCGTCACGTGGTGCAAACGCCATCTTCGGTTTTCTCGGCGGCGCGCTGAGCCTGCTCTTTTGGCTCTACCTGATGGCCATGGGCCTGCTGCTCGGTGCAGAGGTCAACTCCATCATCGCGACCCGCCGCGGCGTGATCCTCGAAGCGGTGCCGCGGGAACGGCTCGATCGTTGGGTGAAACGGGCACTGCGCCGATAGCCCGGGGTGCCAGGTGAGCCACTACCCTTTGCCACCATGAGCGACTTCCGGAGCCCCATCGAGGACATCACGTTCACCCTTCGGCACGTGGCCGATCTCGACGCCCTCGCCAAGCTCGAGGGGTACGAGCACGCCGACCCTGATCTCATCGACGGTCTCGTTGCTGAGGCGGGTCGTTTCTTCGATGAGGTGGTGGCCCCGACCAACCGCGACGGCGACACGGTCGGCACCAAGCTCAATGAGGACGGCAGCATCACCACTGCCCCCGGTTTCGCTGCGGCCTACGGAAAGCTCGTCGAGTCTGGCTGGAACGGCATCGGGTTCCCTGAGGCCTACGGCGGCGGTGGGTTCCCGCAGCTGCTCTCCACGGCCGTGGAGGAGATGACCACGACAGCCAACATGGCGCTTGCGCTGGGCCCGCTGCTCAGCCGGGGTGCCATCGAAGCGATCATGCATCACGGCGACGAGAGCCAGAAGGAGATCTACCTCCAGAAGCTCGTCAGCGGTGAATGGACCGGCACGATGAACCTCACCGAGCCACACGCCGGCTCCGACGTGGGCGCGCTCACCTCCAAGGCCGAACCAGCCGACGATGGCACCTGGCGCATCTTCGGCCAGAAGATCTTCATCACCTGGGGTGAGCATGATGTTGCCGACAACATCGTGCACCTGGTGCTCGCCCGAACCCCTGGTTCCCCTCCCGGCACGAAGGGCATCAGCCTCTTCATCGTCCCGAAGTTCCTCGTCAACGACGATGGCACGCTCGGCGAGCGCAACGACCTCACCTGCGTGAGCATCGAACACAAGCTCGGCATTCATGGCAGCCCGACGTGCGTCATGCAGTACGGCGACAACGGTGGTGCGGTGGGCTACCTCCTCGGTGAGGAGCATCAAGGCATGCGCTGCATGTTCACGATGATGAACAACGCCCGTCTCGGCGTGGGCGTCGAGGGCGTCGGCATCGCCGAGCGGGCCTACCAGCAGGCGCTCGGCTACGCCCATGAGCGCACCCAGGGCCGCGCGATCGGCGCGGCGCCCGGCACCGAGTCGCCGATCATCGATCATCCCGACGTTCAGCGCATGCTGCTCGACATGAAGTCGACGATCGCCGCGATGCGAGGCCTCACGTATCGCAACGCCGAGGCGCTCGATCATGCCCACCACGGTGCCGACGACAACGCGCGCACCAAGGGCGACGAACGAGCCGCATTGCTCACCCCGCTGTCGAAGAGCTGGTGCACCGACATGGGTGTCGAGCTCGCGTCCATCGGTGTGCAGATCCACGGCGGCATGGGCTTCGTCGAGGAGACCGGCGCTGCTCAGCACTTCCGCGACGCCCGCATCGCCCCGATCTACGAGGGCACCAACGGCATCCAGGCGATCGATCTCGCTGGTCGCAAGCTCGGAATGCGTCAGGGCGGGGTCGTTCGTGACCACCTCGCCGAGATTGGCGCCACCATCGCCTCCCTCGAGGGTGTCGAGGAGCTTGAGTCGGTGCGGGAGCAATTGTTGCTCGCGCTCGATGCGCTCCGTGCGGCGACCGAGTATCTCCTCGAGGTGTCGGGCTCGAACCCGTCCGACATGCTCGCCGGTGCGATGGCGTACCTGAACATGATGGCCATCACCACAGGTGGTCAGATCCTGGCCGACGCGGCACTTTCAGCTCGTTCGCTTGGCGCCGAGGAAGCCGAGGACCGCGCCGTGATGGCCCGCTTCTTTGCCGCCAACCGGCTCGCCGGTGTTCCTGGTTTGTTGCCGGCCGTCATCGCCGGCGCCGGCGATCTCAGCGCCGCTCGCGGTCGTTTGTTGTCGACCTGAACCGATGACCCCGCCTGGGGTCGGGCGCGCCGTTGGAATCCGTCGGCGACGCGTAGGGTTGTCTCCGCATGCTCGCTTCGATCCCCAGCCCGTCCGAGAGCGTTATCGAACTCGGGCCGCTCACCCTTCGGGCCTACGGCGTGATGATCGCCTTGGGTGTGGTGGCCGCCGTCCTGCTCTCGCAGCGGCGGTGGACGGCCCGCGGCGGCAATCCCGACGACATCTCGACCATTGCGCTGTGGGCGGTGCCCGCCGGGCTGATCGGCGCCCGCGCCTACCACGTCCTCACCGACTGGCGCTTCGACGAGGGTTGGGCGCAGCCGTTCAAGATCTGGGAGGGCGGCCTCGGTATTCCGGGCGGTATCGCTGCCGGTGTGCTCGTCGGTCTCTGGATGATCCGCCGCAATGGCTGGGACCAACCGACGTTGCTCGATGCGATCGTCCCCGGGCTTCCTCTGGCGCAGGCGATCGGACGCTGGGGCAACTACTTCAACCAGGAACTCTTCGGCGGCCCGAGCGAGCTTCCGTGGGCGGTCGAGATCGACCCTGATGTGGCGGCCTCAGCCGGCCATCGCGGGGTCGAGACGTTCCACCCGACCTTCCTCTACGAATCGCTGTGGAACCTCGGGCTCACGCTGTTCCTGGTGTGGGTCGATCGCACGGGCAAGCTACGCCGCGGTGCACTGCTCGCGGTCTACGTCGTCGGTTACTTGGTCGCCCGACTGTGGCTTGAGACGATTCGTATCGATCCGGCCACCGAGGTCGGTGGGGTGCGCATCAATATCTGGATGAGCATCATCGGCATTGCGATCGCGGGCGCCTGGCTCCTGTTGCGGGGTCGCCGTCCCGAGGATGACTCGGCCGACGACATCGTCGGCGCTGCGGACTCCATCGACGGCGCGTAGCCCGTCGAGCTGATCGGTCGGGGTCGGCTGATCTAGCGTGCGGTCATGACCGAGCTCGACGACCAGCAGCGCTTGATGAACGGGATCTTTTGGTACGGGATCCCGACCCTGTTCCGATGCGAGCACGACGAGGATCCCGCCAACGCCGACATCGGTCTGGTCGGTGTCCCGCACTCGACCGGCAACGGGACGACACAACGTGACCAGCATCTCGGACCCCGCGCCGTCCGCAATGTGTCGGCGATCGGCCGCCGGGTCCACAACCACTTCGGCATCGACCCGTGGGAGATGGCCCGGGTCCGTGACCTGGGTGACGTGCCGCTGAGCGAAGGCAACAACAACGAGCGCTCGATCGAGATGATCACCGAGTACTACGCCCGACTCGACGCCGCCGGCTGTCGGCCGGTGTCCATCGGCGGTGACCATTCGATCACCGGAGGCATTCTCCAAGCGCTCGGTGGCGGCAACCTGACCGGTGGTGAGAAGGCGTGCCTCCTGCACTTCGACGCTCATACCGACGCCTTTCACAACATCCCCCATTTCATGGGGGCGGTGAAGTCGGCAGCCCATTGGGCGAGTTATCTGGTGACCGAGGGTCATGTCGACCCTCAACACTCGGTGCAGGTGGGCATCCGCGGCAACACCCGAAGTCTGGAATGGCTCGACCCGTCCTACGACCTCGGCTACACGGTCATCAAGAAGACCGACTACGACTCCATGGGTGCCGAGCAGGTGATGGAGGTCATCGACGAAACGATCGGTGATCGCCCCGTCTACATCACCTTCGACCTCGACTGCCTCGATCCGATGGTCGCCCCCGGGGTGGCCAACATCGAGGCCGGCATCGAAGGGTTCGGCATCGATCAGGTGATGGAACTCCTTCGTTGCGTTCGCGGCAAGAACGTCATCGGCGGTGATGTCGTATGTCTCATGCCGACCGTCGATTCGCCGAACCAGATCACCAGCTATCGCTCGATGGCGATCATGTTCGAGATCATCAGCCTCATCGCTGATCGCCACCACCAGACCTGACGGTCGACCGCCTTCGTCGATCCGGGAGTGGTTGTCGTGTTGCGGAGGGCGCTCAGGTCGCCGATGCCAGCGCGTCGGCGCTGAAACGGGGCCACGCCGCAGCTGCCCAGGGGCCGAACGGTTCGGTGCACAACGCCACGGCTGCGGTGCGGGCATCCGGGTCGATCCACAGCATCGTGCCCGCCTGCCCGAAGTGGCCGTAGGTGCGAGGGCTGTTGCCGGCGGCCGTCCAGTGGGGATTCTTGTGGCCCCGAATCTCCGGGCCGATACCCCATGGGTTCGGGCGTTGGGTACCGAATCCGGGAAGCACGCCGTCGAGATCGGGGAGATGGGAAGTGACGGCCCGCTGCAAGGTGGGCTCACCGATGAGGACGGGCCGGCGCCAGGCGTCGATCACCCGGACGAGATCTTCGACGGAGGCCCGTGCCCCGGCACCGGCGGATCCGCTGAGGCGGGTGGCGCACAGGCCGAGCGGGATGGTCAGCGCCTCGTCGAGATAGTCCTGAAAGGCGATCCCGGAGCGTTCGGTCACGGCGTTGGCAGCGAGGTCGTAGGCCGAGGTTGAGTAGATGCGGCGGGTGCGGGGTGGTGCGAGTTGGTCGAGCGTGTCAGGGGCGACTCCGGCGGTGTGAGCGAGCAGGTCGGTGGTGGTCGAGCCGCCGGGTCCGATCGGCTCGTCGAGATCGAGGGTGCCCTCCTCGTGGGCGATCAGCACGGTCAAGGCGGTGAGCAGTTTGGTGACCGATGCCAGCGCAAACGGCTCGGTGGTGTCACCCCATCGATCGACGCTGCCGTCGGGTTGCACGACGGCAGCGGCGGCACGACCGGGCCAGTCGGAGAGGGTGGCGAAGGGGTCCACAGGGCGATGGTACGGCGATGATTGCGGAGCCAGCTGGATCGGATCGCTACGGTGGCGCCATGACCGATGTGCCGCACGATGCCTCGCATCCCCGGGCAACCCGGGTTGAGCGATCGTTCGCGTTCGTCGACCTCTCCGGTTTCACCCGGTTCACCGACGTGCAGGGGGACGATGAGGCGGTCGACATCCTGTCGGCGTTCCGTGCGGTCGTTCGAGGTGTTGCGTCGACCCACGGGGTTCGCATCGCGAAGTGGTTGGGCGACGGTGCGATGCTCGTCGGCGTCGAGCCCGAACCGCTCTTGGAAGCACTGGTCGAGATCGAAGGGCTGATCACCGATTCCGGCTCGCCACTGCCGTTGCGTGCTGGCTTCACGACGGGGCCCGTGATCTTGATCGACGGCGACGACTATGTCGGCCATGCGGTCAACCTTGCGGCCCGGTTGTGCGCTGCGGCCGAACCTCGGCAGGTACTTGCCATCGCCGACGACATCGTCCACCTCTACACCGACATCGTGTCGGTGCCGGCCGGTCGACGCGAGATTCCCGGTGTCGAGGACCCCGTCGACGTCGTCGCGATCCGACGCTGACGTGGACCCCGACCGCTCGACCTGGACCAATTTCGAACGAGCGGCGGGCGCCGTACTCGACGCCCTGCAACCCGGAGACCTCGTGACCTACGGCGAAGTCGCAGCCGAGGCCGGGTACCCCGGCGCAGGTCGTGCCGTGGGCTTGTTGCTGCGACGTGCTCCCACCGGCACGTTTGCGTGGTGGCGGGTAATCGCAGCAAGTGGTCGCCTGCTGGCGAGCCACGAGGTGGAGCAGACGGCGCGGCTGCGGAGGGAAGGGGTCGAGGTGCGTGACGGCCGGATCGTCCCGTAGCGGCCCGGTCGCTTGTACCCTTGCGATGTCGTCGTCACCCCACGACGACCCGACCCGCTGGGGGACCCCGCTTCCCGGACCCCGGCTCCCCTGAGAAGAGATGACCGAAACACAAACGTTCGCGGACTTGGGGCTGGCCGATGCCATCACCGGCGCCCTGTCCGAGCGGGGGATCACCGCCCCCTTCCCTGTCCAAGCCCTCACCATCCCCGACGCACTCGCCGGCCGAGATGTCTGCGGCAAGGCCAAGACCGGTTCGGGCAAGACCCTTGCCTTTGGCCTGCCCGTTCTGCAGTTGATGGCGAAGGCCGAGCCGAAGAAGCCAACCGGGCTCGTACTCGTGCCCACCCGTGAGCTCGCCAATCAGGTGTGCGACGAACTGGCGCCCGCCGCCGAGGCGGTCGACCGCACCGCCCTTGCCATTTACGGCGGCGCGCCGATCGAGAAACAGATCGAGAAACTCGAGCGGGGCGTCGACCTCGTCGTGGCCACCCCGGGCCGCATGATCGATCTGATCGAGCGCGGCGCCATCTCGGTGGCCGCCGTCAACCATGTGGTGGTCGACGAAGCCGACCGTATGGCCGATATGGGCTTTCTTCCGCAGGTCGAATGGATCCTGCGGAATGTCGAGTTCGATCACCAGACGCTGTTGTTCTCGGCCACGCTCGACGGTGTGGTCAACACGTTGATCAAGCGGTACCAGACCGATCCGTCCATGCACGAGGTCGTGTCCGAAGAGGTCACCGTTGAGCAGATGACCCACCGGTTCGTCGCCGTGCACAAGATGGACAAGGCGAAGGTCGCAGCGAGTATCGCCAAGTCGGCCGAGCGCACGATCATGTTCACCCGTACCAAGGCAATGGCTGATCGGCTCGCCCGAGAGCTCGAGGAGCTCGACGTGAAGGCTGCACCGATCCACGGTGACCTGCGTCAGTCGAGCCGCGAGAAGTCACTGAAGGACTTCAGTGACGGCAAGCTTCACACGCTCGTGGCCACCGACGTCGCTGCTCGCGGCATCCACGTCGATGATGTCGACGTGGTGATCCAGTACGACCCGCCCAACGATCACAAGACCTACCTGCACCGAGCGGGCCGCACGGCGCGTGCCGGCGAGTCCGGCCTGGTTGTGACCTTGTCGCTGTGGGACGAGGAGTTGGAGATCAAGCGACTCCAGAAGCGCATCGATTGTGTGATGCCGATCGTCGAGATGTTCTCGAACGACGCCCGCCTGGCCGATCTGACCGAGTGGGATCCTGCCGACGCCTGATCCCGTCGTCGCCGACCTTGTCGCCCACTGGGCCGAGTCGGGCCGAACCGATCCCGCCGGCACGGTCGCTGCCGTCGTCGCTGCTGTCGCCGACGCGCGCGGCGTCGAGGTCGAACTCCGGCTCGACGACGCTGTTGCTCCAGCACCGCTCGACTCCGACGCGGGAGTGTCATCTGTGCTCGCAGGCCCGTGGGGGCCATGGCTTCCCGGCTTCGTCCGAGAGGCGCTGACCTCCGACGGTGAGCGACACGACACCGGGGTGCATCACACGCCACCCCAGATCGTCGACCAGGTCCTCGATCGTGCCCTCATCCACGCCGAGCCGCTAGACGAGCAGACGACCGTGCTCGACCCGGCCGTCGGCGGGGGAGCGTTTCTCCTGGCGATGGCCGAACGGATGCCGGGCACGCCGTTCGACATCGTCGCTCGCCTTCATGGCGTCGACGTCGATCCGCTCGCCGTCGCCACGACGCGAGCGGCCCTCTCGCTGTGGGCGGGTGGCGACATCGCGCTCGACACGGTGCGGGTCGGCGACCACCTGGTCGATGATCCCTTCGCAACGAAGCGATTCGATCTCATCGTCGGGAACCCGCCGTTCTTGTCGCAGCTGCGTGGCGGAACGCCGCGTAGCCAGGCGCAACGAGTGGCGCTCGCCGAACGCTGGCCGGGTGTGGGTGGTTATGTCGACGATGCCGCCGCCTTCTTGCTCGCCGGGGTGGATGCGCTTGCCGACGGAGGCACCATCGTCCTGGTGCAGCCGGCATCGGTGCTCGGTGCGGTCGATGCCGTCTCCGTCCGGGAACGGCTGGCCTGGTCGGCGCCACCGAGGGCGTTGTGGGTCGATCCCGGTCGGGCCTTCGCTGCCGGGGTCGACACCGTTGCGCTCGTGTGTCGGGGCGGTGACCCTCCTCCGACCGTTGATGTCGACGGCGTGGCGGTGGCCCGACCGACTGTGGCCTCGTGGGCACCGCTTCTGGCGGCCGCTGCCGGTGTCCCGGTTGTTCCCCGTCCGACCGACGGCGTCACGTTGGGCGATGTCGCCAGGGTCACGGCGGGTTTTCGTGACCAGTACTACGGCCTCACCGACGCCGTGGTCGACGACGCCACCGGTGCCCATCCGCTCGTGACATCAGGGGTCATCGATCCGCTCGGCGATGCATGGGGGAGGCGTCCGACTCGTTTCGCAAAGCGGTCCTTCGACGCGCCGTCGGTCCTGCTCGACCGGGTCGACCCATCGATCGACACGTGGATCCGGGACCGACTCGTGCCGAAGGTGCTCGTTGCGTCTCAGACCCGCGTGATCGAAGCGATCGTCGATGTCGATGGTCGATGTGTGCCGTGTACGCCGGTGGTGTCGGTGGAGCCCCGCGACGCCCCTTCGGTCTGGCACCTTGCTGCGCTCCTCACCAGCCCAGTCGCCACCGCCTGGCTCGTCACCGAGTCGGCGGGCACCGCCCTTTCGGCCACTGCCGTTCGGGTTTCGGCCGCGACGCTCGCAGCGCTACCTCTTCCCGACGACAAGCAGGCATGGGATATCGCTGCGGAAGCGGCTCGGAACGGAGATGTCGCTGCGTGCGGCGAGGCCATGCTTCATGCCCATGCGATCGATAACGACGCCCTGTTCGCGTGGTGGTGGGATCGAATGCCGACCCGATGACTCGGTATTTGGATCGTTGTTGCTACCCTGAAAGACTCACGTCGTCGCCGACGGGCGACATCGCACGGAGCCAGGATTCGTGACCCAGCGACCCGAACACCTCCACTACGACGCCTCCCGTCGCTTTCCCGCGGGCCTGCCCGCCTCTGGTGCGTGGCGTCAGGGCGAGCCTGTCGGCAACCGTGAGTTCGCTGAGATCTGTGGTGAGTGGCCGTTCGTGCTCGAAGGTGGGGGTGTGCTTCCCGAGGTCACCATCGCCTACGAGACCTGGGGTGAGCTCAATGACAACCGTGGCAACGCCGTGCTCGTCGCCCATGCGCTCACCGGCGACTCGCATGCTGCGGGCGAGATGGGCCCCGGTCATCCCTCCGACGGCTGGTGGAAGGACCTGATCGGTCCCGACAAGGCAATCGACACCAACGAATACTTCGTGGTGTGCGCCAACGTGCTCGGCGGCTGCCAGGGCACTACGGGCCCGTCATCGATCGACCCCGAGACTGGCAAGCCCTACGGCCCCACGTTCCCTCAGGTCACCATTCGCGACATCGTCCGCACCCAACACATGCTGATGAACCACCTCAACCTGCCGCACTGGCTCTCGGTTGTGGGTGGCTCAATGGGCGGTATGCAAGTTCTCGAGTGGGGAGCGATGTACCCCGGTCTCGTGAAGTCGCTCATCCCAGTTGCTTCCGTCGCAGCTGCCAGCCCGCAGCAGATCGGCTGGAGCGCAGTGGAACGCATGGCGATCGTCCAGGATCCGAAATGGCGCAACGGCTGGTATTACGACGCTGAACCTGGCGACGGTCCCTGGCACGGCCTGGCCTTGGCACGGGAGATCTCCCAGATCACCTACCGCACAACCGAGGTCTTCGATGATCGATTCGGTCGCGAACCGGTGAGCAAGAAGGAAGAACTCCAGCCGTGGGGCCGCTATCAGGTGGAGTCCTATCTCGACCACCACGGTCAGAAGCTGGTTCGCCGTTTCGACGCTAACTCGTTTCTCGTGCTGTCCAGGGCCATGGATCTCCACGACGTCGGCCGCAGGCGCGGCGGGATCGAGCAGGTCCTCGGATCGTTCCGGATGCCGGTGCTCACGGCGTCGATTACCAGCGACGTTCTGTACCCGCCGTATCAGCAGGCCGCGATCCATGAGGCGATCACCGCCGGCGGAGGCAGCTGCGAGTATCACGTCGTCGAGAGCCCGCAGGGCCACGACGGCTTCCTCCTCGAGTCGGCGTTCCTCGGCCCGCTCATCGCCGACACGCTTCTGCGCGCCGCCAAGGAAGCCGTCGAGTAGAACGGGCCATCGATGCCCGAGATGCTGGAGGTCGAGGAGTATCGGCTTGCCGCCGATCCGGTGGTCGGCCGAACGATCTCTGCCGTCCATTCGACCGACGAGTGGTACGCCAAGGGCGCCACGACGACCGACGCCCTTCACGCCGAACTTCCGGGCCTGCGCATCACCGGCACCCGACGGATCGGGAAGCTGATGCTCGTCGACACTGACGGGCCGGTGCTGGGTCTTCGGTATGGCATGACCGGCCGGATCCTCGTGGACGACATTGCCCCGATTGCGGCGCTCGAGTATTCGAGCGACCGCAACGATCCGGCGTGGGATCGCTTTGGGCTCGACTTCGCTGAGGGGGGCTCGCTCGTCATCCGTGATCCCCGTCGGCTCGGTGGTGTCGAACTCGATCCTGACGAGTCCAAGCTTGGCCCCGATGCTGCTGCGGTCACGCTCAAACCCTTCCGGGCGATCCTCACGGCGTCGTCGGCGCCGCTCAAAGCCCGCCTCATGGATCAGGCGAAGCTTGCTGGCATCGGCAATCTGCTGGCCGATGACATGCTCTACCGGGCGGGGCTGGCGCCGGATCGGCCCGCCAACTCACTGTCTGACCAGGAGCAGGCGAAGCTGCATCGGGCGATGCGCCGCACAATCGAGGTCCTGGGTGCACGCGGAGGCAGCCATACCGGTGATCTTCAGGCTGAACGTAAGCGCAGTGGCGTGTGCCCACGATGCCCGATGGTCGAGTTGCGGCGCAACGATGTGGGTGGTCGCACCACCTACTGGTGTGCCAACTGTCAGACCTGAGCCCGGCTCAGCCTCCGCCGGTGACGGTGGTGGTCTTTAGTTCGCACACGGGGGCTTCTCGACGGACACGCCGATCGGTGCCGCTGTGCACTACGGTCACTGGGCGATGTCTGGCCTTCATCTTGTTCGCTCGTTGCTCGTTGCGATGGCCCTCGTCGTGAGCGTGCTCGGTGTCGAAGCCCCTGGTGCTGCGCAGGTCGACCGCAACGGCGCTGAGGATG